>CAZFPM010000061.1:0-21525 GCA_964520965.1 uncultured Myxococcales bacterium
GTGCGGCGCTGCGTCAACTCGAGCGTCTGGAATCCGACGCGCCGACCGACGATCCGTGGCGGGGGCGTGCGCGGTTTCTGCGCAGCGAGTGCCTCGACGAGAGCGGAGAAGTCCCCCAGGCCCTCGACGTCTTCCTCGACGAGACGGAGCGCCTCGTCGACCCGGAGCGCCGTCGCGCGCTCGTCGCCGACGTGATGGCGTTCGCGCGGGCCGACATGACGCCGGACGAGCACGGCGTCGCGCCGAACCCGTACCGGGTGCAGATGCTCTTCGGCGTCGCGCTCTCCCTCGACCCGGGCGGCGAGTGGGCCGACGAGGCCGAACACCATCGGGCGCGCCTCGCGGGAGACGCGGCCACGCTCGAGGCGCGCATCCGTCGCAACCCCGACGGGGAACTGGCCTGCGCGGATCGCGCCGCGCTCGCAACGCTCTGGTGGGACCCGGCGATGCACTGGTACGTCGCCCGCAACTGCGGGGCGGCGGAGGCAGCGGGCGCTGCGCAGGCACTCGCCGCGATGGAGCAGTCGGCGTCCGCGATCGAAGCGTTGGAGATCGCGTTGGCCCACGATCTCGACGACGCGCGCGCCGCTGCGCTGCGCCAGGCGCTCGTCCACCAGCGGATCGCGGCCGGCGACCTGGCCAGAGCCCGCGATGAGGTCGCCTCGGCGACGACGACCGGCGGAGACCGGGACGTCGACGGGCTGCTCTCGCTGGCCGACGCGTTCGCGCGGGCCGGCGATCCGGAGACCGCAAGAGCGCTGTGGCTCGAGGTCGGCGGGCTGTCCTCGCGCCCGGCCGTCCGCGACCGGATCCGCGTCGCGTGGATCGGCACCCGCATGGCCGAGGTCGAGGCAGCCCGGCGGGCTGGCGACCTGGACGGAGCATTGGCGACCCTGTCAGCGTTGGAAGAGGAGGAACCTGCGGAGCAGTCACGAGCGCGTGAGCTCGCGGGTCGACTGTTGGCGTCGGCCGGTCGGGTCGAGGACGCGGTCCCCATGCTTCGCTCTGCGGACACCGACACGGCCTGGCGCGCGGCGATCGCCCTCATGGAGGCCAACGGGCAGCTCGAGGGTGCCCGGTCGATCCGCGCCGAGCTCGGGATGGTCGGGCGTCCAGAGGCGTTGGAGGTCGCCGCGGCGCGAACGTTCCGGTCGGACGAGACGCCCGAGCTCCTGGTGCGGACCGACGGCCTGGGCGAGGTCGAGCTCCGCTTCCACGGGATCGATGTCGAGGATCACCTCCGGTCGATGGGCTCGCTGGCAGACATCGGCGGCATCGATGTCGACCTCATCGCGCCGGAGTCGACGCGAACCGTGTCGCTCGACGCGCCGGATCTCGATGGCGATGGGTTCGGCCCGAGCTACGGGCGTCTGCCGCTCGAGGGGCTCGCGCCGGGGTTGCACGCGGTCGAGATCGTCGGCGAAGAGCAACGCGCCTCGGCGCTCGTCCGGGTGTCGGACATCGAGCTGGTGACCCGGGTCACCGGCGGAGACATCGTCGTCCTCGTGGTCGACGTGGCCCGCGGGACGCCGGCAAACGGTGCTCGGGTCGTCGTCACCGATGGGTCACGGGTCGTGGCGGAGGGGGAGACCGACGCCAACGGGTTGTTCACCACCCGCAATGCGCCAGGACGGGTCGAGGTGCTGGCGTTGGGCCGCCGCGGGGCGACCTGGGCGACGGTCGACGGTCCCGGCCCCGACGCAGCGCCGATGCGCGAGGCGGACAGCGAGCACCGGGCGGCGTGGGCGATGCTCGATCGGGACGAAGCGCTGCCCGGCGAGACCGTCCGGATCGCGGGACTCGTCGCCCACGGTCAGTTCCCCCGCCTGTTGCCGAGTCAGATCAGCACGGTGACGCTCAGAGCCGGCGGGGAGCTGCTCTCGCAGTGGAACGCGACGGTCGTCGACGGCGTGCTCGATTCGTCGTTCCAGCTTCCCGACGACCTCCCGGACGGGCAGTACACGTTCACCGTCGAGGGGCGCTCGCTACCGCTGCGGGTGGCGCGTATCGGACCGCGCGGTGACGTCACGCGCGTGCACCAGCCGAGCCCCGGGGCGTTGGGAGATCGGGTGACGGTCGTCGCGTCTCTGCGCGGCGTCGGGGATCAACCGCGTGTCGGGGTCCCGTTCAGGGGTGATCTGCGTGACGGCCTCGGCGACCGATTGTTGGGGCACACCGACGTCGACGGTCGTCTCGAGGTGCCGATCCACCTCACACCGGGACTGCCTGCGCCGAGCGCCCGGATCGCCGGCCAGGATTTCGGCGTCCGTGTGTTCGAAGATCCGGGATCCATCGAGGTCGACCTGCCGATCCTGCGCCCCGGAGTCGCGGGCGCGGCGACGGTCCGGTGGAGCGGCGGGGAGGATGCGCGCGTGCTCGGGCACCTGGTCCGCCTTCCCGATCCCGCCCCGGAAACGCCGCTGGTCGATCCGGGTTGGCTGCCGCCGACGGTGGTCGGCACGCCGACTGCGGAGACGGTCGGCTACTTCGAATGGAACCTCGACGACGGGTCTATCGAGGTCGATCTCCCGGCGCTCGCTGCCGGCGAATACACCCTCGCGGTCCAGGCGCTCCGTCGCGACGGGTTCGCGTCGTCGGCGTACCTTCCCGTGTCGATTGTGGAGCCGGGTGTCGTCATCGAGTTGAGCGGTCTCGAGGGGCCGTCGGGGCCAAACACCTGGCTCTCGGTCGAGCACCTCTCCGGCCACGACCTCGCCGTCGAGGGGCCCGAGGGTCTGCCGATGCTGGCGACCCTCGAGGGGGTCGGCATTCACAAAGAGCGCGTCGTGCGGTCTGGCGACGAGTGGCGTCTCGACCTGCCGCCAGACCTCGTCGGTCCTGCCACGCTGGTCCTGACCCCGGTGGGGGTCGCGGCGCCGGAGGTTCGACCGGTCGTGCGGACGTTCGAGGTGGCTCGGACCCTCACGGTGAACGCCGTGGTGTCCTCGGATGCGTCCCCGGAGCTGGTCGTCACGGTGAACGACGGGGCGGGTGCCCCGGTCGAGGCGCCCGTGTTCGTGGCGATGCGCCCCTCTCGGGCGCCAGCCGTGAACGCCGTGGTTCCGCTCTTCGCGCGCTCGGTCGCCCGGATGTTCGGGGTGAGCGCGGGTTCGGCTGCGTGGGCGCACCGAGCGGCGACGAATGCCATCGACGCCGAAGTACTCGCGTGGCAGGCCGAGCAACGATTCGCACAGATGAACGCGGCCGCCTTCGACCTCGCGGACGAGGAGTTCCGGGCCCTGGAGATCATCGGTGGAGGCTACGGCTACGGTGCGTCGGGGTCGGTCGGTGGAGCCGGGCGTGTCTCGAGCCGATCGGCTGGGGAGGCCAACTTCGGCGCCGTCGCCCATGCGCCCGGCGCGACCGGTGTGGACCCGCGGCACGAGCCCTTGGTCTGGTGGCGCGGCCGCACCGCTGCCGACGGGAGGGCGACGATCGACCTGTCCGCGGCGCCGCTCTCTCGCGGCTGGTACCGCGTCGACGTGGTCGTGTACGAGTCGACGTCGGTCGATGATCGCGGGCCGATCCTACTCGGGGACGCGACGATCGCGACCTCTGGAGCCTGGGTCGACGTCGACAGTACGCCCACGTCGTTGGCCGTGGCGTCCACGGTGGAAGGCGAGAGCGCCAGGCACCAGCTCGTGCTTGCCGAGGGTGAGAGCGTACGCATCGACGCGGGGCGGGCGACGACGGCGCGGGTTCGGGTGGCCGAGCCGACGATCTCCGAGGCGATCCGCACGTTGCTGTCTCCGGATGCGGTGGTGGACAGCGACGCGGCCTTCTGGCGGGAGCAGATGCTCACCTACGACGCGTTGGCCGAGGTGCTCGCCGACGAGGAGCCGCACGCGGGACGACTGCGTCGTTGGATCGCCACCCAACGGGCGGCGTCGGCCGGCGGAGATCTGCCTGACCGATTCACCGGCTCGGACTGGCTGCTTCGGCGCCTGGAGACCCTTGCGGAGGACCAGGTGTCCGCGCGGGCGCACACCCTGCTGGCGGTCGCGCGACAGGTGCCGGACAACGCGCAGGCCCGGGCCGCGCTGATGCATCTCTCTCGCGCGCCGGGGGTCGAGACGCCAGACGTGGTCGGCGCCTTCGCGCTGGCGACCATCTTGCTCGGCGAACGAGAAGACGCCGTGGCGCTTGTGCCGACCCTGAGCAGCGCAGCGACGTCCGCCAACACGCTCGGGAGGGCGCTCTCGCTCGAGGCGTTGGCCAGGTTGGGAGAGCCTCTTCCGATCGCGCCGTCGAGCCTGTTGTCCGCTGCGAGCGGAGAGCCGGCGGCTCGGCGTTCCAACGGTGCCGATGCGGTGATCGGTGCGGCCGTGAGGGCACTGCTCTTCGCAGACCCGGCGATTCTCGGCGGGGGCGGCGAGCTTCGGGCGTCGACGGCGTCGCGGTCCCTCGCGGCAGCATCGTCCGGCGTCGCCGAGCACGCGCTGGCGGCGGGTGACGAGGCGGTGGTCTTCACCGCGGTCGGCGGGCCCGTGGTGGTCGACCTCACGCTCTCGAGCGCCGCCGCGACCGGGACCCTCGAGGTGAGCGTGGAGGCGGTTCGACAGGGGCCCTGGTTCGAGGGAGAAGACCTGCTGGTCGGTGACTGGACCACGATGTCGGCGACCGATGTCGCGACGGTCGGACGACGGCTCAGGGTTCGAGGGAGACTCCCGGGCTCGGCACATCACGACGCGGAGCTCGTGACCTACGCTCCGCCGGGTACCGAGTACGTGCCGGGGAGCACGACGGGACTCTCCGTGCGGGAGGCCGACGGCCGCCGCCTGCGACTGCGCGGCGGGAGCGGGCGCGCGTTCACGTTCGAGGTACGGGTGGTCGGGCTGGGCTCGGAGCCGGTGGAGTGGGAGCCCTCGGTGATGCGTGCGCCAGACGGAACCCTGCTCGCGGTCACGGCGCCCAGGACGTTCGCGACGGTGTCGGCGAGCGTGGAGTCGGAGGCCCGTCTCGCCGGGCAGGTGGTCGAGCCCCCGGGCGGGGATGACCTCTCGCAGGACGAGCGGCTGGCTCTCGGAGCGGCGCTACAGGCTCGAATGGGCGACCGCGAGGGATTGGAGGAGGAGCGCGCGCGTGCGGCCCTCGCACTCCTGCGGCCGCTGCTGCAATCGGCGGATCTGAACCAGGGCGAAGTGCAGCGCACCGGCGAAGCGGCGTTCCGCGCAGCGTTGGCGTTGGAAGACGACGAGGCGATCCGCGCGCTGTTCGGGATCCTGGAATCCCGCGCGCCGCTGGCGCCGATCGACGAGTCCGAGCTCGTCCAAGTGGCTCGCACGTTCTCCCGGGCGGGCGACTTCGACTACGCCCGTCGGGCGTGGGACGCCGTGCTCAACCTGCGCTTCCTCGCCGAGGTCGGCGCAGGCGAGCAGATGGTCGATCTCGGGCTGGTGGCCGAGGGCCTGCGCCTGGTGCACGACCTGACCCGCGCCTATCCGGACATCCCGTCGGTGACCGAGTCGTTGTTCAACCTGCCCCAGATGCTGGTCCAGCGGGCCGAGGCTCAACCCGACACTCCAGAGGGGCGTTTCGCCGCTCGGCGCTTCCGTCGCACGGCGGATGTGTGGTTGTCGGAGTACCTGATCCGCTACGGCGAGGAGGAGCGGGCGGCCGAGGCGGCGTTGCAACAGTTGCACGTGGTGAGCGAGCTCGAGGACTGGGATCGCATCGAGCGCCTGGGGACGGCGTTCGGAACCCGTTATGCGGACACCGACCTCGTCGACTCGTTCGACTTCATGACGGCCTACGGTCACCAGCGCCAGGGAGAGTACGGCAACGCACGCGGGATTTTCACGCGCATCGTAGAGCAACCCTACGGCGAGCGTTGGTCGGGCGACCGCGACCGTGCGCGTCTGGCACTGGCCCAGATCGCCCATGCCGAGGGAGACCTGGAGGCCGCGATCGAGGCCTACCGGGCGGTGCGCTCCGCGTTCCCCGACGCGCAGTCCGCGCTCTCGGTGTTGGAGTCGCCGGAGTTGAGGGTTCCGGCGGTGGTCGACGCGCCGCCCGGTCGCGGTCTGGAGCTCCCGCTGCGCGTGCGGGCGGTCGACGAGGTCGATGTCTGGGCGTACGCCGTGGACCTCGAACGGCTCTTCCTGCGCGAGAAGCAGATCCGGGCGGTCGAGGATATCGTGTTGTCCGGGATCCCGGTCGAGCTCGAGGCCACGTTCGAGCTACCGATGAACTTCGGAGCGCTCGCCGAGCACACAGTCGATCTCGATCTGCGCGAGCCGGGCGCGTACCTCGTCCTCGTGCGATCGGACACCACGCTCGCGAGTACCCTGGCCGTCGTGTCCGACCTGCAGCTCGACATCGTCGAAGACCCCGCGGCGGCGTCGCTGCACGTCGGCGTCACCGACCGCACGGGAGAGCCCCACGAGGGCGCGCTCGTCCGCATCGCGCATCCTGGCGCGGGCGCGACGCAAAGCGGCGAGACCGATCTGCGCGGGCTCGTACACCTGGCCGGCTACAACTCCAACGCACACGTGCTCGCCCGCGTCGGTGACGCCTATGCGGTCTACCGCGGAGGCACCGACGATCGCTTCGCCGCCCCCAGCCAGATCAACACCGGCTGGGCGCACGGCGCCGAGCCGGGCGACCTGCTCCGAGGGCAGCAGGGGCGCATGCGCGAGATGCAACAGGACAACATCCAGGACTACGAGAGCAACGTCTTCCGGAACCGGCGCTCCATGAGCAACTTCGTTTTCGAATAGGTCGGACGGCTCCCGGTCGCAGTTCGACCGGAGCGTGTCCTCAGCGCGCGCCGCAGTCGGCGCAGTCGGTGCCGTATTCGCAGATGTCGTAGAGTGAGCCGGGGCCGCCGTCGTCGCATTCTCCGTCGTGGGACGAGCTGCACGTGTTCTCGCATCCGGGCTCGTCTCCGGCGCCGCCGTATTCGTCGGCACCTTCGGGCTCGTCGGCGAACATCCCCTCGGGTTCCTCCTCGGGGTCGACGCGTGAGCCGCAGTCGGTGCAGTCGGAGCCGAGCGGGCAGATGTCGTAGAGCGAGTCGGGGCCTCCGTCATCGCACTCGCCGTCGCCGGAGGACGCGCAGTCGTCGTTGCACAGGAGGCCCGCGTGGGAGGTCAGGGGAGCGACGAGCAACAACGCGAGGGCGGACGCGATCGCACACAGGAATCTGGTCACGGATATCTCCGGGAAGGGCCACCCCCGAGGGTGGGCTGTGATTGGAGAGAGTCGTCCACGCTACCGGCGGTCAGACGGTCGATCAACGTTGACGCGTTCCCCGCCGTCGCCGGTGCGAATCTCGGGTCCGCGGGCGGAGGCCGCGTCGGCCATGTCCGCGGCGAGCGCGCTCGGACCAGACACTACCGGGCGCTGCCGGGCCCGTGTCAACGCTCGCAGACCAGGTTGCAACCCGTGCCGAGTGGCGCGTGGACGTTGCACGCCCACAGGCCCTCGAGGCATTCCATGCTGTCGCCGATCTCGTTGCCGCAAGCCTCGTCGGTCTCGATGTCGCACTCCGCGCCACAACGTTCGAATGCGCCTTCGGGGCACTCCGGTGGACAGGGCGGCAGCTCGAGCCCGCTGCAGGCGTCGAATTCGTAGACCAACCGGCGCTCGTCGAGCGCGATCACCACGCTGCCGGTTTGTCCCCCGAACGCGGCCAGCCAGGTGTCGCGAATCCAAGCCAAGCGCACCCGCAGGGTCTCGGTCACCCGCGTCTCGCACGAGTCCCCGCCGGCGTCGTGTTGGAGCCCGAGCACGGCCTGGAGCGGCTCCGGCCCGACGAACGCACCGTCCCAACACGTTCGGAATCGGTGTTCCGCGCACCCACCTGCGTAAGCGACGATCATGATGAGGAAGTCGTTGTCGATCGACGCTTCCCGGATGCTCGCGCCCCCAGACGGACCCTCGCCGACGCACTCGACGACCGGGATGTCCGGCCCCGCCGACCAGCCGCCGCCGGAGCCGGCATCGGGAGCCGAGACGTCTGCTGTGACCGTGTCCAACGGCGCCGCGTCGGACGCGCCCCCGGCATCGAACCCGCCGGTTCCGCCGGTTCCGCCGGTCCCGCCGCCGGTTCCGCCGGTCCCGCCGCCGGTTCCGCCGGTCCCGCCGGTTCCGCCGGGGAAACCCGTGGTCGGACGCTGCTCGGGATCTTCGTTGGCACACCCGAGCGCGAATGCGAGCGAGCCGGCCAGGAGAAGGGTTGTCGCGAAGCGTTGGTGCGTCATCGTCTGTCGGTGGGGGGGGTCTGCCCATCCTCGGCGAACGTCGAGATCGCCGCAAGCAGCGATGTCAGGCTATTCTCCCGACCGCGACGTTCGGCGCCCTCGCCGCCACGCGAACGCGAGCAGCAAGGGGATCGCGATTGGGTCGGCGACTCCGGTGACGGCGGCGCAGCCGCGCTTTCGGCCGCCGCCGCCGTCGTCGTCGTCATCGTCAGCGTCCCTTTCCGACGGGTCTCGCGTCGGTCGGCCTCCCGTCGCATCGGAGACGCCCCCGCCCGTGCCACCGCCGTCGTTCGTGGTGCCGCCGGTGTCGGGCCGCGCGCCTGTGTCAGCGCCCGAACCGCCGGTGTCCGTTCCCGCGTCGGGTCGCCCCGCGTCGGGCGGCGTTCCGGTGTCCTCCCCCGGGTCGTCGCCCGCCACGCAGATCCCGGCGCCGGTGTCGCACCGCGGCAGCGCCGGGTCGGGGCAGTCGTCGTCGATGTCGCACGGGGGCGCGCAGCCGTTCTGCGGACCGAAGTCGAGGCAGCGACTGCCGGCGACGCAGTCGACATCGCCCGCGCAGGCGGCGATGCAAGTGCGGGTGCCGAACACGGAAACGCAGGAGCCGGTCGGGCAGTCGGTGTCGTCTGTGCAGCCCACGGACCCGCAGTACCCGCTCGGGAACCAGGGCTCCTCTGCGCCCCCGAGGCACGACCACCCGTCGCAGCACTGATCGTCGCGTTCGCATCTTCCGCCGTGGCTGGCGGAGCAGTCCGGTCCGGACGGCTCGTCGCAGGTGCTGAACGCGGTCCACTCGCAAGACGGGACGCACGTCCGCTCCCGGGTGCCACCGACGCCGCAGGCTTGCGCGTCGACGGCCCCGGGGGCGCACTCACCTTCGTCGGTGCACTCCCCGGCTTCCCACTCGCACGTCACGCTGCAAACGGTCCGGACCGTGCCGCAGTCCCCGCACGACGACTCGTCGACCGATCCCGGGTCGCACGCGCCCTCGTCGGTGCACTCGCCGAAGCTCTCCCAACGTCCGTCGCTCCCACACGATCGCGTCCGGACGCCGCAACGACCGCAGTCCGTGGAGTCGGTCTCCTCGGGGGTACACTCGACGTCGATGGCGTCGATCGCGAGGTCGACGTCGTAGAAGTTGTAATCCGGGCGCTCGGTCGGCTGGAGGTGGAGCAGGTAAACGCCCCTGGGAAGGCCGGTCAGCTCGAAGGTCAAGCCGCCCTCGTGGCGGGTGGCGTCGGGCAGGCGCTCGCCGTCCGGGCCCTCGAACTCGGCCGCGATGGCTCCGTACGCCGGATCGTGGATGACGGTCACGGTGATGTCGGACGGGTTGTCGAGCGCGATCGAGAGGTAGTCGTGGTCGCGGGAGGCCCGGTCGCTGGTGAGCCCCGCCTCGACGCGACCGGCGTCGGTCTCCGAGTCGTCATCCTCGGCCTCGTCGTCGATCACCTCGGCGACGTCGATGTTCCGGCTGGTCGGGCGGTCCCAGATGCACGTGAACCCGCAAGCAGCCTTCTCGATGCGCGCGTCCGCGTAGAGTTCGAGGTTGCCGCCGATGTCGTCGCCGAAGTCGCCGGTGCAGTCGAAAGTCCGGTCGATCCCGCCGGCGACCTCTTCGGCCGTGACGACGAACGTCTCCTCGAAGATGAGGTCGTCGCCCGCGAGGTCGTCCTCGTAGACCCAGACGAAGACCTCGTCGCCATCCGAGAGCTCGACATCCTCGCCAGCATCGGTGAGGCGCACCGTGCAGGGCGACCGCGAGTCCCCGAGGATCGTCGCCGAGAGGATGGTGAGGGTGATCTCGGTGTCGTCGTCGGTCCCGGAGCTCGACACCACCGGCGGCAATGCGGAGGCCGTGGCCGAGAAGGCGACGAGAACGAGGACGAAGAGCAGGCGTCGGATCGTCATGAGGCACTCCACGGGGTCGGTCGTCGATCCCTATCCCATCGACACTTGCCAGACCAGCGCGATCGCTCCTCGCTCCCCAGCCTTCCGCAATCGACTCCATGACACGAATGTCGCGCCCTCGCAGCAGAACCGGGTGACCGGTGCCAGACCCGTCGTCGCAGGTATGACTACAATGTCGCATGCTCGCGAGACCACGAAGCGGCTGTGGTGGTAGGAAATGGTTTGACGTCAACGCGTTGCGCCGAGTGGCACGCGAGTTGCCCATGTAATCCGGGTGTCCGACGCCAAGGTGAATCCATGATGCCCGCCCCCGCCGAGCTCCCGAACCCGCCCCTCGCGGGCACCACGGCGCCCCCCTTGGAGGCCGAGGTCCGACGCCTCACGGTGGTTCTCATCGTCCTCATCGCGATCGCCGCCGCCATTCTGCTGCCGAGACAGGCACGGTCGATGGACTGCGCGTACACGACCGACTCGCTGACCCTGACCCCGGTGCAGACCACCGTCGACGGGGAGCCGATTCCCGATCCGTACGGCGACGCCGAGGTCGAGGAACGTTGGGCCACCGCGGAAGACACGCTCCGCTGAGTGGCACCGGAACCCGACCCTCGACGCGGCGGACCTCGCAGGGGTGGGCGCTGGTCGGCGCCCCGACGGACCTACCGGTTGGCGGAGGCGGCCACGAGATCGCCCGCGTGGGCGGCCCGGACCTCGGCTACCTGAGTCGCACCGATGCAGGCCAGGATCAGTAGGATCTCGGCCACGAGCAGCGGCAGGATACGGCGGAAGGTCGACGGTGTTGGTTCGATGCGATGCATGGATTCTCGCCTCGGCTGGAAGGCCCCGTCCACTCGGGACCGTGTGCCGATGGGTGCGCGCACTACCGTTGGTGTAGGCTGTGGTCAAGGCCCAACGCAAGAAATCGAGCAGTACGCGGCTGTTGTCCTCTGCGCCGGGGCCGGAGTAGCCTCTTCGCGCCGTCTCGTAGCCTCTTGCCTGGTCCTGCCCCTCGATGCCCGTCACCAGGAAAATGGGGATTCGCCGCGCCGTTGCGGCCGCGGCGTTCGCGCTCGTCTGCCTCCTGGTCGCCCGCGCGGCGTTCCCACGCTACGAGGGCGACGAAGGGCTGCACGAGGCGGAGTGCGCCCACGGTAACGCGCGTTCTTGCGCCGCGGCGGCGAAGAGTTACGAGTCGCGGCGCTACCGTCCCCGGCGGGTCCGCGATCTGCTCGCGCTGGCCTGCGAAGGTGGCGCCGTCGAGGTGTGCGCCGAGGCCGCCGCACGGTTCATCGAGGGACGCGGCGGCCGGAGAGACAGGGAGGCCGCCGGCCGGGTGCTGGCCGTGGGCTGCGGCGCGCTCAACCGTCCCTCGTGCGCCCGGTTGCGCCAATACGTGGACGAGTCGGCCGCCGACGACGTGCCGCCGGAGGTCATCGGGCTGCTGGAGGCGGCGTGTTCGGTGGGCACCGACGAAGCGTGCGGACGCGCGGTGGCGTCGCACCCCCGTCCTCCGCCGGTGCCCGCAGTACCACCGGGCGAGTCGGGCGGATGTTCCGGCGGTGCGCCGGTCGCTTGCGTGCGTGCGGGCGCTGTGGCGATGAGTGCGAACCAGGTCGGGCGGGCGCGCGGGCTTTTCGACGCCGGGTGCGGCGTCGGGTACTCCGGCGGGGCCCGCTCGTTGAGTCTGAGGGAGTACATCGCCGACGCCTGCATCCGGTCGGCCGAGGCGTGGCTGCAGCCGCCCGAGGAGCACTTCGGACGCGCCGTCGACCGCTATCGGCGGGCTTGTCGCCGGTCGTCCGCAGACGGTTGTCTGCGGGCGGGCGTGTTGCTCGTGGGCCCCGACGGACCGGCGCTGGACGAAGCCCAGTCGGCCGACCTCCTCGACTACGGCTGCCGGCTCGGCGAGCCACTGTCCTGTTCGAACCTGGAGGCGTTGCAGGCCGGTCGTCTGGACGAGATACGAGCGTCGCTCGAGGCGCCGTAGCGGTGGGCGCAAAAACGCGAAACGCCGCCCCGAGGCGGCGTGATCGCATCGTGTCGAGCTGACTCAGCCCATGCGACGACGAGCGCGGAGGGCGCGGCGGCGGCGGCGTTCGGCCTCGCGACGCTTCCTCTTGTTCTTCACGCTCGGCTTCTCGTAGAAGCGGCGGTTCTTGACCTCTTTGAGGACGCCCTCACGGGCCATCACCCTCTTCAGTCGGCCCATGGCGCGGTCGACGCTTCCGTCGACCTTGATCTCGAGGGGACCGAGCTCGGTCTCCTTGTTCAGCAGGCTGTTGTTGTGGGGGCTCGACATGTCACATTGTGGGGGGTTCGTCGTTCTGCGTGGCCCGTTCGGCGGACACTGCATCGCGCGGAGCGCGCCGCGCGCAACTCTCAGGGGCCGGCATCCTTACCAGTGGCCAAGATCATCGTCAAGCTCGCAATGGTGCCGGTCGGCGCCTCGCTGATCGCCTGTCTCGGCGGGGGTGATCGGGGCTCGGAGTCGAGCCCTGCGGCCGACATGATCCACGTGGCCGTGCCGGAGATCCGGGTCGAGGGGACGCTCCCCGCGGATGCATCCGCCTGGCACGCCGCGGTCGCCGTGCACTACTTCGTCGACGCCTTCACCGCTCATCCGCGCTGGGTCGTCGGTGAAGAGACCGCGGGCCTCGAAGGGGTCATCTCTGTGAAGCCGCCGAACGACCGCGCGGAGGTCGCGGTCGCCGGGGAGTTCTGGTCCAACACCGACCGGTCGGCGATCCCGCTCGTCTACAGCGGAGAGTGGGAGTGTCCGCCGGCCGCCGACGACGCGCAGTGCGGCCACCTGGCCGCCTCCCGCTTCGTCGCCGGCCTGACGGCGGTGTACGCGGTCGCGCGCGGGGGCGAGGCCGAGGTTCGAGAGGCGCTCGGAGCCGCAGACCGCAACGTCGTGCTCGCTGGCGTTCATGCGGCACAGCGCCACCCGGACCCGGGCCTCGTGCCCGCCCTGGCCGCGCATCTCGACGACGGCGATCGGGAGCTTCTCCTGGCGACGGTCGGTGCATTGACCCAAGCCGGCGATCCGAGCGTCGTGCCCGAGATCATCGACGCGGTGGACTTGACGGACGTAGACCTCACAATCACCGTGATTCCACCCATCGCCCGGCTCGGCGGCCCCGAAGCGCGTGCCTTCCTGCAGGCGCTCGCCGAAGGACACGAGTCGGTTCGAGTACGGGTACGAGCGCGCGACTTTCTGGAGAGCCCCCCATGAGCGGACCCAACTACCGCCCGATCATCACCAGCTTCGAAGGCCCGGTGGCCACGATCGTGTTCAACCGCCCCGAAGTGCACAACGCGATGGACGCCGCGGCGATCCACGCCTTCCGCGCCGCCGTCGATGCGCGGGAGTTCGCCGAGCCGGTCGCGGTCGTGTTGCACGGCGCCGACGGAAGTCCGTTCGGAACCGGGGGCGACCTCCGCGAACTCGCCGATGTGACCGACCGAGATGAGATCACGGATCTCTTCGGTACGATGGCCGGCGCGCTGGCGAAGCTCTCCACGCTCGATTGCATCTCGATCGCGGCGGTCGATGGAATCTGCATCGGGGGTGCGATCGAGATCGCGCTGCATTGCGACCTCAGGCTGGGGACGCCGGAGACGCAGCTTCGATTCGCCCAGGGTCGGCTCGGACTGACCACGGGGTGGGGCGGCGGTGCCCGGCTCGTCGACACCGTCGGATACGCGAAGGCCGTGGAGTTGCTCTCGCTTCGGCGCACGCTCGACGCCCACGAGGCCCTGAGCTGCGGCCTGCTCAACCAGGTGATCGACGCGCCGAGTGCCGTCACCGAGGCGAAGCGGTGGGCCGGCCGGATCACGGAGAATGTCGGGCGCTCGCCGCAGGGAATGAAGCGCATCTGCGCGGCGGCTCGCGACCTCGCGCGCGACACGGCACGAACCGTAGAGGAGCAGCTTTTCACCGACCTCTGGTGCGCCGACGTCCATCACGACGCCGTGCGGATCGTGGTCTCCCGGATGGGCCGCTCTTCGGAGGAGCGCGCTGCGCAAGGCCAGGTGGGTGGCGCCGGCGTCTCGGCGCTCGTCAGCGGCGTCTTCCGGCCGGCGAGCGGAATCACCGGCCGCGAGGAGGACTGATATGGGCGACGCCGCCTTCCTCGTGATCGAGGGATTGGACGGTGCGGGGACGACCACCCAGGTACGTTTGCTCGCTGACGCGCTGCGTGCGGCCGGTCGCTCGGTCGCCGAGACGCGCGAGCCCTCCGACGGCCCGATCGGTGTCCAGATTCGACAGGCGCTGCGCCGGCGGCTCACCCGGTCTGACGGCGAACGGCTCGCCCCCGAGACGATCGCCTTGCTCTTCGCAGCCGACCGCATCGACCACCTGGTCGACGAAGTGGAGCCGGCACTGGAGCGGGGCCGGGTCGTCGTCTCGGACCGCTACGTGCACTCCTCGATCGCGTACCAGGGAGCCGAGAACGATGTCGACTGGGTCGTCTCCATCAACGCCCGGGCTCGGGTCGCGGACCTGGTCATTCATCTCGACACGCCTGTCGAAGAGTGCCTGGTGCGCATCCGATCGCGGGGCGGCGAGGCCGAGCTCTTCGAGCATCGTTCCTTCCTCGAGGCCGTCGCGCAGGGCTACGAGGCCGCCTACCGGAGTCGGCCGGATCCGGTCGTTCGGGTCCACGGTACCGGTTCGATCGCAGCCGTTCACGCGGCCGTCGTCGCCGCGGTCGAAGCCCACGGGTTCGGGCCGGTCCGCGCGAGTTGATACCGAGGCGTCGCGCGCTCAGGTGACGCCGTCCAGCGGTCCGAGGGCGAAGTGGCTGGCCAGGCGGATGGCGATGTCGCGGCCGGCTTCCGTCATGGGCGGCGGGTCCCCGCCGAGCGCCGCGAGACTGGTTGCCGGGGCCTCGGGGAGTCCGCACGGGACGAAGAGCTCGTAGGCGTCGAGCGCGGTCGTCAGGTTGATCGCGGCTCCGTGGAGCGACACGCCCCTGGAGATCCGCATGCCGACCGCGGCGATCTTCGCCCCCGCGACCCAAAGCCCGGGACGCTTGGGGTCGTATGTCGCGTCTACGCCAAACGTCGACAGCCAGTCGGCCAAGACGCCGGCGATTCCACGGACGAGGTCACCGACGGCGATCCCGCGGCGGCCCACGGCCAGGATCGGGTAGACGACGAGCTGCCCGGGCCCGTGGTAGGTCACCTCGCCGCCGCGGTCGGTGTCGACGACGTCGATGCCTCGTGCCGCGAGTGTGTCGGCGGAGGCGCGGATGTCGTCACGGCTGCCGCGGCGTCCCAGCGTGATGACCGGCTCGTGCTCCAGGGTGAAGATGGCCTCGGGGCCCGCGTCGGCGTGCACGGCTTCCCAGCGTGCGCGTTGGCGCTCGAGGGCCTCCGCATACCGGATGCAGCCCCAGTGACGCCACCGCACCGGTGGCTCGTTGGTGGCGCCCACGCCTCTGCCTCAGCGTCAGTCGAGCTCGCGGAAGAACGCGTCGTCGACGCAGCTCACATCGACGGAGAAGCGGTCGACCCCCACGCCGTTGGCGATGAGGTGTTCGACGATCTCGTTGAGATCGAGCAGCGTGATCGGGACCCCGTCGGTGGCGCCCGCCGCGTCTCGCGCGCCGTCGTCGACCTTGCCGAACGCCATCACCACGCCCTGTGCGGCGCCGAGGGATTGCAGTCCATCGCGCAGGCTCTGGACATCGTCGCCCTGGGCGGTCTTGTCGGCCGGATGGACGCGGATCGCGACCCGGTTGCAGGCGAGGCTCCGTGGCGAACAGGCCGAGAGCGTGCACAGCTCGGCGCCGACCGGCTCGTGGCGTTCGAGGCTCGTGTACCCCATCCGGTCGAGCAGGAGCGTGGCGATCGTGCCGATCGCGTCACCATCGAGCTTGCCGATGGTCGCGGTCAGAACACCGGACAATGCGTTCCGGTGGGCGTCCTGCCAGGTATCGAGCGCGTCGTACGATGCGGCCAGCGATGTGCCGGTCGCGGCGGCGAGAGCCCAGAAGTTCGGCTTCGTCTCCTCGAAGAGCGGCGGTCGGCCTGCATCTGCGCGGCGTTGGTTCGCCTGGGTCAGGGCGTCGCGGAGCGCGGTCGGGCCGATCGGGCCGAGGGCGCCGACCTTTCGCTCGACGAGCATCGAGCTGACCTTGGAAGCCGACAGCGGACGCCGTCTCGGTGCCGATCGCAGTATGTCGGCGACGGCGCGGGCGATGTCGCGGACGATGACCTCGTCGCCGGTGACAGCTGTCTTGGCACCCGTCGTGCCGGCGTCGCCGTCGCGGGCGTCGTCGGTGGGCGCCTCCGCCGCGTCGGACGAGCCACTCTCGTCGATCTCGCCGTCCCGGCTGCGGCTGCCTCGGCGCCCCCGGCGTCGACGCTTCCGGTCGCCGTCCTCCTTGGGGATCTCGCGCGGCGCATCGACCATCTGCGCCTCTGGGCCGGGCTCCGCGTCTTTCGCCCGGGCTCGCCGCTCGGCGACCGCCTCTTCGGACGGCTGGTGCAGGACGATGGTCTCGCGCGCGTCGTCGGCGTCGACACCGTCACGGATGCCGAACACCCCGGGGCGCACCTGATGGATGACCGCGTCGCTGGCGGCCTTCTTCGCTTCCTGGGTCAGGCGGGCGGACATCGTGGCCTCGGGGGTACGCCCCACGTGGCTCAACAGCCCCTTCCGTACCGATATCTCTGCGATCTTCTTGTAGTGAAGCGGACGCCCCGCATCGCGAAGCACCGCTACCGCGGCCTCGTAAAAGGTCATGCTCTCGTACCTTGGTAGTGCGGGCCGGCGGAGCCGGGTGCTCGACGCGTCGGCCCGGTAAGATGGATAGACTTTGGTGGCGAGCCACCTGCGGAGCGATGTAGCACCGGAGTGGTGCATCGGCAAGCTCACCCCACGGTTTCCCCGAGGAGGCCACACAGCAAAGGGCCGGGGGTGTTTCCGCGGGTGTCGCCCCGCTCCCACCCTGCTATCGTCTGGACATCGACCCGCGCGCGGGCCCCCATCTCCCTGCACCCATGGACCACGGTCCGAAGATCCGCCTCGTCGTCGGCGACCGATGGAAGAGCGAGGCCGCCCGCCTGCTCCAGGCGGACTCCGCGGTCATCCTCGGACGCGACTTCGACCTGGCCGAGCTCCGGGCCCCGATCGACCTCGTCCTCGACGCCGCCAACGTCACGTCCCGCCTGCCGGACGAGCCGGTCATCCCCTTCGTTTCGCAGCTGGCGACCGCCGTGTGTGCGTTCGTCAGCGGAACCTCGTCAGCAGCGGTGGTGGAGTTCGAGGAGGCGCCCTGGGAGTTGGCGCTGCAGCGCGCCGGGCCCGATCTCGTGCTGCTCTCGCTCTACGAGGTTGCGCCGCCTGGTCGCTTCGCCATCGAGCTGAGGCCGATCTCGCTCGATCGCTTGCGGGCCGCGGTCGACAAGGCGGTCGCGACGATGGCGAAGGCCGTCGACGAGCTGCCCGCCGTCGCTGGGCGGGCCGCCGTGCAGGCGGCGATCTCGGCGTGCCGTGATCCGGGCGGCGAGGCGGCGTCGGTCTGGGCTCCCGTGCCGGGTACCCCCACTGACCTCACGATCGAGACCCTGTCGAGCGAGCGCCTGACCCTGGTGACCCATCTGCGGGTCGGCGGCCAGCCATTGCTCGCATACGGCGGTGACGCGGCACTCGACCGCCTCGCTCTGCTCGCTCCGGGCACGCTGATGATCGCGCCGGACGCCGGTCGCGCGGTTCGGCTCGAGGGACGCCCACTGATGGCGCTCGAAGAAGCCTCCGAGCGCTTCCGCGAGGTGCTCCGACGTTGGAGCGACGACGCGTCGGAGCACCGGCTCGTCACGACGAGAGAGGGCGACCTCGTTTGCCGCACAGACGGCACGACAGCGGTCCTCCTGCATCGGTGCGGCGGCGTCGTCGACTGGTCGATCGACCTCGACGCCGAGACCTTCTTCGCGTTGTTGCTCGACCACGTCCGCGATGTCGCGGCGGCCTGCGTCGACGCCAACCCGCAGCTCGCCGCCAACGGGCACCTCGGGGAGCTCCGAAGGACGGCCGAGTTGATGAGGCGCCGACTGATCCGGGTGACACGCAAGCCGGAGTCGCGGCGTCGCGCGGCGCGCGCCGACGCGGCAGCCGACCAGGACGATCCGACGTCCGGCCGTTTCGACCCCTTCCGATTTCCGGCCCAGTCGATCCGTCGAATGCGGTACGAGCGGATGTGGACGCATGTCGTCCCCGGTGTCACGCCACGGACACTCCGCTTCGCTGGTCACGCACAGTGGCTGGTCGGGCACGACCGCGGCGTCGAGCTGGTCGACGCGGCCGATGGGAGGTCGTTGTGGCACCACACCCACGGAGCCCGGGGCCTGGTGTGGGACGTCGCCGAATCGACCGCGATCTTCATCGACGAACGCGGGGGCGCGATCGCCCGGGACATGGAATCCGGCGGGGTGTCTTGGGCCACCCGCCTGGGCGCACCGGCCGAGCCGCTGACTCCCCTGGCAAGGGTCGGGGCCGGCCGCGTCGTGATCGCCCTCGCCGACGGGAACCTCGTTGCGATCGAGGCCGCGACCGGCGCGCTCCATTGGCGGGTCGGCGTTGGCGCCGACGGAGCCGCTTCGCTCGCCGCGGCCGGGGGTGTCGTCGTCGCCGCGACGCTCGGGGGTGACCTGACCGCCGTCGACGCGGAGACCGGCACCGTCGTCTGGGGCCAACGCCTTCCGTACGAGCGCGTGCGCCTCGCGTCGACCGGCGCATCGATCGTGATCCTGGCCGACAATCCCCTGGAGCACGCAGCGCTGGTGGGGTCGGTCGATCCGGTCACGGGACGCTGGCGCGACGGCGTGCGCCTCGATGCCGACGTCGTCGCGTTCGACGCCGCGCGGGGCCTCGTCGCCGCGGTGGTGGCAGAGGCACTGGACCATCGCGTGATGATCTGGTCCTCGGCGGGAGACCTGGTGCACGCCGAAGCGGGCATCGGCAGTCACGCCCCGGTCCGCGGGGCCGGCTGTGTGGTCGACGTCGACGGCGTGGTCACGTTGGTCGGCGGCCGCATGTGCGGGTTCCGGGAGGCGGGCATGGCCTGGGCGCTCCGCTTGGGGCCGGTGATGGGCGAGGTGCGGCTCGCCGGGCGGAACGGGGCGCCCGGCATCGTGGCGGTGGCCGCCGAGGACGAGGTCGCCGTGGTCGAGGTCGCCCACGGGCGCGTGCTTCATCGCCTGCCGGCGTTCTGGGAGCAGCTGGCGTGGTTGGGCCTCGACGAGCGGGGACACCTGCTCGCGCTCGAGCATCCCGGCGGCCGCGCGCCCCGGTTGCACGGGGTCGCCGCGGTCGGGATCATCGCCGCCCTGGACGGCGGATCTCTCAGCTGATCGGGCCGCCGGCCGGTTTCAGATCCCCAAGAAGAGGCGCTTGCCGAAGTCGGGCGCGAGCTCGTCGCACTCGAAGATGCGCCGCGCCGCCGCGGCGACATCGTAGTCGGCGCGATGGTAGGTCAAGCTCATCTCGTCGGTGTCGAACACGGTGAAGCAGGCACGGGCGTCGTTGTCCCGCGGCTGCCCGACCGATCCGACCGTCACGACGTACTTGCTCTTCGGCTGGAACATTACCTTCGGCCCGAACATCTCCTCGATCCGGTTGAAGGTGCCCGGGGGGTGGAGCGCGAAGGACTTCGTCAGGTGGCTGTGTCCGATGAACGTGATCTGCCTGAGCTCTTCCCAGTGGACGAGCAGGCCGGCCGCTTGCGCCGGGTTGAAGACGTAGTCGAAGTTCTCGGCGCTGATCGGGCTACCATGGCTGTAGCACCACGACTCTTCGTCGAAGTTGTACGGCAGCGACTGCAGCCACTCGCTATTCTCGTCGGAGAGCAACGATGCGTGATGATCCAGCGCAGAGCGCGCCGCCTCGTAGTAGTACGCGTAGTCCATCCGCCCGGAGACAGCCGCGTCGTGGTTGCCGAGAATGCACGCCTTGACCAGGGGGCGGACGGCGTCGCAGCAGGCTTCGGGCGCAGCGCCGTAGCCGACGACGTCGCCAAGGCAGACGTACTCGTCGATCTCCAGGGCTTCGTACGCGCGCAACACGACCTCGAGTGCATCGATGTTGCTGTGTACGTCGGAGAAGAGGGCTATTCGCATCCGGGAGCCGTTCGGTCGGGTCAACCCGGCGATTATGGGGTCTCGGTCCCGCGTTGTCCATCCGTGCGGCCGGGCGTTCGTGATCACGGACCGTGCGCTTCGAACGACCCGCGGTCGTCTCGCGCCCCGTGGCTTGTCGCTCCCAGCCGGCGTTGGTAAGCAGTCGCCACCGACGCGCCACTCCGAGGCTGCCCATGTCGACCCCCAAAGCCCGCCCGACCCAAGCGCCAGCTGCGGACTGGGAGCCCGACAACCGGCTCCGATTCGTCACTGCGGCCAGTCTCTTCGACGGCCACGACGCGTCGATCAACATCATGCGCCGCGTGCTCCAGTCGCAGGGCGCCGAGGTGATCCATCTCGGTCACGACCGCTGCGTGACCGACGTGGTAGATGCGGCGGTCGAGGAGGACGCCCACGCGATCGCGGTGTCGTCGTACCAGGGGGGCCACAACGAGTACTTCGGCTATCTGGTCGACCTGCTAGCGGAGCGCGGCCGCAGCGACATCCTCGTCTTCGGCGGCGGCGGCGGGACCATCACAGACCGGGAGATCGCCGCACTCGAGGCGCGCGGAGTGGCCCGGATCTACTCGGTCGAAGACGGCCGTCGCCTCGGCCTGGTCGGGATGATCCGCGACATGATGCGGCGCGCCGACCGCTGCGTGCACGCTGGGCTGGACGCGATCCCCGAGGGCGCGTTCGCTGGCGAGGCCAGGGACGTGGCCCGCCTGATCACATGGATCGAAGCGCTCGGCGAGACATCGGCCGATGGGGACGCTGGCGCCGAGGCGCGCCTGAAGGAGCTCCGGACGTCGTTCGCCGAGCGCACACGGTCGCCGGCTCCGCTGGTGGTCGGCGTCACCGGGACGGGCGGGGCTGGGAAGAGCTCGCTGACGGACGAGCTGGTGAGACGTTTCCTCGACGGATACGCGGATCGGCGCGTCGCCGTGCTCTCCGTGGATCCGAGCCGTCGGCGCACCGGCGGGGCCCTGCTCGGTGATCGGATCCGGATGAACGCGGTCTCTGATCCGCGGGTGTTCATGCGCTCGATGGCGACGCGTCGGGCAAACGCGTCCGTGTCGCAGGCGTTGAGCGACGCGCTCGCCGCGTTGCGGGCAGCGACGTACGATCTCGTGATCCTGGAGACCGCGGGCATCGGCCAGAGCGGGACCGAGGTCGTCGATCTCTCGGACGCGTGCGTGTACGTGATGACGCCCGAATACGGCGCCCCGTCGCAGCTCGAGAAGATCGACATGCTCGACTTCGCGGATCTCGTGGCGATCAACAAGTCGGA
>CAZFPM010000061.1:21535-25881 GCA_964520965.1 uncultured Myxococcales bacterium
CGCGCTTCAATACGTGGCTCGCCAGGTGGTTCGCAACCGCGGTGAGTTCCACGCTTCGCCCGAGGACATGCCCGTCTACCTCTGCTCGGCCAGTCACTTCGGCGACCCGGGGGTCGACCGGGTCTTCGACGCGATGGTCGGCCGCCTCGAAGCGTTGCAGCCGGGTCGGTGGCCCTGTCCGGCGCGTCCGGCGCAGCGCCCGGATGTCCCGACGTCGGTGATCCCGTCGCGGCGCACGCGCTACCTGGCCGAGATCGCGGAGGCGGTGCGCGGGTATCACGCCCGTGGCGACGCGGCGGCGTCGGTTGCGCATCGGGCCGATGGGCTGGCTCGCACATTGGCGGAGCTCGGCGGGGGCCGCCCGGAGGTCGCGCAGCCGGCACGCAGGACTGACGCGGAGCTCGCCACAACCGCAGCGGCGGTCGCGGACGCGTACGACGCGGTGATCGCCGAGTTGGAACCGGACGCCCGCGCGCTGCTGTCCGAGGCGGGTCCCTTGCGTGCGGCCTACTGCGCGGACGAGAACGTGTACACGGTGCGCGGCCGGGAGATCCACGTCGAGAATCACACGACGTCGCAGTCGGGCACGCGCCTTCCCAAGGTCGCGGTGCCCCGTTCCGACGATTGGGCGACGCTGTTGCGTTGGCTGTGGCGGGAGAACGTTCCGGGCCGCTTCCCCTACACAGCCGGCGTGTTTCCATACAAACGGGCGGGCGAGGATCCGACGAGGATGTTCGCCGGAGAGGGAACGCCGGAACAAACAAACAAACGGTTCCATTATCTCGCCTCGGGTCAACCTGCCGTCCGGCTGTCGACGGCGTTCGATTCGGTGACGCTCTACGGACGTGACCCTGGCTTGAGGCCGGATATCTACGGCAAGGTCGGCAACTCGGGCGTGAGCGTCGCCAGCCTCGACGACGCCAAGCGGCTCTACTCGGGGTTCGATCTCGCGGCGCCGACGACGAGCGTCTCGATGACGATCAACGGCCCCGCGCCGATCGTGCTCGCGATGTACCTCAACGCGGCGATCGACCAGGGCGTGGAACGGCGGCTTCGCGAGACGGGCCGGTGGTCCGAGGCCGAGGCGCGTATCGCCGAACTGGCGCCGGATGCGCCGCGTTACCGTGGCGATGCGCTCCCGCAGGGCCATGACGGCTCGGGGCTCGGCACCCTAGGCGTCAGCGGTGCGGATCTGCTCCCCGCGGACGAGTATGCGGAGGTCCGGGCGGCCACACTGACCGGTGTCCGCGGGACGGTGCAGGCGGACATCCTCAAGGAGGATCAGGCGCAGAACACCTGCATCTTCAGCACCGACTTCGCGCTGAAGATGCAGGGCGACATTCAGGAGTTCTTCGTCGACAACGCGGTTCGGAACTTCTACTCGGTCTCCATCTCCGGCTACCACATCGCCGAAGCGGGAGCGAACCCGATCTCCCAGCTCGCGTTCACCCTCGCGAACGGCTTCACATTCGTCGAGTACTTCCGTGCCCGCGGCATGGACATCGACGCGTTCGCGCGGAACCTGTCGTTCTTCTTCTCCAACGGCATCGACCCCGAGTACTCGGTCATCGGCCGGGTCGCCCGACGCATCTGGGCGGTGGCGATGCGCGACCTGTATGGCGCTGGGGCACGCAGCCAACAGCTCAAATACCACATCCAGACGTCGGGTCGGTCGCTCCACGCGCAGGAGATAGACTTCAACGACATCCGAACCACACTCCAGGCCCTCTACGCGATCGCCGACAACTGCAACAGCCTGCACACGAACGCCTACGACGAGGCGATCACGACCCCGACCGAGGACTCCGTGCGGCGCGCCCTCGCCATCCAGCTGATCCTCAACCGGGAGTTCGGGATCCTGAAGAACGAGAACCCGCTGCAGGGCTCCTACTTCGTCGAGGAGCTCACCGATCTCGTCGAGGAAGCCGTGTTGGCCGAGTTCGAGCGCATCTCCGAGCGCGGCGGTGTCCTCGGCGCCATGGAGCTGATGTACCAGCGCTCCCGGATCCAGGAGGAGTCGCTCCTATACGAGGAGAGGAAGCACAGCGGTGAGATCCCGATCGTCGGCGTCAACACATTCCAGCGACCTGGCGTCGGCGATGGGGTCGTCGAGGTCGACCTCATCCGCGCCACCGACGAGACGAAGCAGGAGCAGATCGACGGGGTCGCGGCGTTCCAGCAGCGCAACGCTGCGCGCTCCGGCCCCGCGCTCGATCGCGTGCGCGCCGTCGCCCTGGCCGGCGACAACATCTTCACCGAGATGATGCAGACCGTTCGGACCTGCACCCTCGGGCAGATCACCGACACGCTCTTCCACGTGGGCGGTCAGTACCGGAGGAACATGTGAGCCGTTTCGAGCAGCGAACGGTCGGGCGACGGTCGCTTTTCGTCGCGCTCGTGCTCGTGTCGGGCCTCGGCCTGATGGATTGCGCCCGCGGCGGCTCCGACCCCCCGTCGGACGAGCGGCACGAGGAGTCCGCAGAGGGTTCCGGCGCGACCGAGGAGCAGGCCGTCGTCGAGGGTTCCGGCTCCGCGGGCGAGGCGGGCCCGGAAGCGGCGGTCGTGTCCGACGAGGTCGAGCCCCCCGTCGAGGCGCGCCTGTGGATCGGGCTGCGTTGCGACCTCGGGCCCGAGGGCTCCGAGATGCCACGGCGCTTCTCGTTCTACATCGACGGCGCCCCGATTCAGAGCATCGACACGCGGTGCGTGAGCCCAAGCACCGCGCCGAAGTCCCCTCCCAACGGCGGGCAGTTCACCGTGCGCGTCCCCGTCGGCGTGCGGGTCCTGCGTGTGCAGGACGACGACGCAGACCACCACGTCGAGGAGGAGATCGGGGTACCGGGCGACGCCTGGGTGACCGTGAGTCACCGCGCGGTCGGCGGCGCAGGCTTCATGACGACCGTCGCCACCTCGTTGTTCGAGCCGATCTACGACCGGGCCGCAGAATCTCCCTGATCAGACGCGCTCGAGCACCAGCAACTCCTCGCGATCCGGTCGTCGGGCGTGTCCGTCACCGGAGTGCGATCCAGCGCTCGAGATCCGCGCCGATCACGCGGGGCGCAGTCCGCAACGCAGCGACGTTCGCGGAGCCCGTGAGTAGCATCGTGGTGCGGAGGGTCCGGAGCATGGCCGTTGCGGTCTCGCGGACGGCGACCTCGCCGCCTGCCGCCGCGGCCCGGAGGAAGGGGAGGGCGGCAGAGGCGGCGCTCGCCCCGAGCGCCAACGCACGCGCGACATCGAGGCCGGTGCGGATGCCGCCCGAGGCGATGGTCTCCAGGCCGGCATCGACGGCGTAGGCCACCGCCGCTGCCGTGGGCACGCCCCAATCCCAGAGCGCGTCGCCGACGTGGCTGTCCTCGCGGCTGCCGCGGAGCGTTTCCACCCCGACCCAGGTCGTTCCGCCCGCGCCGGAGATGTCGACGGTGCGGATCCCCGCTTCGGCCAGGCGGAGCGCGACCCGACGAGACACGCCGCAGCCGGTCTCCTTGGCGATGACCGGGATCGGCAGGTCGGCTGTGGCGCGCGCGATGGCGCCGAGGCAGCCGCGGAAATCGCGGTCGCCGCCGGGTTGGACCAACTCCTGGCCGGCGTTCATGTGGATGCAGAGGGCGTCGGCGCCGATCGCGCCGGCGAGGTCCTCCAGGGCCGCCGCCGACATCGCGGCGGCTTGCACCGCGCCGATATTCGCGAGCAACAGGGCCGTCGGAGCGACGTCACGGACGCGATACGAAGCGACGGCGGCGGGATCGAGAGCCATTGGGCGTTGCGAGCCGACGCCGAAGCCCATGCCGAGCTCCTCGGCGACCGTCGCGAGCACGCGGTTGATCTCCCCGGCTCGATCGATACCGCCCGTCATGCCGCTGATCAGGATCGGGACGCGCAGGGTGCGTCCCAGGAGCGTCGTCGAGACGTCGATCTCGTCGAACGCGAGCTCGGGCAGCGCATCGTGGACCAGGTCGACGTCGCCGAGCAGCGTGCGCACGCACCGGCCTTCCACGTGCTCGTCGACGCAGAGGTCGATGTGATCAGCCTTGCGGCGGCCGAGGTCGTCGGCTTCGGTCATCGGCGGTCTCCGGTACCCGAGTCTCGGGCGTGGGGGATGGTCATCGTTTGGTGCGGTGCGCGGGCGTCGTCAAGATGGCGTCGCGCACGATGCTACCCCGGTCGACGCCGGCGCTATAGAATCGCGTTCCGTGCGGACCTATCGATTCCCCATACCACGCGAAGAACGCGTGTTCATGCTGACCGGCGCCGTGGTCGGCGCTGCGGTCGCGACGGCGACGGTGGTGCTCATCGCCCAGGTCGCCTCCCGCACCGGCGTCGGCGTGCGCGAGCTCTTCGCGACG
>CAZFPM010000062.1:0-25519 GCA_964520965.1 uncultured Myxococcales bacterium
TCGGACTCGGGCCGGGTCCGGAACGAGCTGCAGACCCTCTGCTCCGAGGCTTTGGAGTTCCCGGGCAACGGACGGATCCGTGTGGACATGAGTCGCGTCGATGACGCGGTGCTCGCGCCGGAGATCCGAGCGCGCTTCGACGAGGTGCTACGCTGGTACAAGAAGCGCCACCCGATCTGGTTCCGGTGGCTCGAGTTCCCTGACGATTCCGAGTAACCGGCGAGCCGCGCCCGGCGACGAGGGTACGACGAGACCGCCCACATCCTCATGGTGGCCACCTTCGCGACATGGGCCGAGGGGCGCTGAACCGCCCGCCGAGTGTCCGGCCCCGCGCCCGGCCGACCGCGCCTATTGGGCGGAGAGGATGGGCCGGACGCTGTCTCCGATGATCTCGAGCACCTCGGGGCTGCCACCGTAGTAGTCCGCCAAACCGACGTCGACGCGCCACACCCGGCCGTCACAGGCGCTGTTGATGCCCTCGTCCTGGACCGTGTGTGCGACGATCATCCGCTCGGCTCCCAGCAGGGCGAGGGCCTGCTCGAGCAGCGCACACTCGGCCGACCCCGTCTCGTCCGAGTAGTGACGGCTCGAAACCGGCGAGCCCCGACGCCGCCTGTCGTAGGGGTCCGGGCCTTCGCCCATCATCCAGGCCGAGGTCTCTTCGTTGATCCGATCGAGGCCGTCCTCCGCGTACTCCGGCAACACGCCACCGTGAACGAAGATGTTGCCCTCCAGCTCGAGCACGACGAGGTGCTCCGAGAGGATGGTCGCGTACGGTCCGCCCGGACGGAACGCCGCCACGCGACCCCGCTGGAACGGCGCGAAGGGGGCGAGCACCGGATCGGACTCGTCGTAGGGGGTGTCCGCGAAGTCCACCCAGCCCTCGCTGGTCACATAGCGCATGTCCAGCTGCACGTTCATGACCTCGTGGTTGCCGAGCAGCGGGTAGAAAGCGCCACCAGCGGCCGCTGCTTCGACGCGGAGAGCTTCGAAGAGCGCGAGGATCTCCGGCTCGTCGCTCCCCCGATCAAGTTGATCTCCCAGTTGCACGACGATCAGGTCGCCCCCGATCCATGCGTCGGACTCGTCGATGGCGCCAGCGAGCCGCAGCGCGGCCCGCGTGGCCACCAGATCGCCATGCACGTCGCCGACGGCGACGATGCGAGGATCGCGGGGAACGGCATCTTGTGCGGCCGAATTCGGGTCCGCGGTCGCGTCTGGCGTGGCGGCACCATCGGAACCAGCGGCGTCGGGGGTTGGTGGACCGGGCCGGACTCGAACCGAGTCTCCGTCTGAGCAGGCGATCAGCAGGAGCGCCAGCAAAGGGGCGGTGTGGCGGAACATGGTGACTCCGAGGCGGTGGCCGCAGACCGTGCGGCACGGTGCCGGCCGACGGTCGGGGGTCACAATACCCGCACCTGTGTCCTCGGCCAACGGGTTCCCACGGGGCGGATCGATCCGCTCCCTCAGGAGAGGCCGCCGATGCTCGACCGCAGCGCCTTCGGATCGCCGGACTCGAACGCGTCGAGCAGGTCGCGCGTGACCCGCCGCAGATCCCGCACGAGCTGCCGCGCCAACATGTGCTCGAAGCGTGCGCCGAGGGCCGAGTGCTCGTGATGCAGCTCGACGAACGCCGGACGGTCGAGGTGAGCGACGAGACAGTCCGTCCGTGCCCGGCAGGTGGCCGAGTGGGGTAGGTCCGTTGCGAGCGAGATGATGCCGAAGAGCTCGGGCGGATGCAGGATGGTCTCGAATGTGTAGGCATCGGCCCGCGGACGCCTCCGCGAGACGTGGACCTCGCCCTCCAACAGCAGGTAGACCGCGCTACGGTTCGAGACGGCACGCGTTCCTTCCTGGATGAACACCGTGCCTTCGCGGAAGGACTCCACGACGAAGAGCGCCTCGAGCAGCTCGCGCTCGTGCTCCGGGAACATCTAGAAGATGTCGAGGTCGCGCAGGGATCCAGGCTTCATCGGGCCACCTCGCGTCCCAGCAGCCGACCGACGGTGTCCGCAAACCAGCTGCGGCGCTCCTCGACGTCGGTGACGCGGAACTCCGAGTCGTCGATGCGTTGCACGACGCCGGAGCTCGAGTGCAGGAGTCGATCGGCGATCTCGCGTTGGAGCCGCCGAAAAAGCGCACTCGCCGTCATCGGGTCGTCCTGAATCAGCGCGGGCAACGACGCGTTGGCGATTCGAAGCGTCGCGAAGTCGGTCTCGGCGGTCACCGTCGCGCTCGCCGGCCCGGGCTCGATGAACTGCAACTCCCCGATCCAGTGTCCGGGCCCGATCCGGGCGAGGTCGAGCTGACGTCCGCCGGAGTCCACGTGCACGACGAGCGTTCCCTCGACGACGAGGTGAAGGGAGTCGTTGTGATCCCCGTGCCGAACCAACTCGAAGCCGGCGGGGCCCTCGACCCGTTCCATCCGGTCCATCAGGCGGCGAAGGTCTTCGTCGTCTAGCTCTGAGCCCAGGCGGGCGCGGAGGGCGGGGAGATGGGGCATCGGACCACTGACTTTGGAGGACAGGCGCCGTGCATCTCGGTGGCGCGAGGTGAACATAGTTCACACCGCCGACAACACAACCGGGCCATTCGGCCGTCGCCGAGGCCCGAGACGACGCGATCGCCTGCATCGTCCGAGTTACTCTCGACCCGTCCACGTACACGTCCACGCCGGTCGCGTACGCCGCGACCTCGCGCGGACCGGGCCGCTCGGCGGCGGATCTCAGGAGAAGGCGACGTTGCCAACGTCCGGGCGAAAGACGTTGGAGAAGAGCTGCTTCCACATCACCTCGTCGAGGTAGACGTGGATGGGGATGCCGCAGAAGTCCGGGTCGCGCGCCCAACCGCCGATCGTGTCGTCTTGCGCGGCGTCCAGGTATCCGGTCGGCGTGCCGGCCTGGGCGGGCCCGGCGGAGGCGAAGAGCAGCAGGGCGAGGGCCGAGCCGACGGTCCGTGCGGCTACTGTCCGGCGGGCGACTCGAATCCGCCGGATCCGTGGCCCCAGCTTTGGGTTGACACTGTAAAATTTACAGCGTATGGCATCGGGGTCATGCCACGAACCGTGCTCAGCGACTCAGAGATCGAGGCCTTCCGTCGTCGCACCGTCGAGGTTGCGACCCGCCTCTTCGTCGATCGGGGCCCCGAGCGGGTCTCGATCCGGATGATCGCCTCCGAGCTCGGCGTCAGTGCGATGACTCCGTACCGGTACTTCGAGAACCGCGACGAGATCTTCGCGATGGTACGCGCCGACGCGTTCCGGCGCTTCGCCGACGGCCAGGAGGCCGCGTACGAAGACGGTCGCGGTGCGCCTCGCGAGGTGCTGGAGCGCCTGGGGCGCGCGTACGCGGATTTCGCGCTGGAGAATCCGGACGCCTACCGCGTGATGTTCCAGATCAGCAAGGTGGAGCCCGGCCGATACCCGGCGGTCGACCGGGAATCGGAGCGGGGAATCTCGTTTCTGATCCGCGCCGTCGAGACGGCCGTCGCCGAGGGGATCTACAACGGCGATCCGCTCACGATCGCACAGCTCAGGTGGGCCGAGATCCACGGGATCGTCTCCCTTCACCTCGCAGGTATCCTCGTCGCCGGCCGCACGATCGATCAGCTGGTCGACGCCATGCTCCAAGGTGACCTATGAGAACCGGCAAGCCGCTCAAGAAGTTCCCCATCGACGAGTCCTACGACGCGGTGATCGTCGGCTCCGGCATGGGTGGCCTGACGACCGGTGCGCTCCTCGCCCGGGAGCGTGGCATGCGCGTGCTCGTGCTCGAGAAGCACTACACCGCCGGCGGGTTTACCCACAGCTTCAAACGCCCAGGATACGAGTGGGACGTCGGAATCCACTACGTCGGCGAGATCACGACCCGGGGCGGCCTCGGCCAGATCCTCGACTACGTCACCGAGGGCGCGCTCACCTGGGCCGACCTCGGTGAGGTCTACGACGAGATCGTGGTCGCGGGCGACCGCTACGAGTTCGTCGTCGGCCACCGCGCCTGGCGCGATCGGATGTGTGCCTACTTCCCCGGAGAAGAGGCGGCGATCGACCGCTACCTGGAGGAGCTTCGCAAGCTCAAGGGGGTCTCGCAGCCCTACTTCGCCGACAAGACCCTGCCCCGCGCCATCTCCCGGGTCGTCGGGGCTCCGATGCGGAAACGCATGGAGCGCTACGCCGGCCGTACGCTGCACGAGGTGCTGAGCGAAATCACGCCCAACCCGCGCTTGCGGGCGGTCATCGCCGGGCAGTGGGGCGACTACGGGCTGCCGCCGAAGCGCGCCAGCTTCGCCATCCACGCGATGGTCGCGCAGCACTACATGAAGGGGGCGTTCTACCCTTCCGGGGGCGCCGCGCAGATCGCCGCGGTCATCGAACCCGTGCTCGAGCGCCACGGCGGCCGGCTCGCGACCAACGCAAACGTCGAGGCCATACTCGTCGAGAAGGGGAAGGCGTGTGGCGTTCGATTGGAGGGCGGACAGGAGGTGCGGGCGCCGATCGTCGTTTCCAACGCCGGCATCCCGCTGACCGAGCAGCTTCTCGCCCCGGAGTCCGAAGCGCGCACCGAGCTCGCCGAGATTCGGAAGGGAATCGGTCCGTCGGGCGCTCACTTCTCGCTCTACGTTGGCGTCGAGGACAGCGCTGCCAATCTGGGTCTGCCGGCGAACAACATCTGGGTGTACCCGGGCGACGACCACGACGCCCAGGTCGAGGCATTTTCCAGGGATCCGGACGCCGATCTCCCGCTGACCTTCCTCTCGTTCGCCTCGGCGCGAGACCCGCGCTTCCTCGACACCCACCCGGGCCACGCGACCATGGAGGTGCTGACCATGGCGGAGTGGGACTGGGTGTCGAAGTGGGACGATACGCAGTGGAAGAAGCGGGGCGAAGACTACGACGCCTTCAAGGAGCACATGTCCGGTCGGCTGCTCCAGGCACTCTACGCCCAATGTCCTCGGCTGGAAGACAAGGTCGCCGTGGCGGAGCTCTCGACACCGCTGACGACGAGGACCTTCTGCGGCCATCCCCAGGGTGAGATCTATGGGCTCTCGTGCCCGCCCGCTCGCTTCGCCGACCGTCGCCTACGGCCGGCGACGCGCCTGCCCGGCCTCTACCTGACGGGAGCCGACGCCTGTTCGCCGGGTGTCGCTGGCGCCGCAATCGGGGGCGTGCTCGCCGCGATCGCGATCCTCAAGCGCAACCTCTTCCAGACGATCGTCAAGTCGCCCTACGAGCCGAAGGTCGAGCCCGCCCCCTGCCAACGCGCAGCGACCCCGCTGCGAACCGGCGACGCGGCGGAATAGGGACGCAGGGGGAGCCCCAGTCTACCGCGGCCGTGGTCACACAGCCTTCCCCCACTCGTGGGGGACAGCGGAGCGTAGCGACGCCGGCGGGGAGCCCCGGTCTACCGCTGCCGTTGTTGCGAGGGCTGCCCGCGTCTGCCGGTAGCCGACAGACTGCGGCTCCCCCCTCCGTCCGCCTGCGGCGGACACCTCCCCGCGAGCGGGGAGGGGCTGTGTAACCACGTCGGCGAGGGGCGTCGAGTAGTCGCCTTGTCGACGCCGACGGGGCAACCGCCTATCCTCTCGCGACATCGAATCCCGAGAATCGTGACCGTCGACAAAGGAGACCCCGTGTCCCACCCGACCCGCCTTCCGCTCTGGCTCACCACGTTCGCCCTCGCGCTCGCCCTGGCCGGGTGCTCTGACAGCAACGAGAATCCCGACGACGACGATCCGGACGTCGCGGAAGACGCCGCGGATGTCGGGCCGGACGCGGACGCGGCCCCAGACGCTCCGGAGCCGGATGCGCCGGAAGCCGACACGCCAGAGGCCGACACGCCGGAGGCCGACACACCCGAATCGGACACGCCGGACGAGGACACGCCGGAGGCCGACTCCGACGACGCCGCGGACACCGTCGAGCCGCCGACCACGCTCGATTTCGACTACACATGGCCGATCTTCGACGCCCCGGACGACCCCCTGGTCGAGGAGCCGGTCGACAGCTGCGCGGTCTACCTGGAGGAGACCTGCAACGGGGAGGGGATGATCCGACGCTGCGACATCTACGACATCGACGCTGGCGCCTTCGTCGCCGAGCCGGACGAGATGCTCGAGCGGGCCTTCCTCTACGACCGTTGGTACGATCTCTGGTCGTCGCCCGACGGGCAGACGGCCGAGCGACGCTTCACCGAGACGATGGAGCCGGGCACGCCGGAAGAGGTGTGGACCGACCCGGCCGTCTTCGCCGGTTGGAGCGGCGCCGGCGACTCGGCCATCTGGACCGGCACCGCGCTCAACGGGTTCATCCTGCGCTATCTCTTCTCCGGCACCGAGGCCGACTACCAGCGCATGGAGGAGAAGACCCGCGTGATGTTGAACTTCTTCGAGGTCACGCGCATCCCCGGCTACCTGGCTCGCCACCACTACCTCCGCGTGGAGTCGGGCACCCCGCCGCATCCGGACCACATCTACCGGTACCACGACGATGACGACGACCATCGAGACATCGAAGACCCGGAGAGCCTCGACTTCCTTCCCGCCCATTATTTCGAAGGCCTCGGCACGCCGCGCTGGTCCGGCGATCCGTCGATCGACCAGTACAACGGCCCGATGGTGGCCTTCCCGATGGTCTGGGGACTGATCCGCGACGAGGCGCTCCGCGACCGGATCGCCTACCAGATGCTCTGTTACCTCCACAGCCTGCGGCGAATCGAGATCATCAACCTGCAGGAGAACGAGGTGGCGCTCGAGGCGTTCAACAGCCTCTTCGCCGGCGACACCTTGGATCTCGACGAGGGGGACCCCGACTTTTCGACCCTCGATCGGATCGTCATGTACGTGCACCCGCAGATCAACACGGCGAACGAGGACACGTACGACCGGGAGTGCGGTGACTTCATCCAGACCGAGCCCTGGCGGGTGCTCGACGCGACGGATCCCGGCTTCGTCATCGACGTGCTCGAGTTCGTCCAGGACATCGACCGGCAGCTGAACGGGCCGAATCACATCAACCACTTCTACATCCCGAGCGTCCGTGGCGGCGACGCGATGCACATGATGCACCTGACCATGATGGCCAAGGCGTTCACCGAGGATGAGCGGTACTACGACTTCTTGCGCGACGAGCTCCTCGGGGAGATTCGCACGGCGGAGGTCGCGGCGATGATGAGCGCCCTGATCATGCCCAAGTACTGCCGCCGCTTCTACGGCACGAACATCACCGCCGGTCCGCTCTGGGCGTTCAACAACCTGCTGCAGGACTCCGAGCTCGACACCTGGATGCAGGAGGTCTTCCGCGACGAGATGTACGAGAAGGAGTGCGCCGACATCGGCAACGCGAACGTCAACCTGATGTTCGCCGGCGCGGTCTCGCCGGAGATCGGCGGCGACTCTCGTGAGGAGGCCCTCACCTACGCGCTCGAGGAGCTCGCCCGCTTCGGCGGCAACGGCGGCGTGCTGAACGACCCGCGGCGTACCTACCACCGCCCCTTCGACGACGTCGTCGCCATGTTCCCGGACCACATCACCGCGCAGTGTCCGACCGAGGAGGAGCGTGCGTTCTGCGAGCGAGAGATCACGATCTTCGGCGCCACGCTCGATGGCGAGAACATCAGCTCCGAGTGCACGGGCGCGTCGCGGGAGTGTGTGATGGAAGACGGGATGTGCACCGAGGCCATGGCATCACATCCGCTGCCGGGTCCGATCCGGAAGTGGGGTGACTACGGCTGGCAGCGCAGCCCGTTCGACATCGGGGACGAGCACGGCAACGGCACGGTGCAGTCGCCGGGCACGGACTACGCTGAGCAGTACTGGATGGCCCGCTTCTACGACTTCGTCGAAGGCGGGTTCGAGGTGCTGGCGTGGAACGACACGGAGGAGGTCTGCCCGTAGGAGGGCTGGCGGGAGCACGCGGGGCGTAGTCCGCTAGGTTGTACTCGCACCCTGGCGCCGGAACGCCCCATGCCCATCTACGCTCGCGTCACGCTCTTGATCTTCGTCGCCCTGATCGGGTCGGCGGTGCCGCTGGTGCTGTAGCCGCGTTCGCTGCCTCGCCCGGGGGGACCTCGCCGATCGCACCGCGCCGGGACGCCCTGGTGTAGAGTGTGCGGCATCCGCTCGCCACACTCCCCCCGACCGCGATGGCCGACCCGTCGAACCCCTGGACCGCTCCGCCTTCCGCCCGTCCGCGGCGCCCCGTCGCCGCTGTCGTCGGTGGCCAGCATGCTGACGCAGAGACGATCGCCGTCGCCGAGACGCTGGGCGCCGCCCTGGTCGACGCCGGCTTCCGGATCGTCAACGGCGGTTATGGCGGCGTGATGGCGGCCGTGAGCCGGGGTGCCCGCTGCGCCCGTTCTTACGCCAGCGGAGACGTCGTCGGTGTCCTGCCGACCCTGGAACCCGACCAGGCGAATCCCTGGGTCGACCTCGCGATCGCCACCGGGATGGGCCATGCGCGGAACGTCTCGGTCGTCGGGAGCGCCGACGTGGTGATCGCCGTCGGTGGCGGCGCCGGAACGCTCTCGGAGATCGCCCACGCGTGGGGCATCGGCCGCCCGGTGATCGCACTCGACGTCCCGGGCTGGAGTCGTCGGCTGGGGGGCGAGTGCCTCGACGCCCGCCGGCCGGGCGACGTCGTCGAGGGCCCCTTCGGACCGGTCGAGGCGGCCGCGGCGGCCCGGGCCTCTGTCGAGCGACTCGGGTTCGGGGGGGCGGCGGATCCCTCGGCGATCGTCGAGGTCCTGTTCGGCCCCGATGCTACCGGCACGCTCGCGCAGCGGGTGCGCACGCTCGCCGAGGCGTGTCCGGCCGGCCGGTGGGGACGGGTCGGAGAATACGTCCGCGTCGAAGCCGGCGGAGCACGTGGCTGGGTGGCGCTCGTGTCGGCCGAGGCGCTCGAGATCCGACTGCCGACGACCGAGTGGGTCATGCCGTACCAGCCCGTCGCGACGACTCGGCAATGGCAACGCTTCCACTGGTCGGAACTCGACGAGGTCGGGCTGGCCCGGGTGTTGACCGAGGCCGCCGAGGCCCGCGCCGCTGAGTACGCCGATTGCGTCCATTGCGGGGAAAGCGTCGCCGACGAGCACCGCATCGACGGCGCTTGCCACGCCTGCGCATCCTCGGCCGACGGGGTCGTGTTTTGAGCGTCGTCGGAGCCGGCTCGTCACACGCCCCGGCCGTCCAGGTCGCCGCGATATATGCGCAGCGACGAACCGTCTCGCTTTGGCCGGTGTGCGAGCCGTGGCTGGCACAGGAAACCCTGGCTCTGATCTCGCCACCGGCGTATGTCGACAGGGTCGGCACACGCCTTGCTGTTGATCTCCCCGTCGACCATCACCGACACCCCAAGCGCCGCCAACTCGGGCGCGAACCCCCTTCGAACCCTCGATTTCGTGATGCGTAGCCTCCGATTTCTGACGTTTCTCGTATTCTCGATCACGCTCGTCGCCTGCGGCACCGACGCGGTCTTCCTGCCCGTGGATGACACCGGGGCCAATTCCGACACCGCCAGCGATGGTGCGACCGGAACGGACGCCACGGACACCGGCACTTCGGACGTGGGTCCGGACGGCACGCCTCCGCCGGACACGGGTCCCGACGTGACGCCTCCGCCGGATGTCGGCCCCGACGGCACGCCACCTCCCGACACCGGCCCCGACGTGACGCCGCCGCCCGACATCGGTCCCGACGGGACGATCGGTTGCACCGAACCCAACCCGGGCGGTTGCGTGGAGACCGGTTGCGCTGACGACGAGGTCTGTTTCACCCAGTTCTTCCCCGGCGTTTCGTGCCGCTCGTCGCATTGCGAGTGCGTCGAGGAGAGCGGGGAGTGGATGTGCTCCCGGGATTGCGGCGGCGGGGAGTGCGTGCCGGAGCCGGGCACGGTCCCGTGCGAGACCGACGGCGACTGCACGTTCGGCGCGCAGTGGTGCGAGGAAGGCCTCTGCGTCGAATGCAACAACGACATCGTGGTCTGCGACATCGAGTGCGGCGCCGGGCGCCCGCTCGTCCGAAACGGATGCCATCCGTGCGAGTGCGCGGGAGGGCGCGGCTGCGGTCCGTCGCCAGAGGTCGGTTGCTACCCCGACGCCGACGACTGTGACGCCGGCTTGCACTGCGAACCGAGTCCGGAGGGGCTCTGCCGGTCGAGCGGATGCATCTGTGACGAGACGACCAGCATGTGGGTCTGCCTGCCCGATTGCGCCCCGGGGGTCTGCGTTCCGGACGACCCTTGCTCCGACATCGTCCCGCCGACGGGTTGTTACGGCGATTTCGACTGCGAGGAGGGCGAGCTGTGTGAGATCCTGAGCGAAGACGCCTGCTTCCCGTCGGAGTGCGGCTGCGACCCGGACACGGGCGAGTACTGGTGCACGGACGACTGCGCGCCGGGGCTCTGCGTCGAGGCCTGGCCGGGATGCCCCGGGCCGAATCCTGCCGGCTGCGTGTCGACGGGTTGCGCCGAAGACGAGGAGTGCCGGACCTTCCCCGACGCTCCGTGCGTCCCGTCGACCTGCTTCTGCGACGAGGAGACGGGCATGTGGGGCTGCACGGGGGACTGCGGCGGCGGAGTCTGCATGCCGACCGGGCCGACGCCGTGCGAGACCGACCTCGACTGTGCCTGGGGCGCGCAATGGTGCGAGGACGGCGAATGCGTCGAGTGCGACAATTCGGGTCTCGTTTGCTTCATCGCCTGCGAAGATGGCTACGGCCTGGCCGAGCGCAACGGCTGCCATCCCTGCGAGTGCGTGCCGCTGAGCGAGTGTACGGCCGACGACGAATGCCTGCCCTGGCAGCGCTGCGAGCCCGGCTCGGAATGTCTCCACTGGTGTCCGGCGGGCGACCCTTCGTGCTGCTACGGCAATCGGTGTGTCGACCTGCCAGATTGATTCGGGTCTCGCCGGATCCGACCCGCGAACGAACGAAACTCTGGTGGAGCGTCGGGCGACGCCCCCCCCTGTCGTCCTCAACAGTGGGGGAGCTCGACGCTGGGCCCGTCGTTGGGTGTCCTCGTGGGTAGAGTCAGGCGCTTCATGGTGACCTCCTGCCGGTAACGCCCGGCCGGATGCCGGGCACCTGAAGTCACCCTAGCGAGGGCCTCGGGTGGGCGATGGCGGCAGAAGTGTCGCCACCCCCGGGTGTCGTTCCAGACGTGGCGCAGACCGCTGCCTCGGTCGCCGGAGCGTCGTTGCCTGCGTTCGGATCAGGGCATCGGCCTCCGCCGTCGGGCGTCCTCCTGCCGCGGCAGGAGATCGCGGTCCCGCAGTGTCTCGACCAGGTCGAGCGCGTGCTCTTCGAGGATGTTCGGCGGTGGGTGCACCTCGTAGTACACCGGCTCCCGGCCGGGCTGGTCGATATGGACGATGCGGTCGGCCCCGACGAGGTCGTCGAGGCATGAAGGGTAGGCTCCGTCACCCGCGGGGATCGTGAAGTACACAACCGCGACGCCCGCCTCGTCAGCCCGTTGTCGAAGACGTTCGGACTCCTCGCAACCGAGCGCGTCGGCTCGCGGCGAAGCGTTCGAGCCCCGGATCGCCTTGAGAAGCGCCGCGACCACCCGGTAACTGGCAACGCCCCGCATCGCGAGCAGGTGCAGCCGCTCCGACAGGAAGGGCGGCGCCGCGTAGTTCTCCAGGTAGAGCTCGGGTTCGGCTTCGAAGTAGGGCGTCGAGTCGGCCATCGGTCTACCCTCCTCCAGCAGGAACGGGCGTCGGCCGGTGTTGAACATCTGGATCACGATCAGGTCCGGCTGCAGCCGGGCCAGCTCCCGGCTCCCGAGGTGGGCGACTTGCGCCGGGACCCACGCCTGGTGGCCGAAGTTCCAGACTTCGTAGCGGACCTCGTCGCCACGGCCGTTCAGCGCCCGCTCCAGGTAGGCCGGGATCGTCTCGTCGTCATCGACCCCGTGTCCGAACATCGTGGAACCCCCGAGCGCGAGCACCCGGTAGACGCCGTCGCCTTTCGTCAACGGGTGCTCGAGGCCACGCGCGCCGTGTCGATTGACGTTGGCGGTCCAACGGTCGGCGCCCTCATGGGGGTGGGGACGCTCGGCTTCACACCGGCCTCCCGGCCGGAGTTCGTAGCGCAGCATCGGGTCGGGGGAGACCTGGTACACCGGCGTGTTCGCCCCCTGGTAGAAGAGCGTGAACGCGACGAGTCGTCGGTCCAGGCACGTGAGGCGGAGCAACGCTTCGAGCAGCAGCAGTACGAAGAGTGCGCGCGCCACCCACGACACAAGCCGCCGACCGACGGTCGGTCGCTGGGGGTCGGGGCCCTCGTCGGCACGAGGCGCCGCCGCCCCGGAGTCTGTGGCGCCGGTCGGTGTCATCCCTGGTCCGTCAACTCGCGTCCACCAGGTTCACCGGTACCGGTATCGCACCTCGAGCGGAAGACCGCTGTGCTGGCAGTCGATCTCCGGGTTGTCGTCGCCGGTGACGACGGCGGTGAACTCGTATCGCCCCGAGGTGGCGGCATCCGCCAACAGGCGGCGGTTCGTCTCCTCTTCGAACGAAAGGGCGACCGAGCCGGTGCTCTGCGTGCCGGGAACGTTGCACTCGACCGCGCCAGCGATACAGCGGGGGCCGTCGGCAACAGACGTGTGCTCGAGTCCGCTGATGCTCTCCCATTCGTAGATGGCGAGCCCATCGCGCTCGGGCAGGAACTCCTGGAAGGCGAGATCGCTGACCAGGACGAAGTCGTTGAACAGGAAGAGCAGGTGATCATCGAAGTAGAACTCCTCGGTGGTCACCGAGATCTCCAACGCGCAGAGATCGATCCCCTCCGGCAAAGACAGCGGCACCGTCTGCTCGGCGCGCGCGACGAAGAAGTCGTCCCGCATGTCCCCGTTGTCGTCGATTCCGAACGGGCAGCGTTCCGTGAGCGCCGGCATGTCGACGGTCGCGACGCCCTCGCCGATGTGTGGGCACGCGACCATCTCGTCGCCCGAGCACGAGAACGCCGCGGTCACCGTGGTGTCGCACCGGCACTTCTCGACCCACCCTTCGTTCACCTGCCCGTCACAGTCGTCGTCGAGCGCGTTGCAGACGTCTTCTTCGGTGGGCCAGACAGCGCCCTCACAATCGCTCCACGTGTGCTCGTCGTCACAGATCTGGATGCCGTTTCGGCACGCGCCCACGATCAGGTTCGGCCCGCACTCGCGGGTCCGACCGGGCACGGTGCAATCGCAGCCCTCGGCGACGCTCCCATCACAGTCGTTGTCGACCCCGTCGCAGTCGGACTGCTCCAGCGAGTCGTCCGGCGCGACGAGCTCGCAGGGCTCGTCGGTGAAGCCGCCGAGGTCCGAATCCACGGAGTCGTGCGCACCGTCGCCCGCTGGTGCGTCGCCGCCGCCCGCGTCTCCGGTCGTCGGCTGCCCATCGGGCGTCACGTCGCCCTCCGCACCACCGTCATCGCCGGAGGAGTCGCTCCCGACGTCTCGGGGCGCTCGAGCCCCGCCGCCGTCGTCCTCCTGCTCGGTCGTCCCGCCGCCGGGCGTGCCCGTACAGGCCGCCAACGCGACGGTGAGCAATGCGATGCCGAGGTGTCGACGGGGGGGGTATCGAGCAGTTGGAACACGACAAGCCGGGCCGGGGGCTGGTCCCTAGAGTCTACGGGCGATGCGGACGGCCACAACCTTTCGTCGATCCGCCCACACGCCTCTGCTGCCGTCCCCGGACGAGCCATCCGAGCCCCCCCCCCGCGCGGCCCGCTGGCGGAGCGGTCGGTTTCGCCCGGGGTCAATCCCAGAGCGCTCCGGCCCGCTGGCGGAGCGGCCGGTTTCGCCTCGGGTCAATCCCAGAGCGCTCCGGCCAGCTCGATCAGCTCACGCATCTCCGGTCGGGCGTCGCCGCCGACATCGAGCCCGCCGAGGACCTCGCCGAGCAGATCGAAGTCCGCGCCTTCGACGTGCGCGCTGTGGCGGAGGATTTCAGCGAACTCCGCTGCGACCGCGGCGAGGCGGAAAGGCTCGCCGGCCCCTTCGAAGCTGTCTCGCAGCTGCGACATCTTGATCGTGCGGCTGATCAGGAGCGACGTCTCGGACTCGAAGGCCGGCTTGTAGCGCACGTTCACCGTCCCGAGGGGCGTGTCGACCGGGTCGCCCGCGCGCAACACGCCTCGGGGACATCCCCGTCTTGCACGCTGACGAGATCGTCGTCGGTCGCGCCGGATCCATTGCAGGCGAGGACAGTCAAGGAGAGCGACGCGATCAGGATGATGCTCGGGATGCGCATGGCGGGCTCCGCATGCGTGGGATTCGAACGGCCCCGATGGTACCGCAATCGCGGTCGAGATCGAGGCGCGCCGTGGTCTTTTCGTATTCGCTCGGAATACACCCAATCCCGACTTCGCCTTCGCGGCTTTGCGGCTTTGCGGCTCTGCGTCTTCGCGCGACCTGTCCCCCCCCGCGCCCGAACGTCGCAACAGGATCCGGCCGGCACGCCCGCCCGCCGCCCCGTACGAGGGTCAGCGCGTGCTCGGATGCGGTGCAATGGCCGCGCAGGTCGGTGCGTAGTCCTCGTCGCCGATGTACTCGCTCCACTCGGCGGCCGAGAGGTTTCGCCACGAGGCCGCGCACAACGCCGCGGTCAATGCCTCTGCGCCGGCCTCCTCGTCGGCGCCGATGGCCGGTCGCTCTGCCCGCCAGACGCGCAGGGTCCCGTCTTTGCCTGCCGATGCCAATCGATCGCCGTCGTCGAGGAGGGTCGCGCCGGTCACCGCGTCGAAGTGGCCTGCGTAGACGTCCGGGGGCCAGTCGGGGTCGGCGACCCGCCACCGGCGGAGGGTCCCGTCGGCACTGGTCGACACCAGGCGGGTGCCATCGGCGGTGAACGTGAGCGACGTGACCTCGCCCGCGTGGCCGCGATAGACGCGATCGGGCTCCTCGGGGTCGCCGACGTTCCACAGCTCGACCGCGCCGTCGCGGCTGCCGGTGGCCAACCACCGACCGTCGGGGCTGAACGCGACGACCATCAAGCGACCCTCGTCGGACGCGAGGCGTGTCGAGTTGCGCTCGAGATCCTCGCCCGACCAGAAGCGTGTGCGCGTGCCGCCCGCCACGGCGAGAAGCGAGTCCCGTGGCCCGAAGCTCACGTCGTGCACCGGGTAATCGAGTAGCGTGAGCTCTTCGGGTTGCGTCTCGTCGGAGTCGGGGTCGAAGACCATCACGCGCCCGTCTTCGAGGCCGACGACCAGGCGCCGAGCCCGGCCGTCCCAGGTGATCGCGCGCACGGGGGAGTCGAGTTCGTGCACGGTCGGTGCGCCGTCTGGCGCTGAGATGTCCCAGATCCGGACGATGCCTCCGTCGTCGCCGGAGGCCAGAGCGCGGCCGTCGCCGCCGAGGGCGAGAGCGCGCACAGGAGTCCCGTGCCCGTTGAGGGTAGACGGACGCGATAGCGGCGCGTCGAGGTCGAAGAGGAAGATCGCGCCGTCGTCGCCCGCGGCTGCGACGAGTCCGTCGGCGTTGGCGACGATCCCGTGCAGGGCACCCGCGTCAGGGCTGAAGACGGTCGGGATGCGCTGTTCGCCGAGGAGGTGACGGGCGATGCGCACGATCTCCGCCTGTGCGGGTCCGGGAGCGCGCGCGTCGATGCGGTAGGCCTCGACCGCGAGTAGCGCGGCAAGCTGCGGGTCGCCGTTGGAGGAGGCGGTAGCTGCCTGCGCTGCGACGGTCTGGGCGCGCCCGATGTCGAGTAGCCGCAACGCCTCGTCTCGGCGGGTGTACGCGGCTTGCTCGTCGGTCCGCGCGAGGTCGCGCTGGGCGGTCAGGTCGACGGTCTCGGCGACGGCAGCAGCGCGGAGCGTCTCCGTTCGCCGCCAGAGGGAGAACGCGGTGAACGCCATGGCGATGACCACGACGACCAGCGTGACGGCGAGCACACGGAGCCCAGCGACCCGAGTCCGGCTGGCACGGACGAACGCGGCCTCTTCGCGAGACGGCTCCATCCTGCCGTCCTTGACGAGCTCCTCGACCCGCCGGAGCGCGGATCCACGGTCGTTCCACAGGCGTCCGGCCGGGCGTCCGCGTCCGCCGGCGCTCGCCCCGAGCCGCCGCTTCAGGCCGAGGGCCTCGCGTTCGGCGAGAAACAGCTCTTCGAGATACGGCCACGATCGGAACACCGAATCGTGAACAGGCAAGACGACCGGCCCCGTGGCTTCATCCTCGACGCGGAGGAGCCCAGCCTCTGTCCACGGTTCCAACAACTTGCGCAGCTTCGCCTCCGACGCGTCGCTACGTCGGGCCAGCTCGCCGAGCGTGGCGCGTCTGGCGACGACGCCGCCGGCATCGTTCAGCGTACCGAGCTGGCGGAAGACACGGTTGAGCGTGGGCCGCGATCCCCTCGGGCTCGCGGCCAAGATCCCGTCGGCCAGACGTGCGACGGCACCGTCGACCCCACCGATGCGCTCGTAGGCTTCGGTCGTCAATCGGCCGCCGTGCTCGTCCCTCGTGGCCCAAAGGGTCGACAGGGCGAAGCTGATACGAGGCAGCCGGCGAGGGTCGTCGCCGGCGTCGCGGGCGACCGCCTCGGGAAGCGCCTCGTCAAACGCGACCCCGCGCGCGGCGAGTGGGCCGGTGACGACCTCGCGCAGGGCGGCCCGAGGCAACGCACCGACGGCGAGCGCGTGCCGTTCGAAGAGGGTCCGCAGCCCGGCGTGTCCGAGGAGCGTGCCGGCGAGCTCGGAGCCCACGCAGAACACGACGGCCACGCCGATTCGCGCGGCGCCAATCGCGGCTGTCGTGACGATGTCGAGGAAGCGTTGCCGCACATCGGCTGCGACGCCCAACGTCACGAGCTGGTCGAGCGGATCGATGGTGAGCACGACCTGCCGGCCGCTCGCGACCATGCCGCTCAGCAGGGAGAGCAGGCCGTCCGGGGGAGCGCCTCCGCGCGCGGGGAGGCTCTCGTCGACCAACGTCAGCCAGGTCGAAGCCTCAGCTGCGTCTTCGACGACGACCGCCTTCAGGGCCGAGCGAAGCGTCTCGATCGGGTCGGGTCCGGGCTCCACGGCCAGGACTTCGAAGCGCTGGGAGACTGCCTCGGCGTCGCGACGCAGGGCCGGGATGATCGCGGCCTCGAGCAGCGAGGTCTTTCCGGCTCCGCTGGTCCCCCACAGCACCAGCGGACCGCCGCGGGCCACGGCGGACACCGCGTCGATTCGCTCCTGGTCCCGTCCGCAGAACACCTCCGCACGGTCTCTGTCGTACGGCCGAAGCCCGGGCCAGGGTGACAGGCTCGCGTCGTCCGACGAGGCGTCGGAGGCGTCGGAGGCGTCGTCCGCCGGAGTCTTGGCACCGACGAGCCGCTCCATCGCCGGCTCGCTCAGCCGACGCCGGATTCCTCGCCCGGAGTGCGGTAGGTAGAAGAGGACGCGCTCGCGGATCTGGCCGGCCAGGAGCGCGACCCCCGGTCGGCGCGGGTCCGATGTCGACTCGGCGATTGGCGACAGGCGCAGGAAGTGGTCGTCGTGCTGCAGGTACAGGCCGCCGAGCACCAGGCGATCGGCCAGCATGGCGGGAATCCGCACGTGGTCGACGATGTCCCGGAGCCCTTGGGCCACCGAAACCGCAGCGATCACATCGCCGGCGCTTCGGTCGAGACGACGCACGTGCACCCAGCGAAATTCACCGGCCAGCGGCGTGTTCTCGGCGAAATCGATCAGGCCCAGCAGGAGCGTGGACGCGTGACGGGCGTAATCCTCGTCGGTGAACGGGGCATGCTCCACGCCGTGGGTCCGGCTCCAGTACGTCGGCATCGCCTGGATCATGTCGACGACGGCGCGCCCGGGCACGCCGATCGGCTCCGGTACTTCGGTGAGCAACTCGCGCACCGCGTTGACATCGAGCCGGCCCGCCCAAGGGCTGCGCAGCCCGCCGGAGAGCCGCGCCAGCGCCGCCGCTTCCGGCTCCTTTACGCCAGCGGTCAGCCGGACTCCCTCGCGCAACAGTCCGATCCACGTGGCGAACGAGGGTTCGCGGAGCGACGCGGCGTGTCGGCTCAGCGCCGTCGAGTCGAGCTGCAACGCGCGGCAGACAGCCCAGGCGGACGACGCCATCACCTGCGTCGCCACGTCCCACGCGATCAACGCCGCGGCGTGACGCTTCAGCGGACCCTCGGTGGCGAGGGCGTCGAAGACGTAGGCGGCGACCGGTTGCGGTGCCTGCAGCGCGGCGGCTCGCTGTTGGATTCTCGGGTTCACGAACCCCTGAAGATCGCACAGGTGAGCCGGCCTTTGAACCGCGACGATCCAGGTCGGCGATCCACCGGGATCACGGAGCGTCGGCGGACCCCGGAACCGCTCCGATCCCGGGTTCGACCGCCGCGGTCATCGGTACGTCCCGGGCGCGATGTGCTCGAACGAGGTGAAGCCGTCGTAGCCGATCACCGAAGCGCCGATCGGCTCCGATGCCTCGATCTGGTGCAGACCCGGCGAGAGCGCGACGTGGTGGGTCGTCCAGGCGCCGATGTCGACCGTCGTGCCGGGTGCCGGGGCGCCGTCCACCGTGACGAGCGCGCCGTCCGGCGCCACGGCGCTGAGCCAAGCCTGCTCGAATCCCGCAGGGACGTCGACCCACGCCTCGCGTCCGTAGGCGCCGACCGGCCCCACGATTCCCAACGACGGGTCCCCGATCCCTTCGGTCACTCCGACCGCTGCCTGTCCGACCACGGCCCGACCGACCAGCACCGGGTGCGTCGAGTCGAGGACGAAGGACCTGGTGGTCTCGACCTGCACGAACTCCCCAGCATCGAGGGCCACGGCGAGACCCGGCACCGAAGGTGTGGCGGTAAGGCGCGTGCCGTCGGTGTCGGCGACCACGATCCAATGGTCGGCCTCCCCACCCCGAGACGGGCTGTGTGCCGCCACGGTCGTCGCTCCCCACATCGTCACCGGAGGCAGCTGCTCGGCCGTGTGGTCCGCGCAACACGCGATCGCGCCGTCGGGGTCCAGTCCGACCGTCGCCTGCTCGTGTCCGGCGAACACCGCGACCGGTCCATCGGACTCGATCAGGGTGCCGCTCGGGTTCCGGATGGCGCCCACATCACTGACGAAAGACAGGTTCACCGCCTCGCCGTGCGCGAGCTCGAAGACCCGGGGCTCTCCGGCCGTCCAGGCGCCGAGCGGCCCGTCGGCGATGTCGGCGGTCGGCGTGATCACCACCGCCGTCGTGCCCGGTAAGACGGCGACGGTCGTCGCAAAGGCGTGTTGGGGCTCGAAACCCCCGAAGTCGAAATCCGGACCGGCGTCGGTGGTCAGGACACGATGGCGGGTCCCGAGGCTGCGTTGTGGGAGCAGCAGGGTCGAGTCCCCCGAATCGCCGCCGGCGAGCTCGAGAGGGTTGGATTGCACGGCGTAGACGGGCGCGTTGGTGATCGCACGGAAGGTGCGCGACGAGACGGACGAGACCGGCGTGTCGGCCCGCGGGAACGGGACGGCGATGACGCTCCCCGGAGGCACTGTCACCGGTGACGGCGTCGCGATCTCGGGGTCGAACGACTCGAACACCACCGACGCGGATATCGTCCCCGGATTGGTCAGGCGGAGCCCGTGGGGGGCCGCGGGTCCGCCGGTCTCCGTCGTGGGGTCGTCGTACACCGGCAGATCGACGGTCCAGAACGTGCACCCGAGAAAGGGGTCGGCGCCCGGTGTTTCGCAGCTCGGGCCGGGTTCCGTAGGGGTGTCGCTCGGGGCGTCTTCGGCCGGGGCATCGGCGTCCGTCGTGTCCGCTGGCCCGTCTTCGCTCGCGTCGCCGAAGTCGTCTCCCGTGTCTCTCGGGGCGTCCGCGGGCACGTCCGGGTCTCCGGTATCGGTGCCGGTGTCGCTCGCGGTGTCGGCGGGTGCGTCGCTGTCGACGAGGTCGGTCGCCGTGTCCGCCGGAGCGTCACCGCCCCCGTCTACCGGCGTGTCCTCCGCAGAATCCTCGGCATCGGCGGCGTCCGGTCGGTCGGTGTCCTCCGGAGCGCCATCGGCCGTGGTGTCGGTCGACGAGGCGTCGTCGTCGACGTCCTCACCGCCGTCGGTGGCGCCGGTGCCGCTGTGCACGCGCAGGGGCCGAAGAAGCCTCCGGGACCGCACACCGTAGTCGACTCGGTGCCGTCGCCACAGATGCACTCGACGGTGGCGCCGGCGACGCAGCGCGGCTGTTCGTCAGAGCCGGAGCAGGCCACGGCGAGGAGGGCGGCGAAGCCGGCAGCGGCGAGCAACGAGGTGCGGACGTTCGGCATCGGCTGTACCCGAAAGCGTTGGAGAGAGTGCATCGACCGTCAGGAGCAGGCGCAGCATGCGTCGGGGTCGCTGCTGCCGGGCGCACCACACACCCCCGTCGAGAAGCCCGACGCCCGACACGCGTCGTGGCAGTTCGCGTGCCCGCGGAGGCAGGCATCGCAGCCGGTGTCCGCCTCGCAGGCGCAGCATCGGTCGGGGTCGGTGCTCCCGGGTTCGGCGCAGGAGCCCGTGCGGTTGCCCGCGGCTCGGCAGGCGTCGTGGCAGGAGCCGTGGCCGCGCAGGCAACCCGAGCAATCGGTCGGAGCAGACTCGCAGGCGCAACACGCGTCCGGGTTCGTGCTGCCGGGCGCGCCACACGTGCCGCCGGGAAGCTCGGCCGACTCGCAAGCGTGCTGGCACGAGAGCAGGTCCGGCGCGAGGCATTGCCGGCACCCTTCGATGTCGCTCCCCAGGTAGGCGTAGCCGATCCGGTTGTGGCACCAGCAGCGATCGGACGCGCCGCCGAAGAAGATCAGCGGTGTGGGTCCGCCGAGGTAGAGGAAGGGGGTGACCTGTCCGAACTGGTCCCACGACTCGCCACTGAGCCCGAAGATGAAGTCCCGGTACTCCCACGACAGCCCGTCCCGGCTCACGTGTAGCTTCGTGCCGCTCCCGCTCTCGCTGAGCAAGATCAGCAGGTCGCCGACCCGCTCGACGTCGATGGCGCCTTCGTTCGGCAGGATCGGGTTGCCCGGGTGCCGCGTCCAGGCGAATCCGTCCGGCGAGGTCGCGTAGCCGATCGACCGGTTGGGGCTGCCGTTCGTCGCGTCGTACCACAGGCGGAACTCGCCGCCCTCGTGGAGAACGGTCGGTCGACTGACCTTGAACGAGTCCCAGGCGCCCGCCGCGGCGGGGGCGAACACGATGCCGTGGCGCGCGAAGTGGATGCCGTCCGTCGACGTCGCGAGCGCGATACGGTCGATCTCCGCCTCGGGCGCGAGGGTGTAGAAGAGGTAGTAGGTGCCGTCGACGAAGACGACGCTCGGGTCGTTGACGTGGTTGGCGCCGTCGTGGGGGACGACCGGCACCGGGCTCCCGTGTGTCGCGTACTTGAGCCAGGTCACCAGGTCGTCGCTCATCGCCAGGAAGATCTGGTCGTGCCCGTCGCCGCCCTGGCCGCCGTACCACATCCAGTACTCGTCCCCGACGCGCAGGATGTCGGGCGCGTAGACGTTGTCCGCGCCCTGGACAGGGGCGGTCGGCGTCGGCCAGAGCACCGGGTTCTGCGACCCGATCCGCCAGCGACCGGGCCACAAGCAGGGCGAGTCGTCGCCGGCGCCGTCGCAGGGAGGCCCACCGGGGTCCGGACCCGAGTCAGCGCCGTCGCCGGCATCTTCGCCCTCGCCGGTGTCCTCCGCAGGGTCGGCGTCGTCTGCGGTGTCGGCGTCGTCTGTGGTGTCGGCGTCGTCTGTGGTGTCGGCGTCGTCTGTGGTGTCGGCGTCGTCTGTGGTGTCGGCGTCTTGTACGGGATCGGTGTCGTCTCCGACCGATCCGTCGTCCGGGACATCTTCGCTCGCGTCGTGCCGGTCCGCGTCATCACCGGGTTCCGGCCCCATCATGTCGTCGTCGCGCGCGCCGTCGAAGGCGGTGATGTCCTCGCCGCTTGGTGCGTCGTCGCCCGCGCCTCTGTGCCGGGGGTCCGACGTCACGCACCCGAGCATTGCGGCCGCACACACCGCCAGCGCGAGGGCCGCCGCGACAGCGAGCGTGCAGGCGTTCGACGAGTGGTGATGCGAGGGAGCGGTCATCGGTGGGCGGGATGGAAGGTCTCGGATCAGTAGAGGAAGCCGTCGTCGCCCAGGCTCTCGGTGACGATGACGATCGTGTTCGCCGCGACGTCCGGTTCGACCTCGGCGAACGCGCTGCGGAGTGACTCGACGTGCTGCTCGCCGTAGGCGATCACGTGCAGGATCTGCTTCTCCCAGGCGTGGTCCGGCGACACGTTCGCCGAGCTGACCAGGACGTCGGCGAGCTTGTCGTCCAGCAGCGCGCGTGCCTGCTCCGGGGTATAGGGGTCGTCGCGCGGCCAGCCGACGGCACGGGTGACGCTCACGCCGATGCGCGCGTCGTCGACCGCGATGACGAGGTCGGTGATCGGGCCCTCGGCGTCATAGGTGATCTCGGTCTCGGTCAGCAGGAGCTCGGCGCCCTCGCAGCGCGCCAGCACTTCGTAGGCGAACGCTTCGGAGTAGAGCGAGCTGCCGCCAGCGTTGCCGTCGGCGATCACCTCGCGACCGCCCTCGGTCAAGTGGGGCAGGTCGTCGGGGTCGTCGAAGGGATCGGGCCCGAAGTCGATCCGGTTCGCCACGAACGACGGCCCGGCCGCCGAGAGCTCGTCGTCCAGCACTCCGCACTCGCCGGTGATCACCCCGAAGCCCGGCGCGCCTCGTCCGACCTCGGTCGGCGTGTCGAAGGTGGCGTCCGTCGGCGCATCGGGTGCCGCGTCGGGTGCTACGTCTGGCGTCGCGTCCGGCGCCGTATCGCCAGCAGGTCCGGTGTCTGCGCCCGGCTCCGTATCCCCCGGCGCGACGTCCGTACCTGCGTCGGTCGGGCCCGTGTCCGCGTCGCCCGCGTCGACACCCACGTCGCCGCCAGCGTCGACGACACCCCCCGCGTCAGGGGCCGGTGTGGTCTGCGGATCGTCGCTCCCCCCACAAGCGCCGGCGAAGGCAACGATCGCCGCCAGCATCCCGATTCGTGTCCGACCGATCATGATTCTCCAGCGTCAGTGGTCAGGCAGCCGACGCGGAGTATAACGCACCGCCCGCCCCAGCGCCCCACTGACAACCGTCACCTCAACATGATCATCACGTGTCGAAAGGCGGAAAGACGTGTTGCTCGAAAAGAGCCTGCACGTCGTCGGGGGCATCGACGAGTTTCGCGGCGTAGTCGTCGCGGACGGCGACCCGATACGTCGCCGACCGCGGCCGGAGCTCGGGGAGGAAACCGGTGTGAAGCGTGAACCCGAAGTCGAGTCGCGGGTGGCCGAGGCGCGCGAGCGGGCCCTGCCCGAGGTCGCGCGCATCGAAGACCCAGATCTCGTTGCCCGAGGATCCGACGGTCGAGGTGTCGTCCGAGGCGATGGTGCACACGACCCAGCCGTCCGACGGGCCGCCGCCCTCGCGGGGGACGAACTGCGGTGAGCTCGCCGCTCGTCCGGCCGGGAACGTATAACCGTCGGCCACGGTCATCGCGTCGACATCGAAGCGGAAGATCGTAGGCGCGCGCCCGCCGTTCAGCTCCGAGACGGGGACTTGGCGGTACGGGTGGTCCCGATACAGGTCGAGGACCCGGTGCGTCAGGGTCTCCTCGGTGAACCCGACCGAGTTGAAGAAGAGCGAGGAGTGCCTCGCCGGAGCCGTGTTTCCACGGAAGCTGAAGAACGCGATGCCCCAGGTGTAGTCGGGGTCGGCGACGACCTCCGATCGGATCACCTCACCGCTCTCCCCATCGATGACGTGACGCCCGATGACGTTGATGTCCGTCGCGCTCGGGATGATGCCGGCGAGCTCCGCCCGGACGGGAGCGTCGTCGGCGACGAGGCGATCCGTCGCGCGCACCCACTCGCTGGCGTCGGTAGCGGTATTGTGGGCGACATACAGGGTAATCTCGCCGCCCGGGTTCTCGTAGTCGGCCGTCAGGTGGACGCTCTCGCGAGCGAATACGACCCGTCGTGCGACGACCGTGTCGACGCCGTCGACCAGGTCAGACCGACGGATGACCCAGGCGATCGTATCGGGGAACTGCGCCGCGGAGTAATCCGGGTCGAGCATTTGCTCGCTCTCCGCCAGGAAGGCGGTGTCGACCGCGATGACGTAGTCCTTCGTCACGGCGACCTGGTGGACACTCTGGAGGATCTCGATTCCCGTGCCGTCGTCGGCAATGGCGCGCCAGAACTGCACCGGGCCGCTGCCGTCCCAGCGCATGAACGAGAGGAAGCCGGGCCGGTCGCCGATCGGGGTCCCGTGCGCGACCGAGAGGAGCTCGTTGGTGTGCTCGTCCCAATAGGGGTGCGCGGTCGACAGGTAGGCGCCGAACGGGCCGGGGACGAGTGCCGACAGGGCGCCGCTCGGCCATTCGTCGAGCCGGCCGACGGGTGTGATCAGCTCGAGGGTCGTCGGGTCGAGCTCCCAGGGTCGGCCGCCGTCGTAGGTCACGAGCATGCGGTCACCCATCGGTACCCACGCCGTGTTGAGCTCGTTGTGGAGGCCGAGCGCTCGTGAGATTCGGGCCATGCCGAGGTTCACGAAGCCGAGGGCGTCGTCGTCGGCCGTCGCCTGGTCGGCGTACCAACACGGGCTCTTGGCGATCCGGCTGACCAGGCGCGGCCGGTCGCCGTCGAGGTCGATCCGGTACATCATCCCCGGGCCGTTGAAGAGCGGCGTGCCGTCGCCGAAGGGCAGGGCGCCGACCACGAAGACATGACCGGCGATCTCTCGCGGCATGCGGCCGCTGAGCACGCGAAGGTCGAGGTCGACCTCCTCGTGGCTGGCGCTCATCAGCGAGACGGGGATCCGTCCCGGGAGCGGTGCACCGGTATCTGCCAGGATCTCGTCGTTTTCGGCAGGACCGCAGGACGGCCACGCGGTCATCCCCACGAGCCCGGCCGCTCCGGCATGCAAGAAGTCTCTACGTAGCATCGGGTCCACCTCAGAACGGCATGGCGATGTTGAGGTCGATGTCGAACTCGACCCGCACCGGTGCGGACATCGTCACGGTCGGGATCGCGATCCCGTCCAACGACACCAGGTCACCGCGATCGGGCCCGGCCGAAGAGGGCGCGCTCTCGTCGACCGTGCCGTTGTCGTCCAGGAAGCCCGTCACGTAATAGGGCTCCGTGCGGGGCGTGATGTCTGCGACCTCGTAGTCGAAGAACGCGCCCCCATCGCGCATGTCGACGTCGTCGGTCCGCGTGCGCCCGACGACCTCGGCACCATCGCCGGCGATCATCGGGTTATCTGCGAATACGGCGACGTAGAGGTGGCCGACACCACCCGCGCTCGGTGAAGCGGAGCGCGTGATGCGACCATGCAGTGTCGCTGTCGTCGGATCGGGGGCCGCGTCGGGCTCGGGCGCCGTGTCGGGCTCGGGGGTGGTGTCGGGCTCCGGGGCCGCGTCGGGCTCGGGCGCCGTGTCGGGTTCGGGTGTCGTGTCGGCTCCGATGCCGGCGTCGGGCGTGGCATCGGGGCTACCGCCGGAGTCCGCGGGGGTCGTGTCCGGGGTCGAGCCCGCGTCGTCGGTCGAAGTGCCGGCGTCGTCGGAC
>CAZFPM010000063.1:0-25198 GCA_964520965.1 uncultured Myxococcales bacterium
CTCGGAGTCGGAGTAGCAGGTGCCTCCGGCGGTGGTGCACTGGCCGCTTCGGCAGACCCCGCCGGGGCATTCGGAGTCGGAGTAGCAGGTGCCTCCGGCGGTGGTGCATTGCCCGCTTCGGCAGGTTCCGCCCCCGCACTCGGAGTCGGAGTAGCAGGTCCCCGTGTTCTGTGCCCACGCCGGCGATACCAGGAGGAGCGCTGCCGCCGCGGCACACGCGGCGAGGAAGCTCGTGCTCGGACGCATCGCGTTCACGTTGTTCGGGACGGCGGGGATCCCCATGATACGCTGGCCGAGCCTCGGACGAAACGCCTTCGCCGCTCGACGTCCGGTCGGCCGCCGAATCACCGTCGGAACCGCCCAGGCCCCCGGGTCGAACGCGGCCCACCGGCGACCGGCTCGGTCCCCTTCCTCCTCTTCGCCCCCGAACCGTGCTCCTCGACGTCGTCCTCGGACTCGCCGTCTGGCTCCCCGCGCTCGGGTGGATCGCCGGGCTGTGGGCGGTCTTCATGCTCGTGCGGCGGGTGCCGGTGCTCGCCGACGCTTCCGAGGTGCCGTCGCCCGAGCGTTGCCCGTCCGTCGACGCGATCGTGCCAGCCCGCGACGAAGGCGAGCGCATCGAGGCCGCGCTGACCAGTCTCGCTACCCAGTCCTACGAGGGGCTGCGGGTGATCGCGGTCGACGATCGATCGACAGACGACACCGGGGCCGCGATGGAACGGGTCGCGCGCGCGCACGACCGCGTGCAGTGCCTGCGGCTCGACGAGCTCCCGGCGGGTTGGCTCGGCAAGGTCCACGCGATGGACCGTGGCGTCGCGCGCAGTGACGCGGAGTGGCTCCTCTTCACCGACGCCGACGTGCGATACGCCCCCGACGCGTTGGCTCGGGCGGTCTTCTACGCCGACCATCACGGCCTCGACCTGCTGTCGGGCTTCCCGGAGATCGAGCCCGCCGGTTTCGTCGGCGACACGGCATTCGACGCGATCGGTTCGGCACTCGGAGCGGTCGCCCGCCTGTGGCTCACCGCGGACCCCGAAAGCGACGTGGCCGGCGCCGCCGGGGCGTTCATATTGGTGCGCCGCGCCGCGTGGGATCGAACGCCCGGTCTCGAGTACCTCCGCCTTGAGGTGGGCGACGACTTCGCCATCGCCCAGATGGTGAAGGACGCCGGCGGACGGTGCGCCCTGGTCAACGCTCGGGGGATGATTCGCATCCGCTGGTATGCCTCGTTCGCCGAAATGCGGCGCCGCACCCAGAAGAACTTCTTCGCGATCATCGGCCGATTCCAGCCGATGCGGTTGCGTCTGCTCGCGCTGGTCTTGCTGTGGCTGGGCTGGGCTCCGTGGCTCGGCCTGGGCCCCTGGTCACCGACCTGGGTGCGTGTGGGCGCAGTGGCGGGTTGCGCGGCGGGTTGGCTCGGCACGATCGTCTACGCCCGGTGGGGAGCGCGGCGCCTCTTGCCGGCGCTCTTCCCGTTCGTCGGGCTGACCGCACTCGCGATCGTCGCGCTGGGTGCTGCGGCAGAGGGAGCCCGCATCGGGGGGATCCGCTGGCGCGACCGGACGTACCCGTCGTCCGAGCTCCGGGACGCGCAACGCGTACGGATCTGAATCGATCCGGCGCCAGAGCCGCGGCTCGTCCGGCAGTGAAGATGGGCTGCCCTTTGCCCAGTGCGGTCGCAAAGTCCGGTCCATCCGCCATCAAGGGCGAGATCCTATCTCGCCCCCGGCTCGCAGAGCCGGTCCAGACCCCTGAGGCAACCCAAGACCCTCGACTTTGCGATCCCCCCGGCCCTTTGCCCCCAGGCGGTGGCCGATCTCGAAACCGTGTCTTAGAATACCGCCTCGCTTCCATCGGCGGTCGTCGACGACCGCCAGACATCGACCGGAGACCCCTCGATGAAGACCTGCCTGAGAGCCGCCCTGATCACCGCCGTGTCCGCGCTCGCGCTCGCTGGCTGCAAGAACCCGGCAGACGACGTGCCTGCCGCCGCCGTGGAAGCTGCGCCCGCCGGCCCGGAGAGCGCCCCCCACGAAGAGCCAGCTGCCGCCGACCCGGCCGAAGGCTCTGCCGAAGAGCCGGCCGAGGGTTCCGCCGACGCCGACCCGGCGACCGCGGCCGCAGCGCTTGGCGAGCTGGCGTTCGACCAGACCCACGGAACGCTGGGCTTCGTCGGATCGAAGGTCACCGCGAGCCACGAAGGCTCGTTCGAGGTCTTCTCCGGTGCGATCCGCCTCGGAGCGACGGTCGAGGACAGCAAGGTCTCCGTCGAGATCGAGACCGCTTCGCTGGTCGCCGATCGACCGCGACTGACCCAGCACCTGCGATCGTCGGACTTCTTCGATGTCGAGACCTACCCCGCCGCGACCTTCGTCAGTACCGGCATCGCGGCGGCCGAAGACGGATTCATGGTCACCGGCGATCTCGTGCTCCACGGCGCGACCCGCACGATCTCGTTCCCGGCGACGATCGACACGAGCGGCGATACTGTGAAGGTGGCCGCCGAGTTCTCGATCGACCGCCAGGACTTCGGGATCGTCTACGCGGGCATGCCCGACGATCTGATCCGCGACGAGGTCGTAATCCGGATCGCACTCGACGTCCCGAAGGGCTGATCGCGTCGGTCCGACCGGATGACCCTCGGGCACCGTGACGTATCGGTCTCCGCGCCTCAGAGGGTGCGGAGAACCCGGTTTCTGCGACGCTGTCCGGTCCAGGGGGCTTTCGCGCGCGACCACGTCGCTCTACAATCTCTGGATGAGTGCTCAAGAGTGTGCCCGTCGGGGGGACATCGAGCGGACAGTAGAGCGGAGGCTGCCATGGTGACGCGAGTCGAGAGTATCCTGGAGCAGAAAGGTCCCGATGTCGTGACCGTCACCGGCGAGCAGACGGTGTTCGAGGCGATCGGGCTCATGGCCAAGAGGCATATTGGCTCGGTCGTCGTTCTCGACGGGTCCCGCGTGACGGGCATCTTCACCGAGCGCGACTACCTGCGGCGCATCGTCCTCGAGGGGCGCACGTCCAAGACCACCCAGGTGTGCGACGTGATGACGCGCGACGTCGCCTATGTCGACCCGTCAGCGACGCTCGTGGAGTGCATGGGCATCATGACCGCGCACCGGTGTCGGCGCCTGCCCGTAATCGTGGAAGGCGGCCTCGTCGGAATCCTCACGATCGGCGACTGCGTCAAGCGCCTCTCGGCCGACGCCGAGTTCGAGATCCGGCTGCTCCAGGAGTACATCGCGGGCACGTACCCCGGCTGATCGTCCCCGACCTTCCGGCGTGAGCACTGCAACGTCCGGTCCGGTCCCACCTGGACGTGTACGCTCGGGTGGTGTGCGTGGCGCGCCGACTTCGACTGAGCGCGGTCGATCGAGGGCCTCGTCCAGGCAACCGAACGAGCTCGTCCGGCCCTGGGCGACGCGTCTCTTTCCCGCGGTGCGTTGCGGCGGTAAGACCGCGGGACACTCGGAGGTGAGGATGCGTTCAGGAAGAAGCCGCCGCCCTCTCGCTGTCTTCACGGTCGCGTTGTTGCTGGCGTTCGGGGCAGCTGTTCCGGCCGGCGCCCAGGGTCTCGATGACCTGCGGGCGGGACGGGGCGCGAACCTGCCGGCGGCCGAGCACCGGGCGATGTGGATCGGGGACCTGCAGTTCCGGATCGAGCCGGTCGGGCTGATCCTCTCGAACAGCATCGTCCACCGTGAGCATCACGAGGCGGACGGCTCGACGCTCTACCGCGGCACCTATCAGCAGCAGGGCGTCGACCTGAACATCTCGCCGGCGTTCGTCGAGATCGGTCCGCGCGTCGAGTATCGACCGATCAACCTCTTCGTCTACTCGGTGGGCTACCACGCCCTCTACTTCTTCGGCCACCTGGGCTACCCGCTCTCGTTCCCGACCTCGGACTCCGATTTCGGCGACGACGTGGCGGAGGAGTTGGAAGAAGAGGGGGCCGAGGAATCGGGGCTTGCCCATCGCCTGATGGTGCAGCAGACGTCGCAGATCCAGTTCGGGCGGATCGTCGTTCGCGACCAGATCACCGCGTACGCCCACATCTTCCCGAACTTCGAGGGCCCGTTCATCCGCGAGCGGATCTACGACACGCTCCAGGCGAACTACGACGCGATGATTTCCAACGGGGCCTTCGTCCTCTTCGAGGGGTGGGACGGGCCGGGTGAGGCACGTTTCCTCGTCGGCCCCTACCACGAGGTCGTCTACGCCGCCCGCGCGCACCTCAGCCGCCATCGACTCGGAGGCGTCGTCGTGTACATTCCCGCCGACCGGTGGGGGGGGCGGACCTATCGGCCGCGCACCTACCTGCAGTCGGGCGTCAACCTGATCGACGCCAATCGCCAGGGTCGCTTCTACCTGCAGGGCGGGTTCGGCTTCGATCTACGTCTCCGAACGCGCCCGGGCGACTAGCTGCGCCGCGATTCGAACCGCCTTATCGGGGGGCGTCGCCGGTCTCGAGCATCCAGCCGTTGACGGGGTTCCACGTCAGGACAGCCCCGGTCTCGTGCCGAAGCAGATAGACCGTCGCCCGCCAGGCAGACCAGGGCAGCCGCATCGGACCGTTGTCGTCCTCCGCCGGCATCTCGTGGCCTTCTTCGTGGAACGTGATGGTCTGGTGGTCGTTGCCACCCCGCCCGTAGAGCCGCACCTCGGCGCGCACGCCCGAGTAGCTCGGCGGCCCGGCCCCTGCGGGTCCCCCATAGAGTCGCAACTTGTAGGATTCGATTTTCATCGCGGCAGCTCGGGTGTGACTCGTTCTTCGTGTCCGATTCGGCGGACTCCGCCAAGCTAGTGCGGCTGCAGCGCGATGAGAACTGCGACGAGCCTGTTGCGGCGGCGGGCTTCTCGTCCCAAGATCATCCGACCCATGCTCCCACCCTTGCCGATGCCCACGCGCTTCGCTCTTCTGCTCCCGCTCGTCCTGGTCGGCAGCTGCAGTACGTGCGGCGCCGATCACCCGCCTGCGCCGGACGAACCCGGCGCCGTCGCGACGCAAGGCGAAGGCTCGGAGACCGCTATCGACGAAGGCTCGACCGCGCCCGCGGAAGAAGGGTCGGGGGGCGCCGACGAGGCTTCGGCGGAGGAGCCGGAGTCGATGCCGGAGACCGCTTCGTCGGTCGAAGGCGAGGGCTCCGGTGAGCCAGCGGTCCCCGAGTGGGTCGGCGTCGTGCCCATGCGATCGGTCGCCGACAGGGTGGCTGCTGCCCACGCCCGTCTCGACGAGACCGAGGCCGGTCGGCGGGTCCGCGCGGCGATCGACGCCCACGGGGGACTGCCGCGGTGGTACGAGAACGGGCCGATGCAGTTCCGATTCCGTTACGTTCCCGTCGAGGGACTTCCGCCGGTCGACACTGAGCAGCTCGTCGACACGTGGTCCGCTCGCGCGGTGCACCGGCTGCCCAACGATCACACAGTGCGGTTCGGCTGGGATGGCGAGCGCGCCTGGCAGCACCCGCCGGGTGCGGAGCTCGGGACCAACGCTCGGTTCTGGGCGCTTACGCCGTATTACTTCGTCGCGATCCCCTTCGTGTTGGGCGATGCCGGCGTGAACCTGGAGCTGGTCGGAGAGCTGGAGTTCGAACGCGATGACTACGATCTCGTGCGCGCCACGTTCGCCCCGGGCACCGGCGACGCCCCGGGCGACTATTACGTCGTGCTGATCGACCAGGAGTCCCACCGGGTGGGCGGGGTCCGGTACATCGTGTCGTACCCCGGCTTCTTCCCCGACGGCGGGCACTCGCCCGAGAAGCTCTTCACCTACGATGGAGACCAGATTGTCGACGGGATCACGCTGCCGGAGAGGTTCCGGGCGTTCCCCTGGTCCGACGAAGATGGGGTCGTGGACGAGGTCGTGACCAACGCGGAGCTCACCGACGTGCGCTTCTTCCTCGGGGCTTCGGACGCCGACTTTGCAGTGCCGGCTGGGGCCGAGGTCCTCGAATCGTGGTGAAGCGCGGACGCTGGAGCCCACGACCGGTCGGCGTGCTGGCGGCGGCCGTACAGGTGGCTGCCTTCGCCCTCGTCCTCGGCTGCGGGTTGGTCGCCGGCGGAGACGAGTTCGAGGACGAGGAACACCCGTGCATCAGCTCGCACCGGGCTCTGCTGGCCATGGAGTGGCTCGCCGACGAGCAATGCCTGATCGGGCCGGTGATCGCCGCCTGTGGCGACGAGGTGATCGGGACACTCGCAGACGACGGGAGCCGGCTGTGCGCCCTGCGTGAGGGTGACGGCGCCATGGTCCGCGTCGACAGCGCGCAACGGCACGCCGTGCTCCTCCAGAAGGCGGGCTGGACGGAGTGTGCACCCGAAGACGCGGACCTGGTCGTCGCCGCGCCGGACTGCAGCGACGTTCGCTGATCGCGGTCGCCGTGGTCCGGAGAGGGGGAATCCGGTTAGGGTCCCGCGCCACTGCCCTCGGGGGCGCTTTGCGGTGTCGGGCCTCGGCCGGCCCGGCCGGCGGGGGCAATCTCGACCGCGTGTGCCGGGCGTTCGGCGGCCCATTCGAGGATCTGGAACCCGTCTCCGGCGTAGCCCACGACGTAGCCGTCGGCGACGAATGCATCGAGCGCGGGGAATCGGTCTGCGGTGTCCTCGCCGGATACGCGCGGCCTGTCGAAGCGGACGAGGAAGCGCGGGGGATCGTCGGTGAGCGCGACGAGGAATCGCTCACGATGCTCCTGGATCACCGGGTGCGAGACGTGGTGGTAGAAGTGGTAGTCGTAGATGTACCGGGTGGCTGTCTCGACGCGGGCGATCAACATTCCGTGGAGCGCGCCGCCGGTCCAATCGAGCGATTGCACGCGGTCTCCGGGCTCGACGTTGTCGACGAGAAACGCCGCGATGGTGTCGACACGTCCCTCTTTGGGGGGCTCCGGGGGGTACCCCTCGAGTTGGCTCTTCAGGCCGGGCGGCAGCACGAGCATGACAGCGACGAACGCAGCGAGCAGCGCGGGCTGGACGAGGCGCCGGGGGGTCGTGGTGGCTGGATCGCTGGGGGGGATCGCGACCAGCCCGGCGCAGGCGACGAGCCAGAACTGGAAGGGCATCCAGTGGTAGTCCCAGAACTGCCCGGAGACGGCGGGGTAGATCCCGTAGGCGACGGCGAGTCCGCCGAGGGTGCCGGCGGTGTCTCGCTCGCGGGCAGATCGCATCGGATCGAGGCCGAGATAGACCCCGAAAGCGGCCGGCCCCAGCCACGCTCCGTGACCGCCGAGGGTGCGCCACTCCCGCAGGACATGGGAGACGCGGGCCGCACCTCCGATCGTCTCATGGGTGCCGGTGAGGTGGACGTGCAGGGGGAGGTAGCTGCCCATCATGTCGAGGAAATCGCCCAGCCCGCCTGACGTCGCGACCCACCAGAGCACGACGACCGCGGGCAGGGCGCCTCCGATCGCGGTCGTGATCAGGCTGATGCCGATCGCCAGCCCCGGGGGTGGGCCCACGCCCCCGCCCAGCCAACAGCGCCAGGCGAAGATCAGGACGACGGGTAGACCGATGAGCAGGTGCGGCTTGATGATGACGGCGGCGCCGAAGAGGAGCCCGATCGCCAGGCTGCGCGGGCCCAGGCCGGGTTTCGACGCGCCGGCGATGAAGACGGCGGCGGCGACGGGGAGCATGCCGACGATGTCGCGTTGGAGCATCGTCCACGGACCGCCGGCGAAGTACGCGACGCCGTACAGCGCGACAGCGGCCCATCCGGCGCGGGGGTGGAGCCGAGCGAGGATGCCCCAGGTGACGATCGAGAGGGTCGCGAGGAAGATCAGGTTGGCGAGCTGGAACCCGAAGTCAGACCAACCGAACAGGCGTCCGATCGTCATGTGGAGCGCGAGCGTGCCCGGCATGCTGGTGACGAAGACGTCGCGGTAGGGCACCCGGTCGAAGTGTTCGATCTGGTAGGCCGCGAAGTGCAGGAGCGGCGTATCGTGCACCATGCGCCAGTCGAGGGAGAGGAACGCCTCGACGAAGAACAGGACGGTGATCGGCGCGAGGATCGCGGCAAAGGCGATGGCGTCGGCGGTCCGTTTGGGGGGGCGGCTCATCGACTCGGTGGCGGGGCGCTAGGTGCTCGGCGGGCGGCCTCAAGGAGTACCATGCGCGGCGTCGCGCGCGAACTCCTTCGGGGCCCGATCGAGGGCCAAGACAGCGCATAGACATGCTGAATCATGAGGAAATGCGCATTTTTTGTTGCAACGATCCTTCGCCAGCGATAGGTGGCCTCCACGACGTGTAAACCACCCCAGAAGTCGTGTGCGGGCACGCTCGCACGAAGACCCACTCGAGAACCGGAGCGGTCATGTTGAAGCGAATTCTCTCCCTGTCGATGCTCGCAGCCCTGGTCCTGGCGGCCTGCGGCGATGGCGCGGACCACGGGATCGCGGGTGTCGTGCCTGACGGCGAGACGCCCGGCGACGTATCCGAGAAGCCGGACGAGACGACCGAGGACGGGAAGGCCGACCGTTGGAACTACGCCAACGATCCGGATCGCTTCGACGGTGGATTGAACGCCGTGCTGGCCGAGCTTCCCCGTGAGGGTCGCGCGGCGAACGGCGCGTGGCCGTCGACCTATTGGCCGACCTACGCAGACAGCGTCCAACACCGCTGGAACCGCGAATTCTCCCCGGCCGAGAAGTACGACCGCGCGTTCAACGGCTGGACCCCGCCGGAGAACTTCGACCAGCTCCGCCCGTACTCGACGAGTCGCTGCAATGACGAACACGACAACTGGGACCGCGAGTACTACGACAACCTCGGTCCCCTCGCGACCCACGTCTCGGCCAACATGGGCAACCGGAAGGCCCGCGACGGTCGGGACTCGGACGGCGACGGTCAGATCGACGAGTGTGACGACCGCGACGGCGTCTCGTCGTGGTGGGGCCTCTGCCACGCCTGGGTTCCGGCTGCGATGCTCGAGGATCGTCCGCTGCGCTCCGTCACCCACAACGGCGTGACCTTCCACGTTGGCGACCTGGAGGCCCTCCTCATCCTTGCCTACAACCGCTCGCCGGCCAGCATGATCGGCAGCCGCTGCAACCTCTTCGAGACCAAGGAGGAGTATGCCCGCGTGAACGGCTGCCGTCTTCCCGACCAGGAGGCCTCCGAGGGTGACCAGCGCCGCGAGTGCACCGAGCAGCAGATCTCCAGCTACGTGATCAGCCGCGACGAGCACGGCCGCGTCGAGCAGAACCAGTGCCGCGACACGAACGCCGGCGCCATGCACATCATCGCGTCGAACTACCTCGGACTGCAGCAGCGCCCGTTCGCCTACGACCGCACCTACGACTTCGAGGTTTGGAACCAGCCGATCGTCGCGTTCAACGTCGCCCGCATGGAGGAGGTCAACCCGGCCCAGGCCAACGAGCTTCTCGGCACCGAGGGCGAGACGTACGAGTACAACCGCGATGCGGTGAAGCTCTACGACGTTGCGGCGACCCTGACCTACATCACCGAGTCGCACGCCTCGACCACGCCCGCCGACTCCACTCGCTACGAGCGGCAGGACCACTACACGTACATCCTCGAGGTGGACGGCGACGGGAAGATCATCGGCGGCGAGTTCTACGGAAACGCGCGCGAGCTGCACCCCGACTTCCTCTGGGATCCCCGGCGCCTCGACCGGAGCTCGGTGCCGAACCTCGACATCGAGAACATCCGGATGCTCGTCGAGCTGTCCCGTCAGCCCGAGGTCCCGGTCTCCGGCGACGTCATCTCCGTGGCCGGCCAGGGCAACGTCTCGATTCCGGACAACAACCCCGCGGGCGTCTCCTCGACCGCCACCGTGTCCGACTCCGTCGCCGTCGCTGACGTGCGCGCCGAGCTCGCCATCGCGCACACCTACATCGGTGACCTGACGATCACGCTCTCGCATGGCGGCATCGACCGCGTCATCCACGCCAAAGAAGGCGGCAGCGACAACGACATCCGTCGTACGATCACCGTGCCCGGCTTCGACGGCGTCGACGCCGCCGGCGCCTGGACCCTGCACGTCGTCGACAGCGCCGGTCAGGACGTCGGCAAGATCGAGAGCTGGACCCTGCACATCACGCCTGGCGACGGCGAGCCCACCCCCGGCGGTGGCGGCACCGAGCCCGGCACGACCGAGGGCGACTTCTCCGGCACCGGCACCGGCGGCCCGATCCCGGACAACGACGAGAGCGGCCTCACGTCGACGATCAACCTCAGCGGCACGGGCGCCATCTCCGGCGTCAACGTGGCGATCGACGTCACGCACACCTACGTGGGCGACCTGTTGGTCACGCTCTCGCACGGCGGCACGACCGCGACCGTGCACAACCGCATCGGCGGCGGACGCGACGACATCGACAAGGCGTACCCGATCGACGCCTTCAACGGCATCGACGCCGCCGGCGAGTGGACGCTCAGCGTGGTCGACGCTGCCGGTCAGGACGTTGGCACGCTCAACAGCTGGGGCCTCGAGGTCCACGTCGGCGATGCGCCGCTCGAGCCGACGCCCGAGCCGGGCGCCCCCGAGACCTACCCCGGTACCGGTAACCTCCCGATCCCGGACAACACCCCCGCTGGCATCACGTCCGAGGCTGGTGTTCCCGCCGGCGCTACCGGCGCCGTCGCCGTCGCCGTCAACATCACGCACACGTGGCGCGGCGACCTCAAGGTCGCGGTCGTCCATGGCGAGCAGACCTGGACCCTGCACGAGAACACCGGCGGCAGCGCCGACAACCTCGTGGAGACCTACGTGCTCGACCCGGCGCCCACGGGCGACGTCGGCGGCACCTGGTCGTTGACCGTGTCCGACAGCGCCAACGCGGACACCGGTACGCTCGACAGCTGGTCCGTCATCGTCACACCCTGACGCGTACGGGCGATGCCATGCATCGCCCCCGTCTGCCGTAGGCAGGCGGCCTTCCTCACGATCGACGACGACGCCGGGCCCTGTGCCCGGCGTTGTTCGTTTTGCCGCCGACCACCGGCTGGAGCCGGCCACCGTAAGGGCGACGCATGCGTCGCCCTTACGGTGTCTGGGAGCAAGCGGGCCGTCTGCGCCCGCCCGCTTCGGAGCCCGCTCCGGCTCTACGGGCAAGTCGCGTTGCCTGCGCCGTCAGCGGGGCGGACTTGCCTCGGATCCGGTCATCGAATAACCCGGTGCCTTACGACTCACTGACCGTGCCGGCCGCTGCCGCCGCGCCCCTGCGAGGAAGACCATGACACGATGGACGCTGCTTGCCGTGATCTGTGCCGCGCTCGCACTCGGTGCGTGCAACGACTCCGAGGATCCCGTCGGACCGTCCGCTGATGCTGCTGACGCCGGCGGCGACGCCGGTGACGGCTCAGCCGGCGACACCGCCGCCGAGACCGGCGCCGACCCCGAGGTGTGCAACGACGGCGCGGACAACGATGGCGACGGCGACGCCGACTGCGAAGACAGCGACTGCGCTGCCGAGCCGGCCTGCGCGCCGCCCACCGAGAGGTGCGACGACGGCACGGACAACGATGGGGACGGCGCCATCGACTGTGACGACGACGACTGTGCCGACGACCCGCTCTGCGCCCCCCCGGCGGAGATCTGCACCGACGGCGAGGACAACGACGGCGACGAGTCCGTCGATTGCGCCGACGACGATTGCGCCGATGACCCGGCCTGCGCGGTCGACCCGTGCGCCGACATCGACTGTGCCGACCTCGACGGCCCCTGTCTCGTGGGTGTCTGTGATCCGGCCACCGGCGAGTGCGTGGCCGAGCCGTCGGAAGACGGGACGGTCTGCGATGACGGAGACCTCTGTACGACCGGCGACGTCTGCACGGCCGGCGAGTGCGCTGGCGGCGAGCTCGACTGCAGCGACCAGTCCGACGCGTGCAACGCTGGCGCCTGCGATCCGGAGGACGGGACCTGCGGGCCGGTGCCTCTCGACGACGGGACGATCTGTGAAGACGGCGACCCCTGCACCACCGACGACGCCTGCTCGTCCGGCGTCTGCGGTGGCGTCGCCGTCGACTGCTCTGACTATGACTTCAGATGCGTGGTGGGCGTGTGCGACACCGACTCGGGCGAATGCACGACAGCGCCTGCCGAAGACGGAATCTCCTGCACCGACGCCGACCCCTGCTCCGTCGACGAGGTCTGCGTCGAAGGCGAGTGCGCCGGTGTGGCGATGGACTGCTCCGAGCTCGACGGCGCCTGCGCGGTCGGGGCATGCGCCGACGAAACCGGCACCTGTGAGACCATCGCGATCGGCGACTTCGAGGCGTGCGACGATACGGACCCCTGCACCGAGGACGACGCGTGCTTCGACGGCATCTGCGAAGGGTTCCCGGCCGACTGCTCCGATTTCGACGGGCCCTGCGCCCTCGGTGTCTGCAACAGCGACACCGGTGAGTGCGCCTCCGAGCATGAGGACGACGGCATCGAGTGCGACGCGGAGAACGATTGCCTGACGTCGACCGTGTGCGAGGCCGGGGAGTGCGTCGGCACCGAGGTCGAAGACGGATCCGAGTGCTTCGTCGGGTCCGTCTGCATCGTCGACACGGCGTGCGAAGCCGGGGAGTGCGTCGGGTTCGACCACGACTGCAGCGATTTCGACGACCAGTGCAACGTCGGTGTGTGCGTCGGAGGGTTCATCGGCCCCGATTGCGGCCTCGATCCCGTGGCCGACTCCACGCCGTGTGACGATGGTGACGGCGACACCGGCGGCGACCTGTGCCTCAACGGCGAGTGCGCCGGCTGCGCCGCAGACGACGCCGAGGACGACGATGTGGTCGAGGACGCGACCGACATCGAGCTCGGCGCCGCGATCACGGAGCGGTCGGCCTGCGCCGCCGACGCCGACTGGTACACCTTCTCGGCTCCGGACACGTCGATCGTGGTCGCGTCGGTCCTCGGCGACGGCTACCCCTGCTCCGGATTGCTCGCCGCCACGCTCTTCGACGCCGAGGGTGCCGAGCTCGCGGCCGACATCGAGAGCGGGCCGACCCGGTGTCCCTTCGTTTCTGCGACCGGCGCCGCGAGCCTGCGCATCGCGGCCGTGCCCGAAGCGGTCTTCCCTGGCTATGGCCTGCGCGTGTCGGCCTACGGATCCGCCGAGTCCGAGGACAACGGTGAAGCCGACACGGCCGACGACCTCGAAGCCGGGGGCGCGGTGCTCGCCGACCTCGAGTCGGATGACGAGGATTGGTTCGTATTCACCATCGAAGAGGGTCAGCGGGTGACCGTGTTCACCAGCGGTGTGGCCGGTCCGGGCACCTGCGATACCGACACGGTCCTGACCTTGCGTGACGGCGAGGACATGTCGGTGCTCGCCGAGAACGACGACACGGACGGCCTCTGCTCCGAGATCGTCGCTACCCTCGAGGCGGGCACGTACTTCGCGACCGTTCGCGGGTGGCGTTCGTTCACCGTGGGCCCCTACGCGATCCACCTGCGCACCGAGACGCCGCTGGGGGTGCTCGCCGAGGCCGAATCCAACGACGCGTGCGAGGACGCCAACGGCCCGATCACGGGACCCACGAGCTATGTGGGCGCCATCGACCCGGGCGGGGACGTCGATCTGCTCGAGATCGAGATCGCCGCGGACGGCACCGATTTCATGGCGGCCACGAGCGACGGAGCGGGTGGCTGCGCCATGAATACGGTGATTCGGTTGTACGACTCGACGTGCCTGACCGAGCTCGTCTCCGACGACGACGGTGGGGTGACACCCTGCTCCCGACTCGAGGAGACGCTCGACGCCGGCACCTACGTGATCGGCGTCGAGGCGTTCGGCATCGGTACCGGCGATTACGTGCTGGACGTCATCTTCTGATTCGGAACGGGCATCGGAGGAACGGATGCGCGCAGTGTGCAGGATCTGTCTCCCGGTCGTCCTGTGGGCGGCCACCATCGCCGCCGGGCCGTCGATCGACCCGGTGCGCTCCTGGCACGAACTCGTCAGCGCCAACGGCTACGGTGGCGTCGTCGTCTCGCTGGATTCGGCGCGGGTACACCACCTGCGCGAGCACATCTACGCGACCGAGGAGCCCCGCTGGCAGGCCGACGGCGAGGAGCTCTGGCTGCCGACCGAGCCGGGCGGCGACTGCTACCAGCCCCAGGTCGTCTTCTCGCGCGACCTGCTCCAGGACGCCTATTTCGGTGTCGCTGCCGCCGGTACGAGTCGCTGGCTGACCGAGGCCCCGGTCGATCTCGACGCATCGGGCTACGACGGGCTCGTCGATCGTGACGGGCGCGATGGCGGCACCGGTATCGCCCGCATGGTGCAGCCCCTCGACGACGTGTCGTTGGTCGCCACGACCCGCGCATTCGTCCCCTGGGAGACCGACTGGACGACCGTCGCCGTGCTCCTCGAGGTGGCGAATACCGGTGACGCTGCCAGCGGGCCGGTCACCCTCTATGGCCTGGTCAACACCAACCTCGGCGCCGGCCGCCCCGGCCCGCAATCGGAGATCGGGTCGCGTTTCGAGACGATCACGATCCAGGATGACGACTCGGTCGTCGAGCAGGGATTCGCCGGCGTCGTGTACGTCGCGCCGCTCGACAGGCCGTCGCGGGTGACGCACTCGCCGACGGCGTTCTACGCGACGGTGCGCGACGGTCTGGGTGACCTGCCGCTGCCCGACGCGACGGGCGTGTTGGCCGACGGTGCGGCCAGCGCGTACCAGTGGGATATCGCCGACATCCCGGCCGGAGAGAGCGCCTGGGTCGGGGTGGTCGTGGCCCACGATCCGAACCCGGACTTCGTCGGCCGCAAGGCGTTGACCGACGTGTGGATCGACGGTCGGGGCGCGGCCGAGCTCCACGCCGACGAACGGGGCGTGTGGCGCGGCCTGCAGGCCGACGTGCGGGTGCCCGCGGGCCTGACCGACGCCGAGGTCGACCTCTACTACCACAGCGCCGCGATCCTCCGCATGGCCCAGGTGCGGGAGTCGTCGTATTGGGTTCGACCGGAGATCGACGAAGGCGTCGCGCGATGGACCGGCATCGACGGCGAGGTCGAGGCGGTGATCGGAGGGATGATCCGGGAGCACCAGGGCGCGGGCGCGGTGTTGGCCAGCCTGCCCCCCGGCCGGTGGGCGTACGCCTGGGTGCGCGACGGCGCGTACGCGATCGTCGGACTGACCGACGGCGGCCTCTTCGACGAGGCGCGCGCGGCCCTGTCGTTCTTCCTCGAGGCGCACGCCAACCGCTACGTGGACTTCGAAGAGCTGTCGCACGTGCCCCTGCGCGACTACGCGCTCAGCCTGACCCGGTACCACGGGTTCGGCATCGAGGAGAGCGACACCCCCTGCAACGGCGACCTGAACTTCGAGTGGGACGGGTTCGGTCTCTTCCTGTGGGCGTTGCGACACTACGTGGCGGAAACCGGCGACACTTCGCTCGTCGAGGAGCATTGGACGACGATCCGCGACGGCATCGCCGGGGTGATCGAGGGCCTGGTCGAAGAGGGCACCGGCCTGCTCTGGCCGGACTCGTCGATCTGGGAAGTGCATTGGTTCGGCGACGAAAAGCACTTCGCCTATACGAACATTGCCGCGGCCCGTGGACTCTGCGACGCCGCCTGGCTCGCCGGTGAGACGGAGCACACCGTCGAGGCCGCTGCGTGGGACGTGTCGGGACGGCGCCTGCGCCAGGCGATCCACGAGCACCTGTCGGGCCCCGAGGGGGCGATCGTGGCCAACACCGAGGAGTACGCGGCCGGAGCGGGGTATTGGGACGCGGCGGTCATCGAGGCGGTCGCCATGGGGCTCTTCGACCCCATCGGACCGACGGCCACCGCCACCCTGGCGGCGATCCGCGACAACCTGACCGTGCCGAGCGGCTGCGGGATCTTCCGCAACGACGACGAGTTCGACGCCCACGACCTGTCGCCCTACGGCGGTCCGTACGACAGCCTGGAGTGGGTCTTCCTCGATTACCGGACGTCGATCGCCGCGCGCCACGCGGGCGAGACCGAGTACGCCGACGGGCTGCAGGATTGGGTGCGGGACCAGAGCCTGCAGAACTACCTGCTCATCGGCGAGAACTACGACGGCTCGACCGGGGAGTATCGCAACAACGCGCCGATGATCGGCTTCGGCTCGGGCAGCTACATCACCGCGATGCGGCAACGGTCGGGCGATTGGTCCGTCGACCCCGCTTGCGGGGTCTACTTCGAGGACGACGAGAGCTTCGGCCCGGGAGGCGTGGGCGAGGACACGGGTATCCCCGACGTCGGCCCGGACGTCGACGGGGGCACCGCCGATCCCGCGCCCGACGCGAGCGACGACGCGGCGGCAGACCCGGAGCCGGATGCCGCTCCGGACGCCGCCGACGGGTCGGAAGCGGGCGTCGATTCATCGCCGGACGGTGGCGACGACGACGCGACGAGCGATACCAGCGACGACGGCGCGTCCGACGGCAGTGGCGCCGCGGCGCGGCCGGACGTCGACCGCAGCGACGCCGACTCCGGCCGCGCCCGCCGGATCTCCGGTGGCAAGCGCCGCCGCTGCGGAGTTGCCAGCGATCTCGGGACGCCCCCGTGGCTGGCCCTGGTCGCGCTGGTCCCGATCGCGAGGCGGCGACGCGGCGCGCCCGCGTAAACGCGCGCCCCCGCGGCCCGCGTGCCCCCACCCCGAGGGGTTGCCGCTTCGCGCAAGACCCGGTAGATACGCCGTTCTCCGCTCCTGACGAGGCCGGCGATGAACGACCAGCGACCGACGCACGAAGGCCCCACGACCCCCAGCATCGACTACTCCGACGTCGAGGTGCCCGCCGCCAAGAGAGGACCGGTGGATCCGGTGACACTCGAGCACCGGAACCTGCTCGACGGCGAGTGGTGGCGGGCGCTGCCCGGCTACTCCGACGTCGACGAGGCGACGTTCATCGACCACAAGTGGCAGTCGAAGAACTCGGCGACCAGCTTGAAGCGTCTGCGGAAGGCGGTCGGCGATCTGGCGTCCGAGGAGTTCTACGCCGATGTCGAAGACGGGCTACGCCGCGCGCCGATGAGCGTCCGGGTCTCGCCCTACTTGCTCTCGCTGATCGACTGGGACAACCCCTACGACGATCCGCTGCGCCGCCAGTTCGTGCCGGTCGGTTCGTCGCTGCTCCCCGACCATCCGGAGCTGGGTCTCGACACCCTGGCCGAGCAGGCCGACGCGCCGACGCCGGGGCTCACCCACCGCTATTCCGACAAGGCCCTCTTCCTGCCGCTCGACACCTGCCCGGTCTACTGCCGCTTCTGCACCCGCTCCTACGCGATCGGCCTCGACACCGAGAACGTGGAGAAGGTGGCGCTGCGGCCGAACAAGGACCGCTGGAAGGCGGCCTTCGCCTACATCGCGTCGCGGCCCGAGCTGGAAGACATCGTCATCTCCGGCGGTGACGCCTACAACCTGCGCGCCGACTGGGTGCTGGAGATCGGCCACACGCTGCTCGACATGCCCAACATCCGGCGCCTCCGTTGGGCGACGAAGGGGCCGGCGGTCATGCCGCAGAAGATCCTGACCGACGACCCGTGGCTCGACGCGATCACCGAGGTCGTCGAGCGCGGGCGCCGGGAGTCGAAGGACGTCGTCATCCACACCCACTTCAACTCCGAGCGCGAGGTCACGGCGCACTCGAAGCGCGCCGCCGACCGCTTCTTGGAGCGCGGCATCGTCGTCCGCAACCAGAGCGTCCTGCAGCGGGGAGTGAACGACACGCCGGAGCAGATGAACCTGCTCGTGAGGCGCCTCTCGTACATCAACGTGCACCCCTACTACGTCTACGTGCACGACCTGGTGAAGGGGGTCGAAGACCTTCGGACCAGCCTCGAGTCGGCGCTGCACCTCGAAAAGTGCGCGCGCGGGGTCACCGCCGGGTTCAACACCCCGACCTTCGTCTGCGACGCCCCCGGCGGCGGCGGCAAGCGGGCCGTGCACTCCTACGAGCACTACGACCGCGAGACCGGCGTGTCGGTCTACACGGCGCCGTCGGTGAAGGCGGGCCAGCACTTTTTCTACTTCGACCCCATCGATACCCTGCCAGAGGCCGGACGCGCACGCTGGGCCGATCCCACGGAGCGCGACGCCATCCTCGCCGAGGCCCTGGCAGCGGCGGGGATCTGAGGACCTCGGTCTCCCCTGCACCCTTGGCACGACGTCACCCAGCTCATCGACCGCTGCGGGTATCGCTCCTCGGGGCGGCGCTCGCGCTGGCGCTCGTCCCGACCGCCTGCGGCGACGATCTCGGCGACGACGGCGGCGACGATCTCGGCGACGACGGCGTCGACGCTCACTCGCCGTTTTCGGACGCGGGCTACGACGACACCGGGCGACCCCCGTTCGGGGACACCAGCATTCCGGACGCCGGTCGCGAAGATGTCGACACGCCGGACGCCCCGGCGACGGACGTCGCGGACGTGCGCACGGACGTGCGCACGGACGCCGAATCCGACGCCGCGGACGTGGTCGAGCCGGATCCGGCCTGGCGTTGTCTCGACGATCTCTGCTTCGACAATCCGCTCTGGCGCATGTGGATCTCCGAAGCGGCCTGGGACGCGCTCCACGAGGACGTCTTCGCCGACGTTCGCGTCCCGGCGCGACTGACGATCGACGGCGTCGACTACGAGCTCGAGGTGGAGATCCAGGGCTCCTCCAGCCGCGCGTTCCCCAAGCGCAGCTTCAAGTTCCACTTCGACGATCACGACCCGTTGATCCCCGACCCGTTCGGGCTCGGCGAGGACGAGCCCTACGACAAGCTCGTGATCAAGTCGTCGTACAAAGACCAGAGTTTTCTGCGCGAGGCGCTCGGTTTCGCCATGCTCCGCGAGGTCGACCTGGAGGCGCCGAACGTCTCTTGGATCAACCTGGCGATCAACGGAGAGTATTGGGGCTTCTACGTGTTGATGGAGCCGATCGACCGCGACTTCCTCCGGCGGCGCGGCTACGACGATGACGGGAACCTCTACAAGGCGATCGACCGTCGGGCGACCCTCGGCCCCGGCATGGACCTGCGGGCGGGCTTCGAAAAGCGCACCAACAAGGATGAGCCGTGGGACGACCTGGAGGCGCTGATCGCGATCATCCAGACGACGCCGATCGAGGAGGACGCGTTCTACGCGCTGCTCGACCCGATCTTCCCGCTAGACCAGCAGTTCGCCCGCATGATGTGGGTCTCCTACACCCAGAACGTCGATACCGCGGGGAACAACTACTTCTTCTACAACCAGGGGTCAGTCGAGGACCCGTCGTGGGTGCGCTTCGCCTGGGACAGTGACATCTGCTTCGCCAACCACTGGCGCCCCGAGGTCGACGTCTACGAGATGGAGTGGGCCCACATGATCGACGGGCGCGGGTGGCTCGCCAAGCGGCTGGTCTCCGTCGACACGATCCGCCACCGGTACATCGAAGCGTTCGAACTGCTCCTCGACGGCGCGTACTCCGCGGACTCGGTGGCCGAGGTCGCCGAGGGGTTGTTTCAGCGGATCCAGGTCGACGCGGACCGGGATCTCGAGCGCTGGGATCGGCCCGAGCGCGCCGCCGACGAGTTCGCCGAGGTCCTCGACTTCATCGAGCAGCGCCCGGACCACCTTCGCGGCATCCTCGAGCACTTCTGGGACGAGACCGACATCCCGGACTACTTCGAATAGACGCTCCGGCAGACGGGCGGGAGCCAGATCCGCCACGACCGGGGAGCGACGACGGCCCGCCGGCTCTCAGGTCGGCTCGCCGAGCGCCTTCTGGTCGGGGGGGCGGGTCGTCAGCGCAACGGGCGTGACAGGCCCATGCTCAGCCCGTCGCTCCCGGCCTCGTAGCCCGGGCTGTCGGGCGCCAGCAATCCGTCGTCCCCGAAGACCGGGTCACCCTCGATGGAGCCCGGCCCGGCGGCCCACTCCGGATCGTCGACCAGGGAGTGCTCGATGCGGATGTCGGCGTCGGGGTTGGGTCCGCCCAGCGCCGAATGGTAGTTGCGCACGGCCTCGTCGCGCGCGTCGGCGATCACGGAGTTCGTGATGATCATCGTGCTGAGGAGCCCCGGGTCGCTCGAATCGCCCCAGCGGACGTCGACATCGTTGCCGGTCAGCACGACATGGTCGGCCGTAATGAAGGCGCCGCCGTAGACCCCGCCCGCCTCGAGCCCCTGCTCGCAGTCGGTCACCCAGGCGTCGCGGATCGCGATCGAGCCGCCGTTCGAGGCGGCGATGCCCTCGTGCCAGAAGCCTTCGACCCACGCACCCTCGACCGTCATCACGGCCCCGTTGTGATCGATGCCGTCGTCGAGTCCGCCGATGAACGTGCTGTCCTCGATCCGGGAGACGAGCGGTTCGCCGCCCTCGTCCTCGAGCACGCCCCAGAAGTAGATCGCGTCGTTGTCGTCGTCGATGAACTCCCCGTCGATCACCGGCATGTCGAGGAACCAGGAGCGCTGGACGACGGCGTGGGAGTCGCGGAACTCGCCGCCGGTGTCGCAGCGGGTCACGAGGGAGTCCTCGACGCGCACGCGCGCACGCAGCGACCCCATCGACTTGCCGGGGTTGTCGACGAACGCGCTGGCGACCACTCGAATGTCGGCCCCGTCGTTGCCGAAGACGACGGCCTGACTGTCGGAGTGTCCCCACTCGCGGGAGTCGTCGCCGCCGCCGTCGACGAAGAACGCGAAGGTCAGACCAGCGAGCCCATCGACGACGATTCCGCCCCATGCGGCGTCGGGATCCGCAGCGGCGAAGAGGACGGGTGCGTCCGCACTCCCCGAAACGTAGATATCGCCCTCGACCAGCACGTTCGCATCTTCGTCCAGGCGCACGGTCACGCCTTCGGCGACCGTCAACGTTTCGCCCGCGGGTACCGTGACGTCGTCGCTGATAGCGACGATCTCTCCCGGCCCCCAAGCCAGATCCTCGCCGTCGAGTCGCCCGGCGAGCACCCTGTCCGGAGCCCCGGCCACAGCGATTCCGACCGGTTCCGCGTCGAAGCCGGGCGCGTCGATGGCGAACGCATCGTCGCCGACGGTGATCGTCGATGCGCCGACCCCGCGCCGGAGAAGCACGTCGAACGGCGTGCCGCCCGCGGAGAGCGAGACCACGCCGGAGACCTGTGCGTCGGTGTTGCCATCCGCGTCGAGCGCGTGGACGCGGATTGGAAGCCGCCCACCGTCGAGTTGGCGGACCGGCGCGACGATCGCCAGACGAGCGAGCGGGTCGGGGGGGACGTCCGGGTGCGCGTCCAGCGCGTCGGCGTCGGTGTGATCTCCATCCGGGTCCGCGTCGTCCGGACCGTCGCCGTCGTCGGTTCCGTCGCCGTCTTCACCGTCTTCACCGTCTTCATCGTCTCCGCTGTCGTCGTCGTCGGTTCCGTCGGTTCCGTCGTCGTCGGTGTCGGTCGTGACGTCGCCCGGCTCTGGCTCCGCGTCGTCGGTGCCGCAGGCGGTCAGCATGGCGCCGAGCGCGATGGAAAGGACGATGGAGAGGACTCTGGCCGACACTTCGGACTCCGACTTCGGGACTTGGCGTCGAAGACTCTACACGATCTCGACTTCGACGGTTGCGCGGATGAGGTAGCCCTGGCTGCCGGTGTCGAGCACGTCTTCGAGCCCGAGCGTTCGCAGGGTCCGGATCGCGACGTAGACGCGGGAGCGGGCGGCCTCTTCGATGACCTGTTCTCTGGGCCAGCCGGCGTCGAAAACGTCGTCGCGCGAGAGCCCGACCCCGGGGGTGTCCAGGCGCTTGCGCACGAGCGCGCCGAGGATGCCGCGCATCGACCGACGGCGCGCGATGTGCACGCGGTCGAGGGATGCGAACTCGAACCACGAGGAGTCCGCCGCGACGCGGAGCACGTTGGCGGTCTGGCGGGGCTCTCTGGGCTTCGGAGCCGGGGCGCGCGGGGCGACGACGAGCACCGCGGCGCGCTCGATCGCCCGGTTCGCGATGCGGATCGCCGCCCGGATGAAGCTCGAAGACTCTCGCAGGTGATGGTCGATGCCGATGAGGGCGCTCCGGGCTTCGTCGAGTTGGGGCGCGACGTCGTCTGCGCGGCGCTCCACGTGCGCGCGCCGGGCGGCGGCGACATCGGCGACGGCGGAGACGGCCGCATCGAGGGCCGCGACGAGGGGCTCGCGCTCGGCGGGCGCCTCGGACTTCGCCTTGTCCCACACCTCGGCGGCGGCGGTATCGAGCCCGCGCATGAAGCGTGTCATCGCGAGGGCCCGCGCGAAGCGTCCGGCGAAGACCGGGTCTCCCATCGACTTCAGCGCGGCGACGCCCCGGTCGAGCTCTGCCTCTGCGCCGATGGCGTCACCGCGCTCGAGCAATACGAGCCCCAGGTGGCAGCGGTCGAAGGCCGCCGGTCGGGAATATGACGTCCGATGGAGATCGAAGGCCTCGCGCAGATCGGCCTCTGCGTCGTCGAGCCTTCCCTGCTCCTGGCGGAGCCTTCCTCGAAAGAGGAGGGCGGTGCCGAGCGATTGCCGGTGGGTCACCCGACGGTGCAGGACGAGCGCTTCTTCGACGAAGCGGTCGCCGTCATCGAGCCGACCGAGCTCGGTCGCCACGAGCGCGGCGAGGGTGAGTGCCTCTGCCTCGCCGCGCGTGTTTCCGACGTGCTGATAAAGCGCGACGGCCTTCTCTGCGTGGGCGCTGGCCTCGGACATGAGCCCCTGTCCGACGCAGAGATTCACGTATGTCATCCGCGTGAACGCCTCTTCGTCGGCGAACCCGCCGCGCGATTGGACGAAGATCGCGGCATCGAGTGCGTCGCGCGCGAGATCGAACTCGCCGCGGATCGAGTGCATCGCGCCGGTCCGTTCCTGGGCCTGGGAGTGGAAGACCTCGTCCTCGATCGCGATCGCGGCCTCCGCCGCCTGCTCGAAGCGCGACAGGGCGAGCGCGATGTCGCCGGCGGCGAGGTGCAGGCTCCCGAGCACGAAGGCGCAGCGGGCGACGATCCACGGCTTCCCACGTAGTACGGCGTGCTCCAGCGCCTCGGAGAGCACCGCCTTGCCGTCGTCGATGCGCCCCTCCGCGTACCGGAGTCGCCCGAGGAGGTGGGCCGCCGCCAGACGTGGCATCGCGCCGGGGGGGAGTTTCTCGGCGAGGGCGTCGACCAGCGCCTCGACGAGGTCTGCGTGTTGACCGAGCGGGCCACGGCGTTCGTCCAGGTCCTGGATGCCGGCGACGAGTGCGACCGCCGCTTCGGGGTTCGTCCGGAGCGCGAGGCGGGCGCCGTTGACGAGGTTCTCGCGGTCGGAGAGGACGTCGGTGAGGTCGGCAGCCGTGGCCGTCGGTGCCGCGGCGAGCCACTCGCGCGCCCGATTCGCGTAGTAGTCGATGTACGCCGCCTCGGCGGCTTCGCGGCGCGGCCCCTCGTCGAGGCGCGCCCGGGCGAACTCGCGAATACTCTCGTAGAGCCGGAGGCGCAGGCGGCCCTCGGCGCCGGGCACCTCGGCAGCGAAGATCAGCGAGCGTTCGCGCAGGCTCGCGACCGCACTGTCGACGTCGGCGTCGGCCGCAACCTGGCGTACGACGGCCTCGGCCGCCGCGATCCAGAACCCGCGGTCGAAGAGGCCGCAGCACTCCAGGGCGATGCGCTCCTCTTCTTCGAGCAGCTCCCACGCCCAGTCGATGGCCGCCTCGAGCGTCGCGTGGCGGCCCGACGCGGTGACGCCGCCGCGCTCCAGGAGCTCGAAGCGGGCGTCCATGCGCTCGAGCATGTCTTCGACGCCGAAGGTGTTCGTCCGGGCCGCCGCGAGTTCGATCGCCAGCGGCAGATTGTCGAGGTGGTCGAGCAGACGTAGGACCGACTCCTCGTCCGCGTCGAGCCTGAATCCGTGTCGAACCGCCCGCGCCCGCTCGTCGAAGAGAGCGGTCGCCGCCTCGGTTTCGAGTGGACCGAGCTCGATGCAGAGCTCGTCCGGGGCCCCGATCCGGATCTGCGAGGTGACCATGACCCGCGAGTCGGGCAGGGTCGTGACCCAGGCGGCGATCAGCGCTCCATCGACATCGGCGAGGTGCTCGAAGTTGTCGAACACCAGCACCGTGCGGCCGGTCGTGCGGAGGGCGTCGAGGAACGCCTCGACCGATTGGTCGACCGAGCGGCCCAGGGGCACGTCGAGGACCTCGGCGACGCGCACGACGGCGTCGGCGAGTTTCGAGGTCGGGCTGAGGTCGAATACCCAGACGGCCTCGGCGCTGGCGTCGGCGATCACCTTGCGCGCGTATTCGACGGCAAGGCGTGTCTTTCCGGCTCCCGGCGGGCCGACGATGGTGACGAGGCCAGCGCCGTTGGAGAACCCCTCCGTGATTCGGTCGAGCTCCGCCTCCCTGCCGAAGAACGTGGTCCGCGCGGGACCGACGTTGGTTCGGATGGAGCGTTTTTCCTTCGAGCTCGTCACGAGGAGCGCTGGCGTTGGCGTCAGACCCGAGCGAGGCTACGGCCACGTGCTTCGGGTAGACCTCTTCCTCGACGACCCGCCTCGCTTCTCGCGACAGTGTGGCACGGGCGCGGTTCCGATTCCTAGCGCGATGTGCCGGGCGCCTTTCCCGGGACTCGGCCTCGGGCCGTCTACACGACCTCGACCTCGACGGCCGGACGGATGAGGTAGCCCTGGCCCCCGGTGTCGAGGACGTCGGCGAGCCCGAGCGTCCGCAGGGTTCGGATCGCCACGTAGACGCGCGATCGGGCGGCCTCTTCCAGCACCTGCTCGCCGGGCCAACCCGCGGCGAAGACCTCGACCCGTGACATGCCGATCCCCGGGGCGTCCAGCCGCTTTCGCACCAGCGCGCCGAGGATGCCCCGCAGCGACGTGCGGCGGGCGATGTGGACGCGGTCGAGAGAGGCGAACTCGAACCAGGACGAATCCTCCGCGACGCGGAGGACGTTGGGTGAGCGGTGGCCCACCCGTTTGGCGGAGACCCCCGCCTGGTCTTCGACGACCAGGGCCTCGGCGCGGGTGATGGCCCGCTCGGCGATCCGAACCACCGCGCGGACGAAACTCGCCGAGGCGGGCGCCTCGTCGTCGATGGCTCGGAGCGCGGCCCGCGCGTCGGCGAGGTCGGGCCCGACGTCGCCGGTACGCCGCTCCACGTGCGCGCGACGTGCGGCGGCGACGGCGGCGACGGCGGTGGCGGCCGAGTCGAGGGAAGCAACGACGGGCTCGCCCTCAGCCGGAGCTTCTTCGCGTGCCCGGTCCCACTCCTCGGAGGCCTGCGCCGCCCGGCCGCGCAAGTAGCGGGCGATCACCAGGGCGCGGGCGAACCGACCGGCGAAG
>CAZFPM010000064.1:0-5009 GCA_964520965.1 uncultured Myxococcales bacterium
GGGCTTGGCGGCGGGCCTTGGTGCAGCTCTTCCGAGCGGACGCCACACGCAACCCCCTGATTCTCGCCTTCGACGACCTCGACCGCATGGGCGGCGAGGCCGCGGACCTGATTCGCGACCTGCTCCCAGCGCTCTCCGACGTCCCGGTCGTCTTCGTCGTCACGAGCGGACCCGAGTTCGACGCCGCCGTGCTGACCGGCGACAGCGACCCTTCGATCGCATCGCGGGTCGACCTCTCCCCCCTGGCCGACGAGCAGATCGAGGACCTCGCCGGCAAGCTGCTCGGCCGCGTCCGGGATCTGCCACCCGCCCTGGTCGAACGCGTCGTGACCGGCGCCCTGGGCAACCCCCTGGCCGCCGAGGAGATCATCCGGATCCTGATCCGCGAAGGGGTCGTCGACACGCGCGGCAACGAGTGGACCGTCGACGAGGCCGCGCTCGGTGACGTCTCCCTGCCATCCGAGGTCGAAGCCGTCGTCCGCGCTCGCATCGAGCGCCTCAGCGACGACGAACGCGAACTCCTCGCCGACGCCGCCATCATCGGCAACACCTTCTGGGTCGACGCCCTCGTAGTGCTCGACAGGGCCCGCAGCAGCGACGAGCTGACCGATCCCGACGACCCCGAACGCGTCGAAGCCATCCGGGCGCGCCTCAACGCCCTGACCCGCCGGGACATCCTGCGCCAACACCCGCACTCCCGCCTACGCGGCGAGGAGGAGTACGGGTTCAAACACTGGATCGAGCAGCGTCTGTTCGCCGACCACCACCCCGCCGGTCGCGCGCGCGACACGCACCGGCTGATCGCGCAGTGGTTGCAGGTGCGGTCCGAACAGGACCCCGAGGTCTTCCTCGTCGCCATCGCGCGCCATCACGAACTCGGCGGAATCGCCGGCCGCGCGGCCGAGTACTTCACCCGCGCCGGCCGGCTGTGCCGCAGGCGCTACGTCAACGACCGGGCCCTCGACTACTTCGAGCGAGCGCTGGCCCACCTCGACGAGCGCGACTTCGTCGCCCGGGTCACCGTCCTCGAAGAGCTCGGCGCCGTGTACGCATTGCGCGGCAACTACGACGAGGCGATCAAGGCTTTCGAGACGATGGCCGACGCGGCCTGGCGTCTCGGAAGCCGTCACCACATGGGCGTCGCTTTCGATCGGCTCGGGCGCGCCCACCGTAGTCGCGGCGACTACGACGTGGCCCGCAAGCACCTGGACCGGGCGGAGAACACCTTCCGCCAGACCGGCGATCAGGCCGGCCTCGCCTCGACGCTCGACGACATCGGCCGGATCCACTGGATACGCGGAGAATACGACAAGGCCCAGGCGCGGTACGACCGCGCGCTCTCGATCCGCCGCGAACTCGGCGACTCCCGCGCGTTGGCGCTATCGCTGTCGCACGTCGGAACCCTGCTCGCGCACCGGGGGCAGTTCAAGAACGCACTCGCCCACTTCCGCGAAGCCCTCGACCTGCGGCGCAAGTCGGGCGACCTCCAGGGGATCGCCGAATCGCTCAACACGATCGGCGTCATCTTCAACGAACGGGGCGACAACGAGTCGGCGGCGCGGATCTGGCGCGAGGCCCTCGACGTAGCCCGCGATGCCGGGGACCGCTCCATGGAGGCCGTCCTCCTGAACAACCTCGGCGAAATCGAGATCGCGCTCGGGGATCTCCGCGGAGCCGAGGATCACCTCAAAGAGGCGTGCGACATCGCCGAGGCCGTCGGCGACCGGCGCGTCGTGTTCGATGCGATCCGCAATCTGGGCGTGCTGCAGGCGCGAAAGGGCAGCCTCAACCTCGCCATCGACCACGTCGAGGAGGCACTCGACATGGCGAAGGCGCTGCGGTCGAGAGTCATGGAGGGCGTCGCTCTGCGCACCCTCGGCGAGCTTCACGGGCAAACCGTCTACGACGACTCCGAAGACAAGGGTGCCGATCTCGCCGAGGCAGCATTCCGCTCCTCGATCGAGATCTTCCGCTCCCTCGGGTCCGAAGCCGAGCTCGGGCGCGCCTACCACGCCTACGGGACCTTCCTGGTCGAGCAACGGCTGCTCGTGCAGGGCAAGAAGCACCTCGAGATGGCACGCGAGATCTTCCAGCGCCTGGAGATGCGACGCATCCTCGCGCAGACCGAAGAGACCATCCACGATCTCTGACTCCGCGCGTCGCCGGTGCCCCCGCCCTCGTACCGCCCTCACCCCGATTCGACGTCGAACCGGTGAGGCGCGGCGGCGTGCCTCACATCGTGCGGCGCATCCGCTCGAGGTAGTCCCGCACGCCATTGTTGATCTCGCGCGTGACGATCGGGCTGATCAACTTCCCCAAGATGCGATTGACCTGCATCTCGGTCTCGATCCGCTGTTGGTACTCGACCCGTGTTCGTCCACCCTCGGCGATGAATCGCGCACGCCCGGTCGACCACATGTTGTCGGTCTCGGTCGTCTCCCACACGAGGACGTCGTCCTGCGGGAAGTAGTACCGACACGTGTACCGCCCTTGAAACGTGACGCCTTTCTCGGACTTCGGCACGAGGACGAACCGGATCCGCTCTTCGTCGATGATCTCGTGTTCGAGCAGATCGCCGTAGTTGCGGGCGATCGTCTCGAGGTCGCCGAAGTGACGCATGGCGTCCTCGGCGGCGGCGTCCAGCGTGAACGTCTCACGGTAGTTGCCGGCGAATCTCGGCATCAGCTCCTCTCGAGTTCGATCTCTGCGAGCGGAATCTGGGATGAGGATGCCGCGGCCACGGGCTCACCCGCGAACTGGTGAACGACCTCGTCGAGACGGTCGGTTTCCATCAGCGGGTCGCAAACGACGAACGCCTCGAAACCGATGGCCTCGAGGGTCAGAACGTCGGCCCGGGTGCAGGCCCCGGCGGCGACGATCGGTGCTACGTGCTCCGGAATCGCCGGCCAGAGGCGCTCGCAGAGAGCGAGGTCGAGTTCGCCTGTCGCCGTGTCACGTGCGTCGATCCCGACGATACGGGGACCGCCGGACTCGGCAGAGCCCACGCGTACGCGCGAGATCCTGTCCAGGTCGGACGCGCTGCGCGCCACGAAGACCAGGTCGAGCCCGAGCTCTACGGACTGTCGGAACAACGCCTTGAGTTCCCGATCGTTCACGACGGAGGCATCGACCGTAACGGCCGCCGCGCCGTGGCATCGCGCCATGACGATTTGCAGAGGGTCGATCACCAGGTCGCTGCAGAGGATCGGCACCGAGGTAGTCTGCGCGACCACCAGCAGGTCGGCGAAGCAACCTCCGTAGAGATCCTCGTCCGGGGTGAGAGCGACGGCGCTCACGCCACGCTCTTCCATCACGCGGACCATCGCCGCGAGATCGACATCGTAACTGGCGCCAGACCGCGGGCATCGGCGCTTGACGCCGCCGATGATGGCGTGCTCGGCCCTCGGCGCACGCACCGCATCGTGGAAGGACGGGGGCAGCGGCAACGCGATCGCCTGGGCCTTGAAGATGCCTTCGACGCCAGCGCTGCGTTGCTCGGCAACCCACTGCCGCTTCGCCTGCAGACTCTCCTCGATCGAGGGACTCATACCTGCGCCTGCTGCATCCTCACTCGTCGTTCCGCCGTGGGTCCCAGGGTCTCCGTGCGCTCGTGTTGCGTGTTTTCGCGCAGTTGTCCACTTCTATCTGCACTCGGGGTCCGAGCGATCGCACGCGAAGCGGACGTGCATGTGGTCTCGGTGATTCGGCTCGTGCCGGATGATCCCGCGCGCCGCGTCCCGCCCATGAGGATACTGGAACCATCGGCCGAGGTCCGTTCCGGAGACACCGCGTTCACGGAGCCAGTCGTAGAGCACCTGCTGGTAGGAGTAATCCACGAAAGCGTAGTCCACCAAGCCATTGTCGATCCAGTAGGAAAGCACCTCCCAGTTCCGCTCGCGGTCGAAGTCCGACGGATCGACTGAGCGGTACGAGCACTCGCGCCGGCACCCCGCGTGGTAGTATCCGATGTCGGCGTCACGCCCGCTCTGGTGGCTCCGGTGGTCGCTGATCGAGCCTCCCTCCTCGCGGCTGAGATCGTGGATCTCCAAGCGTGGGAGGTCGTCGAAGCGACTCGTCATGTGATCGAAGACATCGAGGATCGCGGACACCGTCTCGTTGGTGCCCCAGGCACGCACCTCGTCGCGAATGCTGTAGGCCCGGTGAGGCGGCAGCAACTCACCGTTGACCAGCCTCCCGTCGTAAGCGCGACCGACGGAGGTCGATGCGACCTCGGGCCCCTCGATCATCATCACGAGGACCTGCCCGATCCGAATCTGGTCTGGATCGAGCCCCGAGTTCCAACTCACGAGGTCGGCGACCGACACGCGATGACGCTCAGCGATCCGCCCGAGGAAGTCCCCGGACTGAACCTCGTACTCCACGCGCCGGACCCCGCGCCCCTGGCGGCGGATCCGGAGTGTCTGCCCGACGTTGATCCTGTCCGGGTCGAGATCCGAGTTCCAACCGACGACGTCGACAATCGCGACGCCGTGCGCCTCCGCGATACCCCCGACGGTATCTCCGGACGCGACGGTGTAACTCAGGTAGCCCGACGAACGACCACCGGAGCGGATCTGTAGTTCCTGCCCAACGCGGATGACATCGCCGTCGATTGCGTTCCACTCCCGCATGTCGGCGACCGTGACGCCGTGTTGGATCGCGATGGCGCCGAGGATATCGCCGGGCTGGACGGTGTATGTCTCCGCCGCGGCCTCCGCGATCGCTCCCCACTGGATCAAGGCAGTGAGCAGGGCACCGATGAGCTGCGTGTGTCGCATGTCGGTCGCGTCGGGTCGAACCAGAACCTTACGCCCGTATGCCACATCCAGCCGGAGTGTCAACTTCGCGGTGTCGCACGGTGCGACACCGTGCTGCACCTACCCGGCGACGAAGATGCTCGCGCCGTCGGTCACGACGCGTGACCGAACCTGCCGCCGCTCGTGCAGATACTTGGACAAGCGCTTCACGATCCGGGCCTCCAGCTGCCGTGCGCGCTCTCTGCTGACGCC
>CAZFPM010000064.1:5019-24864 GCA_964520965.1 uncultured Myxococcales bacterium
GGCGACCATGCGCCGCTTCCAGATCGCCACGTCACGGCCTTCGAGCGTCGCCGAAAACGCGTTCATGTCCGCCCGGAGGTCGTCGTGCTCCTGGCGGTCGGACAGCGCCTCGTCGATCGTCGGCACGTCGCTAGGCAGGATGTCCGCCAAGGTGCCGCGCTCGCCATCTTGCAGCGGAGCGTCCAGGGAGCTCTCCCGCCCCGTCAGGCGCGCCGTCATCTCGACGACGTCGCGCTCTCGAACCGCGAGCGAACGGGCCAGAATCGAGGCCGTCGGCACGATCCCCTGCCGGGTGAGCCGGTCCTTCTCCTTCTTCAGGTTGTAGAAGAGCTTCCGCTGCGCCTGGGTGGTCCCGACCTTGACCAACTTGTGGTTGTCCATCAGGTACTTGAGGATGTACGCCCTGACCCACCACTGCGCGTAGGAGGCGAGCCGGATTTCCTTGTCCGGATCGAACTTCCGAACCGCGTGGATCAGGCCGACGTTCCCCTCCTGGATCAAGTCGAGGAGCCCGACCCGAGCAGATTTGTACTCGAGCGCCAGCTTCACTACGAGACGGAGATTGCTGTTCACCAGGCGCTCTTCGGCCCACTCCGCGCCGGAGTCGACGTAGGTCCGAGCGAGTTTCTGCTCCTCCTCCCGACTGAGCACGGTGTGCCGGCGTACCTCCGCGAGATAGCGCTGAACCGGGTCATCGACCATCGCGGCGTCGCGCTCGCGCACGTTTCGTTCGTCGCTGATTACCAAGCTCTGGGGAAGGCTGCTTTGCATGTCGGTTACCGTGGATGCGATGCGGCGGTGCAATTTGGACTCATCTGGTCCATTTTTAGCGAATTGGACTCCAAAGGTCCACTTCAAAGATGCACGTTCCGCCTCCAGGGGTTTCGAGTATCCGACGTTCGACGATCTTCTCTGACACTCACCAACCAAACAACTTCGACACCCGCCCCATTCCCGCAACCCATCTTTTCACAACAAACGCCCCGCGCGCGTGGGCGCCGCTTGACACGCGCACGCGTGTGCCTAACTCCGAGCCCGGCCCTCGTTCCGAAACCCCGCGACGCACCGACGCGCCGATCACCGGTCAATGTCCGAAAAACGCGACTACTACGACGTCTTGGGCGTCGAGCGAACCGCGAGCGATCGGGAGGTCAAGAAGGCCTATCGGCAACTCGCGCTGAAGTTCCACCCCGACCGCAACCCCAACGATCGGGAGGCCGAGGACCGTTTCAAGGAGGCCGCCGAGGCCTACGCAATCCTCAGCGATGCCGACAAGCGGGCGATGTACGACCAGTACGGGCACGCCGGTCTGGGAGATGGGCTCGGACCGGACTTGAACGACATCTTCTCGAGTTTCGGAGATATCTTCGCGGACTTCTTCGGGTTTGCCGGTGGGGGAAGGCAAGGGAATCCCAACGCTCCCAGGCGCGGAAGCGACCTGCAGATGCGCATGGTCGTACCGTTCGAATACGCCGTTCACGGCGGAGAGCGCGACGTCAGCGTCCCGCGCGAGGCCGAGTGCGCCACCTGCGACGGGAGCGGCGCCAAGCCGGGCACGTCGCGTCAGATCTGCCGACCTTGCGACGGGCTGGGACGAGTCCGCCACTCCCAGGGGCTCTTCACCGTGCAGACGGCCTGCCCCCAATGCGGTGGGGTGGGCTCGACGATCGAGTCGCCGTGTGGCGACTGCGGCGGCCGCGGTGTGACGCGGGAAACCCACAGCGTGGCGGTGAAGATTCCCGCTGGCGTCGAGACCGGCAACCGCCTCCGGTTGCGCGGCGAGGGCGAGAGCGGCCGCCGCGGCGGGCCGCCGGGCGACCTGTACATCCATCTCGAGGTCGAGTCGTCGGGCCTCTTCGAGCGCGACGGCGCCGACCTTCACCTGCCGCTCCCGCTCCACATCACGCAGGCAGCGCTCGGCGCGAAGATCGAGATCCCCACCCTCGACGGCACAGCGACCGTGGAGGCCAAGGCCGGCACACAACACGGGGACATGCGTCGCCTCGTCGGCGAAGGGCTCCCCCGGGTCAACGGGCGGCGCGGTCGCGGAGACCTCTTCATCCACTTCCAATTGGAGGTCCCGAAGAAGGTCTCGAAGCGCCAGCGGGAGTTGCTGGAGGAGCTGAGCGCCGAGTTCGGTGTGGAGACGTCCGGACGGACTGGCCTGTTCGACCGGATTCGCGATCTCCTGAGTCGTCCGGACGCCGCGAGCTGACCCGCGCCGCGTCGGTCAACTTTGCACGTATCGCTCCAACGATGCGCGCAGGAAGAGCCGGGCGCGGTGGAGCCGGCTCTTCACCGCCGCCGTACTCAATTCGAGCACCTCGGCGGTCTCGGCGATGCTGAGCCCCTCGACATCGCGGAGCACGAAGACCGTGCGGTATTTCTCGTCGAGCGCGTCGACGGCCGCCTGGATCTCCGCCCCCAGCTCGCTACGCGCCGCGCTCTCTTCCGGCGTCGACCGGTCGACGAGCATCGGCGACTCGTGGTGGCCGGCGGCGCTTCCCGCGGGTCGGGTCGCCTCGAGGGTGACCTCCGGCCGACGACGCTTTCGACGAAGTCGCATCAACGCGGTGTTCACGGTGATGCGATAGATCCACGAGCCGAGCTTGGAGTTTCCCTGGAATCGGTCCAAGGCGCGGTAGACGTTCAGAAAGGTCTCCTGGACGACGTCCTCGGCCTCGTGCTCGGACTTCACGAACGACCAGGCGAGACGATACACGCGGTCGGAGAAGCGACGCACGAGCACGGTGTACGCATCGAAGTCACCTGCACGGGCGGCCTCGACGAGCTCCTCGTCGGTCGACTGGTCGGTGAATCGGGTCAAGCGCTCGCCAACTGGTCCGGACTCGACGGTGGCTACTCCATCAGCTCCCGACGGATCCTCAACGCTTCTTCGGTCAGTTGCAGCGCTTCGTAGATCTCGAGCAAGAGGCGCTGCGTACCCTGGCGGTCGGCGGCCCCGGCCAGGAGTTCGAGCTCCAACTCCCGACGCGCGACGAGCCTGTCGCCAGCGGCCAGTGCAAGTCGACCGTATAGATTGTGCACGGCCGGATTGAAAGGATCCACGTGGACCGCGCGCTCGAGCGCCACCAACGCTTCGGCGTCCCGGCCCTGCGAGTGGAGCAACCCGGCGAGACGCAACGCCGGCTCGACATCATGTTGATCGAGCAGCGTGACCTGCAACAGGTGCTCGATGGTCCCCGTGACGTTGCCCGCGTTCCCATAAAGGTCAGCGAGCTCGGCGTGCACCTCGGCAGACTGCGGGTAGAGATCCGCGGCGCGCAGGAGGTGGGTCGCGGCGTCGTCGAGACGTGCCTCGCGACGGGCGATCGCGGCGAGGTCCCGTCGCACCTGGAAGCTCTCACCGCCGACGGCGAGGACGAGTTCGTAGTGGCGCCGAGCATCGTGCCAGCGTTGCTCCCGCATCGCGACGTGCCCCGACAGCAGGTTCGCCAGCGGGTTTCGCGGATCGAGCTCCAGCAACCAGCGCAGGGTCTCCAGAGCACCCGGGGCGTCGGCCTGGATCTCGGCGAGGGCGCGGGCAGCGAGGGCCGATGGGTCGGACGGCGGCTCTCCCTCGAGGAGCGCGGCATCTGCGGCGAGCAGGTAGGGCGGCGGGTCCATCAGCATGAGCATGCCGTCGTACCTCTCTCGCATCGCGGCCTCGAAGCGCTCGTCCAACTCGGCGACATCGACACCGAGGGCCTGGCTGACCACCGCAGTCGTCCGTAACCCGTCACGCCAACCGCCGAGCATCCCGACGATGGCCTCGTAACCCCACTCGGTGCCGATGAACTCGACCACCAACGCAGACTGGAAGTACGCGTCGAGGACCTGTTCCGGGTACTCGAAACGCACGAACGCCCCGTTCAGGTCGTCCACCCCGAGAAGCCGATCGCGCTGCAGGGCCCTTACGATCGCGAGATCCTGCTCCCGTCGCCACTCCGGGCGGCTGAGCATCGTGTCGTACTCGGCGAGGCCCTCGGTGAACCAGCGGGGCACGCGGTAGTTCGAGGCCTGGAGCGAGAACACGTGACTGAGCTCGTGTTCCAGGACCTGGCGCCAGTTGAAGTCGCCTTCGCTCGGCGACCGACTCGTGACGACGTGTCCGAAGCAGATGCCGTGCTGACCGGCATGCGGGAGACCGACGGACCGGATCCCGAAGGTGGCCTGGTCGGCGAAAACCTCGATCGAGACCGGCGGCTCGGGTTCGAGGCCGTAGCGCTCGGTGTAGACACGGTAGGCCGCACGGATCACGTCCGGCACGTACCGCTCCAACACCTCGGACTCATCTCGATGGAAGCGGTACCTCAGGCCGGGGATCTCGGTGTCGTCGATGTACCGGTACCGATTGAGCGCCTCTTCGTAGAGGTTGACCATGTTGTAGGCCTGCTCGTTGAACGGATCGGCGTCGAACGCACGCTGGAGGAAAGACAGCGCGCGGACGTCGTCGCCCATGCGCGAGTACCCGACGCCGAGGCTGACGAACGCCGGCCAGAAGCCGCCGTCGAGCTCGAGCGCCCGTTGGTGGAGTTCCAGCGCCTCCTCGTAGCGGAAGTTGCGCACCGCGAACTCGCCCAGGGTGTAGAAGAACTCCGCGCGGTCGGCATCGAGGCCCAATACCCGTGTCTCGACCTCTGCGAGGCGCTCGGGCTGATCGGCCAGGTAGTGGGTCGCGCCGCGCAGGTCCAAGGCCTCGAGCCGGTCCGGGTAGGTCTCGGCGATGCGGTCGAGCACGGCCAGAGCGCCATCGTAGTCGCGGTCATCGAGCGCGATCTCGACGCGGACCTCCAGGGCCTCGGGCAGCTCCGCATCTACTTCGAGCGCCCGGTCGACCAGTTCGGACGCGGCGGCGAGGTCATACGTGAGATCGAGCACCGCGCGTGCCTGCAACGCGAGCGCCCTCGGGTGCCTCGGGTTCCGCGCCTCGACCTCCTGCAGGAGCGCGAGCGCTTCGTCCGGCCGATACTTCTCCAGGAAGAGCTCCGCCCAATGCACCCGCACGGGGATGTTCTCGGGGTCGATCTCGAGCGCTCGCCGGAACGTGTCGTTGGCGTCGGTGTAGAGTTCCAGCTGGTGGCAAGCCAGGGCGACGAAGAGGAGCTCCGACGCATTGCGCGCACGACCGCGGTTGTGCTCGCGGATGAAGTCTTCGAGCTCCAGGCGTGATCGGGAACCTCGCCCGATGCGCGCGAACGCGAGCGCGCGCCAGTACCTCGCAGGGGGATAGGGCTCGCCGTCGCCCTCGACCGCCGGGTCGAGCACTTCGATGGCCTCGGTGAACGCGCCACGCCGAACCAGGAACTCGCCGAGCGCCGCGCGTCCGGCAGACGATGCCCGCCGGCCCTCCCCGCTCGCTCGCAATATCCGCTCCGCCTCGCGCCGCTGACCGGTCGTCAGCAACACGTCGGCGCGCAACAACGCTGCGGCGACCGCATCCGCGTCGTCGTCGATGTCGGCGAGCACCTCCAGCGCTTCGTCGTATCGACCTGCGTGCACGCGGGCTCGGGCGTCGGCCAGCGACGCCGCCCACGCGCTTCGGACGGGGAAGGACGCCGCGGCGAGCGCGACGAATGTGACGCACAGGATGTAGGGTATCGGCGTGAAGCGGTGCATGCGGGCGGCGCGGTCCGGGGGTGGCACCAGGGTTCAACGGCGAGACCGCGGAAACGATTCACCGCCAGTGTTCCACGGGTCCTGCCTCCATGGCACCGCCCTGAGCGTAGGGGGGGCCGGGAACGACCGCAAGGCGAGCGCCGGGCGAGTACCTCCTGGCTACGGCGCAGCTTGCTAGAGACCGCTCACGATGCGCCAGTTGCCGCCCTCGAGCCGGAGCTGGAAGCGGTTCACGTCGCGCTCGCTCTCCCAGTACGCCTGCCCTTCGAGCGAGTAGCGCATGCGGACGGAGTAATCGAAGAGCACGTCGGCGTCGGCGCCGTCGACGACAACGTCTCGGATCACCACGTCGACCTCCATCTCGTCGACGTGCTCGGCGAGGGTCGCGAACATGCTCTCGACGCCATCGTGCCCGTAGTCGTCGCGTGTGGTGTCGGTCGTTCCGGCGTTCTCGTAGTAGTCCTCGGAGACCAGGGACCCGAGCGCGTCGAGGTCCAGCGCGTCGAGCGCCTCCTCGTAGGTCTCCATCAACTCGACGATGCCGCGGTTCTCATAGTTGTTCCGCACCCTGAGTTCGTCATCGAGCAGAGGGCTGTCGATGTACTTCGCGGTGCACGCGCTCACGGTGAGCACCAGGGAGAGCGCGGCGAGACGGAAGATCGTGCGGAGCATCGGCGTTGTCGTCGGCGAGGGGGAGTCCCGGTTCGCGGAAACCTCCGGGACGGCGGCGGGTATTCCACAGCGGCCGCGCGAGCGTCAACCAGGATCGCGCGAAGGGGTCGGCATCGTGCCACGCGCGCAACGCCGGAGCCACATCTCGGCTTCGGCCGCGTGCGACGATCCTGCGACCGCACCGTCGCGCACGGCGGCCCAGGCATCGCAGGCGTCCGCCGAGGCACCGATGACGGTGTAATGCCGGGCGAGCGACCGCCGGGCCTGCCGCATCTGGCTGGCATCGAGCACTCCCTGCGGAAGGCCGGTCAGGACCGCCGGCACCAGGGTCGCGGCCTCATCGCCGGCGAGACGTATCCCGACCAGGTAGCGAGCGAGGACCGAGTCCTCCTGCACCGCGGCCCACAGCAAGTCGGCGTTCGATGCCTGGGCCGACGGAGCCGGCCGCTCGACCAGGTAGCGGCGGACCGCCGCAGCGGTCAGAGGACGCTCTTGGCGGCCGGTGATCGCCTGGATCTTGGCGAGCAGGCGTCGCCGGCCGGCCTCGGTCCCCACCCGGTCGACAAGCTGACGGTAGGCCGCGAGGGCGCTCTCGGAGTCTCCGCTCCACCAATCGAGGTCGGCGAGAAGTTCGGCGGCGCGATCCCGTTGGGACAACCCCGCTCCGTCGACGTCGCGAACGAAGCGCGCGTGGCTCGCGGCGTCGTCCGGCTCGCCAAGGGCGTAGTAGCGCTCGGCGATGCGCAGCCGATAGGCGAGGTTGTCGGGATCGTCGGCGACGATCGACTCGAAGCAACCTCGGGCGTCGTCGATTCGGCCGGAGGCGGCGAGCCACTCTCCGCGGTCGAAGCGCGTCGCGATCGAGCGCGCGCAGAGCCGCCCGAAAAGACTGGGGCGGTCGTAGCGATAGCGAGCCGCCTCCATCTGTTCGACGGTGAGGTCGAGACCGTCGAGGAAGGCCCGCCACTCACCCACCAACTCGGCGAGGGGGCGGCCGTATGCCGACCGGAAATCGCCGCCGCCGTATGCCGACCGGAACGCATCCGGTCCCGACGTGTCGATCAGCCAGCGAGTGAACGAGCCGGAGAGCGTGTATCCCCGCCGTGAGTAACGCGACCAGAACCCGGCGGGCCCCAGAATCTCGTCGATATCCTCGCCGAGATCGAGTCGATAGATGGCGGCCGACCAGTGGTGATAGTCGAGCTCGTCGGCACCCCACGCGGCCGCGGTGGCCGCCCCCTCGACCAGTGCCATCAACGGAACGACGCCGTGGGCCGAGGCCAGCCGCAGCGGCCCGGTCCCGTCGTCGCGGAGGAAGAGATGCGCCATCTCGTGCGCGAGCAACTCGGCACCAACCCCGCTCCACGTGATGTGCATCTCGCCGAGCCAGATCTTGGCCACGAGCGTCCGATATCCCCCCATCAGGTCGCCCTTCCGGGTGCGACTCCCGTACACGAACGACCGGAGCCGCTCCGAGGGTTCGTGCGCCCAGAACTCGGCCAGCTCGGCGTACCGCGCCTCGTGGTCCGACACCAGGAGTTCTACCTCGCGTGGGTCGTAGGACTCCGCATCGTAGTAGATCTCGAAATGCTCGGTCTCGACATACCCGCCGAGCGCGTCGACCACGTACGCGCGGCTCCGCTCCAACCCCAGGTCGCCGCGGAACGCCCAGATCGTCAGGACGATCGGGATCATCGCCACGCACCACGCGGCGTCCCGACGGAGGCGGTTGCGCTCGAACGCGACCGCCGCGAGCAACATCACGGCCCACGCGGCGTTCCAAGCCCTGAACACCAGATGGCCTTTCATCGCGACGAGGGACTCGTCGTAGATCGAGCCGGCGAAGTAACCGAAGTAGGGGTCGTAGACGACGATCGACGGCTCTAAGGCCAGCCAGGCGAGCGACGAGATAACCGACGCGCCGACGACCCCGGCCCCCAGCCAGAGCCGCCGCCCTCTCCGGCGCACCGCGCGGCAGGCCACGGCCGCGGTGGCGACCACGAAGGGTACGCCGCCGAGTCCGAAAACGAACAGGTAGGCAACGCCTACGGCGGGCTCGCAGTTCCGCACCCGCAATCCGTTCGCGAGGCTGACGACGCCCATGAGCCCGACAATCGCGGTCAGTTCGAGCCCCGACCGCCACGCTCTTCGCCAGGTCGAGTCGCCCGGCCGGTGTCCCCATCGGAGAATCGTCTGCGCAAGTCCGGCGGTGGAGACGACGATCGCCACCAGCGTCGCGAACTCGTACCCGAGCACGTCGAGCAACGGAAACGCCTGGGCGACCATGGCCACGACGAGAGCTGCCAACCCCACGGGGCCGACGTAGCGAAGCAGACGGCGGACCGCTGGAGGCGTACCCCGGCGACCCGCCGATCGGCCAGTGGTCATTGGCCGCGCGGCATGAGATCCGCGGGTAGATTCAGCAACTCGACACGGCTACCGGCACTCAGCCCGAGCCGCGCGACCTCTCCCGCGTTCAGCTCGATGACGAACCGGGCCGGACCATCGGAGAGCCGGCGGGTCTCGGTGCGAGGCTCCGCGTTCTCGACGGAGCTGTCCACGATTCCCGCATCGGTGACGAAGACCATGTCGAGCGGGATGTAGGTATTGCGCATCCAGAACGACCGGGGGCTATCGGCGTCGAAGACGAAGAGCATCCCGCAATCACCGACCATCGTCCGGCGGTGCATGAGCCCGCGCGCCAACTCCCAGGACTCGGAGGCTACTTCCAGGAAGTAGCGGGCCTCCATGCGCTCGCCGACGAAGATGACCATCGGTGTCGCGTCATCGATGTCACCCGTCATCGCGAGCGGCCAGTGGCACACCTCTTCGAGACATCGGAGCGGCGAGTCGCAATCGACGTCGGTGGTGCATTGCTCCCCCTCGTCGGTGACCGTGTGGGCGCTCCGAAGCTCGGCGAGGGTCGGTTCGACGTGGGGAGGTGGGCCATCTGCCTCCGTCACTTCGGCAGCTGCGTCCTCTTCGCCGGTGTCTGCGGCCGCGGTGCGGTCGCACGCGCCGAAGAAGGCGGCGACGGCCACGAGCCACGCGACGGCGATCGCACCGGGTCTGTGGGCGTCGGGGCCTGCCTCTCGCGTCGCCTTCGTCACTGACCGCGGGTCGTCAGCTCTTCGACGAGTGCGCGTTCGGCCTCGATGGTCTCCGGGTCGGTCTCTCGGCCGATCTGGTCCTCGACCCCCGGCACCGCGGCCCGGAGGCTGAGGAGCCGCAGGGCCTCGACCGAGGCGAGCCGGATCTCCCGTTCGGGGTCCTCGAGGAGCGCGACCAATGTGCCGACGGCGTCAGCGTTTCCGGTCTCGCCGAGTGCCGTGATCGCGGCGTAGCGCAGCTCGGCCACGGGGCCGTTGACCACCTGGCTGATCGCGAGCACGGCGAGAGGGCTGTCGAAGCGCCCCAACAACCCGGCGGCAAGCAGGCGATTGGCGATCTCCTCGTCACGGAGCCCCGCGGTGATTTCGTTGATCACGGGTCGTTGGTCGTTGGGGTCGACCAGGTCTGTGGCGGCGCGCATCGCTGCCGCGCGGACCCGCGGGTCGGGGTACGAGATGTTGTCGAGCACGAGGGACAGAAGCTGCGTCTGCTCGAGGGCGCCGAGGGCGTCGAGCGCCGCCGCGACGACGACCGGCTCGCCACTCTGGACGAATTCGATGATGACAGGGACGATCTGGTCGGCGTACGCCTCGCCGCCGAAGTTCGCCAGCGCGTATGCGACATCGGCGCGGACCCCGGCCGCGTCGTCCTGCGCGACGGAGAGGATCGGAGCAAGGGCCTCCGGTGTTCCGACGCTACCGAGACCACGCGCGCTGGCGCCGCGAATGCCGGCGTCGTCCGAGGCGAGTCCCTGCGAGAGGGTTCCGAACACCTCCGCGCCCGCCTCGCCGAGCGCAGCCATGGCGCCGAGGGCCCGGTAGGCTGCGCGCTTGAGGAAGGCCGAGCGGGCGACGGCGTAGTCCTGGATGCGGCGGGTGCCGAGACCGATCAAGACCGTATACGCGGCGTCGCCGGCGGCGTAGCGCAGATCGAGTGGATGAGCCTCGTCGAGGCCGATCTCGGCCAATGCGTCGAGACTGCTCTCCTCGCCCCTCTCGGCGAGCGTATGCGCAGCGTAGACGGCAACGCTGACGTCGGGGTGCAATAGGAACTCCTCGATCGGCCGGCGCGGGTCGACATCGTCGAGCGCGTTGAGCGCATTGATGACGAGAATCGACGGCTCGCCCGACATGTTGAACCCGCGAAATCGCAGCCCGGCGACACGATCTTCGCGCGAGGCGTCGTCGGCGAGGGCTGTCGCCACCATGAGCCGGACCGGGTCGTCGAGCGTGTCGTCGGCGAGCACATCGACCATGAGCGACCATTCCTCGCGCGCGTGCAGCGCCGCGATGGCGGCTTCTTTCACTTCGGGTTCGGGGTCGGCGAGGTAGGGTCTGAGCATGCGGCCGACGTTCGCGTCGTCGAGGGTCGTCGCCTCTTCGATCGCCGCGATCCGCGCGCCGGTTGCCCCGGAGGCGACCCGGTGGAAGACCTCGAACACGTGGTACTCCCCGACGGGGCTGGCCTGTACCATGCGCGCCGCCATCTCGCGCAAACCCGGCTCGGGATCCTCCGACATCATCTGAACGATCGCCGTCCACGCGTGCTCGTCGTCGCTCGAGGCCAACGGCCGGAGCGCGGCCTCGCGCAACGTCGGCTCGGGGTGCTGCAGGAGCGGAATCACCGACTCCTCGTACCCATCGACCCCGAGGGTCTCGATGATCGACAAGACCCCGAACAGCGGGACCACGTGATCGTCGGAGAGATATGCGAGGATCATCTGCTGGAGCTGCGGGTCGCGATCGGCCAGGCGCCTGTAGAAGTGGCGCGCGGGGACGTGTGAACCGTCGCGCAGGACAACCTCGGTATCGTACAGCCGCTCCGCGAGGAGGGCCTGCCACATCGGTACCTGCAGGCCGTAGGTCGTGTAGGGGATGTCGGCCCGCGTCAGGCCCTCGTCGTCGAGGCCTGGGAATATGACCCGCTCGACACCGAGAAGCGCGAAGGTCGTCACGGTTTCGGCCGCGATGATCTCGAAGTTCGCCACCGCCGCCGGGTCGACGTGGACCGAGACGATGCCCTGCGCGGCGTCCGCGTCGGTGACGGTAACCGTGGTGTTCCCGTACGTGGCCGGCTTGCCGTTCCGCAGAATCACGAACGCGGTCGGCACGGACGCTGCCGGCGGCAGGTCGGGGCGCACCTGATCCGTCGCCATCGGCATCAACCCGTACTGCGTCGTCGCACCGATGCGCATCTCCATAAAGGAGAACACGACGCCCTCGGTCCGGTACTGCGCTGCCGCGGGTGCGGCCGACGCAAGGAAGAGCATCACAGCCAGTAGCTGTCCGAGTCGCTGCGTGAACATGGGCCTCGGTAGGGGGATGTCGATAGGTTTCTCGCTGCGACGACCGGGGCTACCCGCCGGTACTCGAAGGCCCCGGCAGAAGACGGCGCGCGAACCGGTGTTGCAACAGTCGATCGCGGGCTGTGTACAGAGGCCATCATTGAGTGTCAAGGTGTGGATAGTCCAGGGTATTCCCTCAATTCGTGTCCGCCGCACGACGCGAGGCTCGTCACCGGTTCGAGGAGACGCGCCACTGCTGGTTTCCCGACGCGCGCGCGCCGCCCCCCCGCCCGCGTCCTGGCCAGACGCGCTTGCGTCCGATCGGACTCGCGTGGAGAATGGCCGCCCTTTTCGGGTGTCCCAATGGTCAACCGCGTGCCACAACTCCTGGTCTCGATCGCAGCCGTCGCATTGATCGCGTGCGGCGACGACGCCAGCGGCACGTCGACCACCCCGGACACGAGGCCCGACGCGAGCCCGGACGTCGGCCCGCCGATCTCGACCGACACCGACGCAGGTACCCCGAGGGACACGACCACCGAGGACACGACGTCGGAAGATTCGGCTCCCGACGCCGACGCCGACGCGATCGGAGACGCCGAGGTCGACCGTCCGGAGGCGATTCCCTTCGCGGTCGTCGATCTCTACGTCGACGGAGACGCTTCCGACTTCGAGTATCTCTATGCCCACCCGCAGGACCACGCTGTGGAGATCGACGTCGAGGTCCGGGTCGATGACCGCAGGTACCGCGATGTCGAGATGGAGGTGCACGGTGGGCTCGCACGCACGTTCCCGAAACTCTCGTTCCGACTGCGCTTCCACGAAGACGATCCCCTCGAGACCGTCGCGTTCTCGGAGACTCCGGAGCGACACCGGCGGGTGGTGTTGCAGGCCAGCTGGATCGACCCGACGTACACGCGCAACTGCGCCACGCTGGACCTGGTGCGCGAACACGGGGGGTTGGCGCCGCGGTGCCAGTACGCCAACCTCTGGCTCAACGAGACCTACCACGGGTTCTACGCGCTGATCGAGCGGGTGGACGAGGAGTATCTCACGCGCCAGGGTTTCGACCGCGATGGACTCTTGTTGAAGGCGGAGTCGCACCACGCGAACTGGGGAGACAAGTCCGATCCGCTGGAGGGATTCTCGCAGAAGGGCAACGACCACGCCCCTTCGGATGCGCTGGGCGAGCTCCTCGGCGCGCTGACCTGGACCGCGACAGACTTCGACTCGTTCGAGGCTCACGTCGTAACCCGGCTGGATCTCGACGATTTTCTCGCGTGGCAGACCGTTCACACGCTCGCGGACAACCGCGACACCTTCACCAAGAACTACTACCTGTACTACGACTGGGCCGTGCTGGCCTCGCGCTTCCGGATCGTGACGTGGGACGCGGACGCGACCTGGGGTATGAATTGGGATGGCGTGCCTGTCGACCCGGAGACGTCTCGGTGGCACGGCACCGATCGGTTCTCTCCCCGACTCTTCTCGATTCCCGAGTATCGCGACCCCTACCTGGCGGCGTATGCGGATTACCTCGCGGACCCCGACCGCATCGACTGGCTCTGGTCGAACCTCGCTGAACGCCGGGCTCGCATCGCGGCGCATGCCGCACGCGATCTCGAGGCGTGGGACCGGGGAATTGACTTCGACCCCGCGTACGATGCATTTGAGACGGCGGTGGAAACCCGCTTTGACGTCATGACCCTCGCGGTGACCCCGTAGATGCCCATCCACGACCCTACCGGAAGATCGCCGATGCTGATGCGAGCCGAGGGCGGAGGGCGCGCCGGAGATGCGCGACCACGGGTGGCCCGGACGTTTCGACGCGACTGGGAACGCGAGCTGGATCGTTGCCGCTGGACGACTGGCGGACCGGGCTCGAACGAGCTTACGGTACCGCCGGGTCGGTCGGCGCTGGCCGACTTCGAGGTCGCGACCGAGGATCTCCTCCAGGCCCGGGCGCTCCAGAAGCGGGTGGACACGAAGTTCCTGTTGCCGCGGGGCGATCTTCCCGCGCTCTTCGAACGGCTGAAGCCGAAGTTCGCGGTCGTGCTATCGTCCGGCTCGACCGTCGCCCACTACGAGACCCTCTACTACGACATCGACGAGAAGGGGTTCTATCGGGACCACCTCCGCGGGCGTCGGCCCCGGGTCAAGGTCCGGGTTCGCCGATACGTGGAGCGCGGCGTGTGCTTTCTCGAGCTGAAGAAGAAGGACAAGTACGGTGTCATCAGCAAGTTCCGCCGGCCGCGTGGCTACGAGTCGCTCGCGCTCGACGACGCGGATCGCGCCTGGTTGGTCGAGCAGCTGGGCGCCGACGTGCAGCCGACACCGTCGCTGCGCATCGACTTCCCGCGCGCGACCCTCGTGGGACGCGATAGCCACGAGCGCCTGACCGTCGATCTCGGAGTGCACTTCTCCATGTATGGAGCTGGCGTCTCCCTCGACGTTATCGGGTTCGTGGAGTTGAAGCAGGCGAGGTTCTCCGGGCGCGCACCGGGAATGCAGGCACTCCGCGCCACCAGGGCGAGGCGCCGACGAATGAGCAAGTATTGCGTCGGAACGGCTGCGGTCGTCGACGACAAGGTTCCCCCGAAGCTCCGACCTATCGTTCGTGATTTGATGAGGTACCACGATGCTTGAGAGCTTCATGGCCTGGTTCCTGGATTGGTGGGGCGCCGACGAGTTCCTCGACGGCGAAGCGGTCGGGAAGCTGGTGATGCGCCTCACACTGGACCTCACGGCCGTAATCGTCGTCATCCGGTACATCTACGTCCGGCTGTACCGTTGGAACGACTACGTCTTCACGTATTACGCGTTCAACATCATCACGTTCGCGACGTGCTTCTTGCTCCGCAAGGTGCCGATCGAACTTGGATTTGCGCTCGGCCTCTTCGCGGTGTTCGGGATCCTGCGGTACCGGACCGAGCCGATCCGGATCCGCGACCTGACATACCTCTTCGTCGTGATCGGGCTGGCGATCCTGAACTCGGTTGCGAACAGCGAAATCAGCGTCATGGAGCTCGTGCTCATGAACGCGATCGTCGTCGTGATGACCTACCTGCTGGAGTACAGGAAGAGCGGCGAACACCTGAGAGGGCGCACGATCACGTACGATCATCTCGAGCTATTGCTACCGGGTCGCGAGGAGTCGCTCGCAGCCGACATCAAGGCCCGCACCGGGCTGGAGATCGTGCGCGCCGAGATCAATTCGGTCGACCTGCTGCGCGACACGGCGAAGATCACGGTCTATTGCCCCACGACGTCCGGGGTCCTCGAGGCATGACCCGACGCCATTCGACTCTCCGACTCGCCGGGCTCGCGGCCGCGTTGTGTATCTCTGTGCTGGCGACGACGGCTACCGCCGCAGAGAACGAGGTCGAACTCTGGCTGTCGGCGCAGTTCTCTGCAGAGCTGAGCGACCACATCCAGCTCGGAGTCAGCCAAGGCCTCCGGTGGGACCAGGACCTCGGCCGACTCCACGAGGTGCTGCCCGCCGTTGGACTGACCTGGCACGGCATCCCGCACTTTCGCCCCGCCGTGGGCTATCGGTTCGAGGCCGTCCACAACAAGGACTTGGCGTGGGAATACGGTCACCGGCTGACCGCCGACGCGCGCACGTGGTTCGACGTCGGCCCGCTGGAACTCTCCTATCGCCTCCGTGTGCAGGCGGCCCGCGACTCGGATCCTGCCATCGACTATTGGGCGCCGACGTGGCGGAACCGACTCCAGGTCGAATACGAGGACCTGGGCGATCTCACCCCCTACGCCAGCACCGAGGTCTTCGTGGGCCTCGGGCAGCCAGACGGGTTCGGCATCGGTCGGTGGCGCGTCCGGGTCGGCGCCGACTACGACTTCGGGCAACACGAGGTCGGCGTGTTCTACATGGCGCAGCGACGCGTCGGTGACCGTCGGGCCGTTCGCCACGACGTGATCGGACTCGGCTACGAGTTCAATCTCTGACCGGTCCGGGCGGCCGCGGCGTCAGTAGCCCCGGGTTACCCCCATCGGACGCGATGCCCTGCCCGGGTGATTCGGGGGCCAACATCAGGTCGTCGGTCCACCGGGCGACACCGACGACGTTGCCCTCCCCGCCTTCGGCCTCGTCGGCGTCGAGAAGCGACGTCGACACCTGCACGGCCCCGTCGCGCGGCCGCTCGTCCGTGAGCACCCAGTTCCAGACGGCGCGCTCGAGATTGCCCTGGATCACCGAGTCGGTCACCCGGAGCTCGCCCGTGTACTCCCGGGTGTAGTTGTCCCCGAAGCGCAGCCCGACGCCGCAGCCGTGCACGAGAACGTGGTCGGCTTCGACCAGCGGCCCCCCGTATCCCGCCTCCAGTCCCTGTGCGCATCCGGTGATCACCGTGTCGCTGACACCGACCCGTCCACCGCTCGAGGCGGCGATTCCCTCGTTGTCGAACCCCTCGATCCAACAACCGACCACCTCGACGGTGCTGCCGTTGTGGTCGATGCCGTCGTCGGCGCCCCGGATGAACGTCACGCGTTCCAACCGTGACCGCGGCGGGTCGATCGCTGTCGGGTCGCCGAGCAGGTAGATCGCGTCATTGTCATCGTCGCGCGGCGCCGGGTCGATCTCGGGGAAGTCGAGGTAATGGCTGTCCCGCAGTGTCACGGCGACGTGCTCGAACTCGCCGCCCGTGTCGGTCCTCGTCACGAGGGAACGCTCGATCAGCCACTGCCCTCCCCGTGCCCCCATCGCCTTGCCCGGGCAATCCTGGATCACGACGTCTCGCAGCGTCACGTCGGCACCATCCCCGAACAAGACCGCCTGGCTGTTCGAGTGTCCGAAGGCGCGAGACGTATCGGCGCCGGCGCCGACGAACATCGCGCCGACGATGGTGGCGCTCTCGCTCATGACGACCCCGCCCCAGGGCTGGTCCACCACCGACGGAGCAAAGAGGACTGGCGCTTCGTCCGTGCCCTCGACCTGGAGGGTCCCGTCGACGACCAGGTTCACGCCTCCCACGGCCAGAACCACCGTGCCCGCGGCGACGACCAACGTGCCGTCGACGGGGACCCGGGTCTCGCCGGTGAGCCGCACGATCCCACTCCACCGTGTCTCTCCGACGGGCAACTCTCCGCCGACCTCGACTGCCTCTGCGTCGGATGCTCCGACCGGGGTTCCCGCCCCGTCGTCGCCGTCGACAGCCAACTCTACCGGGCCTCCTACGAGCACACCGGTCACCGATCCCACGCCTCTTCGGAGCAGAACGCGGTCTGCACCGACGGAGCCGGTGCCATCTACCGAGATGTCCAGCCAGCCGCTGCGTGCCGCGTCGACCTCACCCTCGGGCGTGAGGGCGCGCACCACGATCGGCAGCGCGACCCCGACCGGTACGCGAGCGGGGGAAACGAGGGAGAATCGCACGTCGTCATCCGGGGGAACGTCGAGATCGGGGGCCGGGTCGCGGGCCGGGTCGCGGGCCGGGTCGCCGACGACATCCGGCAAGACATCGAGGGCGCCATCGTCATCGACATCGACCAGGGGTCGCGCCCCATCGTCGGACGTCGATGCATCGACGTCCGCGGGGTGGTCGCCGCCGTCGGCGTCCACGTCCCGGTCGCCGCTCGTCTGGCTGTCTCCACAGGCCGTAAGCGCGCAGGCGAGCGCGACGGCGAACAGCGGGCGAAGCAGGGGACGTCGACTGGGAATCATCGGGTCCGGTACGCGGCTATCCGATCGAGCAGCAGGCTGCGGCGTTCGGCGTATCGCCCCTGAAGCGCGTCGGTCGCCCCCTCGATGACGGCCCGGGCGCCCTCGGCGGACGCGAAATCGGGAGCGTCTGCCAGGGCCTCGACCATCGCGCCCCGCACGTCATCGCGCTCGAAGAGGAAGAGGAGCTCCTCCGCCGTGCGGTCGCTGACCTCTGCGAACCGTGCGTCCGTCAGCGACTGGAGCAGTGCGTCGAGCGTGTCGACGTAGAGCTCGTAGACGACGGGGTCGGCGAAGATGCGATGGTCGAGGACGGCCTCCGCGCAATAGAGCAGGCCGTGCGGATCCTCGATGGCGAACCGGCCGCCGTGATGGCAGACCGAGAAGAGGTCGTCGGGGTCCCAGCCGTGCACGAGGTAGTACTCGATCTCCCGGTGCTCCGCGTCGACGCCATCGGTGGCGATGAAGAAGGCCTCGTCGACGTAATCGCCGTTGCCCAACGCGGACATCAAGGCGATCCATCGAAGGTATTGGTCGAGGTCCATCCGGTCGCGGAGCGCCTCGACCAGGGCGCGGCCTTCGACCTCGTCGAAGCTCCCCAGGAATCGGTCGTATCGGGCGAGCACGGCGGCCTCATCCGGGTCGGTGGTCCACTTCACCTCGGCCGGCTTGCCGTCGATGTCGGTGCGGCGCCGGATCAGCGCCGTCGCCCGGGAGATGTCACGCCGGATCTGGTCCTGGACCTGTTCCACGAAGAGGTACACGCCCTGGCTCTGATCCTGGATGCGGAGCTCGACCGGGGCGAGCTCCACGTGCCAGACCCCGAGGTCGGCCATCAACCGGTCGCCGTTGATCTGGTTGATGTACAGCTCGTCGAGGCACATGGAGATCAAGTAGAACTCGTCCGTCGCCGAGCCGTCGGCGACGTACCGTGCGTCTCCCCCGTCGAGGTCCACGGCGAAGTTCTTCCGCACGCAGTCCATCGACGACTGGCCGCGGAAATGCGCGGTCATGCGCCCGACCCGTGCGTCCTCACCGAGCTGGATGGCACCCACGAAGTCGTCCTTGTTCCGGGCGTCGTAGCGCGCCTGGTAAGTAGCCCACTCGGCGTCGTCGAAGGCCATCGACAGGGTGGGGAATGGCGCCGGGGCCGCCTCCAGGGCCGCCGCAAGATCGCACGGGGCGCCCTTGTCCTCGTCGGCTGCGTCGCCGATCGTGGTGCGGAACAGCCGGTCATCGCCGGACGAGAACGTCAGGTCGAGGCGCTCTCCGTTGTCGCACCACGCCAAAACCGCGAGTCCGGCGTCGACCTCCGCATCCAGATGGCCGGAGACGGACGCCACGGTGTCGAGCGGATCGCCGTCGATGCGGTGCGCGCGCACATTGTCGATGTCGTCCGCGGCGCTGGCGACGACCCAATGGTCCGTGATCTGGTCACGGTCGATGTCCGGCCACTCGGGCAGGTCGAGCTCGGGCGCGACGAAGACGACCGTTCGAGCCCCGAGGAGCGAGTCCTCCTCGATCCGCTCCCACAACTCGGAGGCGACCAGCGCGGCGGTCCCGAACTCGACAGGCGTTGCGTCATCGGCGCGCCACACGCGATCGAGGCGAGCGTCGATGCGCGCGCGGTCGGTCGTCGAAGGGACCACCTGCAGCAGGGTGTCCGACCATGCCCAGATCGCGATCCGCTCTCGGGCCGGTCGGCTCGCGATGTAAGCGTCGATCCAGGCGCGGGAGACTTCGGCCTCGCCGGGGGTCCAGCGGGCCACGATCAAGGTCGCTCCAGGCTCGGCCTCGCCTCGGGTCCAGACGACCGGCGCCGTTCCTGCGGTCGCGTCCTCGACGATGACACAGTCGGCGTAGGCGCCGTCCAAGGGCCAGCCGTCGCCGTCCGAGAGGCGAAGGTGGAACTGGCGGCCGCCGGGCACGCTGCGATGCCGGACGAGCGTGGCGTCCCGGACGACCGCGCACGCGTCCGGCTCGACGCTGTCGTATGGCACGTCGATCGCGACGTCGGCGAGATCGACGTCGGGGAACGACGCGGGCGCGTCGGGATAGGAGGCCGCGGCGTCGGACGGAGCGTCGGATGAAGCGTCCGGCGAAGAGTCAGCCCCGGTGCCGGCGTCACCGCTGCACGCTGCGAGCCCACAGGCGAGGACGACGGCGAGGATCGTGGGGCTGGTCATTCGGCCGATTGACGGGGTTGCGGAGTTCCACCTCCGGCGGGTGGCCGGCGGAATCATAGCAGTGGCCCCGTCGGGGACAAGCGCAGGCGCCATACTCCACTCCGTGGAGGACGTCCGCGACATCCGGCTGGCGGGCGCGGTCCACGCCACGGTCGCAGCCCGGCGGAGCCGCGGCGAGGCAGACGGGCGACCGCCGCGGCTCCGGCTGCGATTGAGCCGCGCCGGATTCGGCGCTACAACCGCCACATGAGAATCGCCCCGACGTTGATCATCGCGCTGCTCTTGGCCTCGCCCTT
>CAZFPM010000065.1:0-24400 GCA_964520965.1 uncultured Myxococcales bacterium
CGAACACATCTAACACACTGAAATCACTCCGGATCTGTATTCCGGGGTGGGAACTCGCTAGAGCAGCGGGCATGTCTTTCATCGTCGGCCCGCGATCGGGCCGCCTGACGAGCGCGTACCCATGAAGAGTCCCCACACCTCCGTCGCCCGAACGTTGACCGTCGCACTCGCACTGGCCGCCCTGGCAGCCTGCGCCGACGATGGACCGATCTTCGTCATTCCCATCGGCGACGCCGGTACGGCCGGAGACGGTTCCACGCCAGGAGATGCGACCGATCCCAGCGGCGACGTGACCGATCCCGGCGGAGACACGACCGACGGAGGCGGAACAACCGACGGCAGCGGAACGACCGATGGTGGCGGAACGACCGATGGTGGCGGAACGACCGATGGTGGCGGAACGGACACGGATCGGCCGGACACCGGGTGCCGGAGCGACGGCGAGTGCCCCGACGGCGTGTGCGAAGACGGGCGCTGCGTGCCCGTCGTCTGCGAAGCGGGCGTGTGGTCGTGCGACGGCGACGCGGTTTTCGCGTGCAACGAGCGCGGCACGTCGCTCGACCTGGTCGAGGTCTGCGACGGCGAGATGGAGTATTGCGACGGGGGCGCCTGCGTCGAGCTCGCCTGCGAACCGTGGTCCGTGTGGTGCGAAGACACGTCGGTGGTGACGTGCGACGCCGAGGGCACGTCGGTGACGTACTACGAGTGCGCCGACGAGGCCGCCTACTGCAAGTTCGGCGAGTGCCTGCCCTGGGCGTGCTTCCCCGCCGAGCCGGAGTGCATCGACGGCGACGCGTACATCTGCGCGAGCGACGGCTCGAACGCGTTCTTCGTCGAGGCGTGCGAGGCCGGTTGTGTCGACGGCGCCTGTGTCGACGGCGGCGTCTGTGGCGACCACGTCATCGACGCCGGGGAGGATTGCGACGACGGCAACCGGGTGTCCGGCGACGGATGCTCGGCCGACTGTGAGCTCGAGGCCGAACACGGGGACGGCCACGTCTTCTACATCGGCCACGACTTCTACCTGACGGCCGACCCCTCGGCGATCCTGCTGGGCAACGCCGTCTTCTACCAGCCCGGTCACATCACGGTCGTGGGCTATACCGAGTGGGGAGACCTCGAGACCGAGGTGGCCAACGCCGACATCGCGATCGAGACCGAGGCGGACCGGCGTGGACGCACCGTCGACATCGTGCACGTGGCTTCCTATGGCGATGTCGAAGACCACCTGGCTGACGCCGACGTCTTCCTGATCTACGAGCAGGAGTCGGCGATCGGCGCCGAGGAGGCGACCGTCGGCCCGGCGCTGCGCGAGGTGCTGGCGGCGTTCCTGGAGCGGGACGGCATCGTCGTGATGTTGCACTACTCCGGCGGGGCCTGGCGCCTCATGGTCGGGACCGGCCTGGTGCCGGACGCGACGGAGACGCGCGTGGGCACGGGCTCCCGCATCGACGTGATCGACTTCGGCTCGCCCCTCCTCGACGGCCTGGGGGATTGGTACCCGTCTCCGAACGGGACGACCGCGCTCACGTTCGACGACGTGGTCGACGCGCTGGCGATCTACGGCGACGGTGTCATCGTCGCGGACTTCCCGTTCTGACCCGCCCCCCATCCATGCGCCGGCCGCCAGGTGACCCGCACGGCGTTCTGCGGGTGACGCCTGGCTGACCGAGGGGGCCGAGGAGCCCGCATACCCATGAACCCCGACGGCCCCAACGGTCCATGCGACGCCCCCACGATGGACACAGACGTCGTCATCGTCGGTAGCGGGTTCGGTGGCAGCGTGACGGCGCTCCGGCTGGCGGAGGCCGGTTTGGGGGTGACGGTGCTCGAACAGGGCGGCCGGGTCAGCGCCGACGACATGTTCGCGGCGGACGACAGGCTCGGACGCCTGGCGTGGCTGCCCGGCGCGCGGATGTTCGGGTTCTTCGTCCAGCACGTCTTTCGCCACGTCGGCATCGTCGGCGGGGTGGGCGTCGGCGGAGGTAGCCTCGTCTACGCGGCGGTTCTGCTTCGGCCGGACCCGTCGATCTTCGCGCAGGCCGGCTGGCAGAAGCTTGGCGTCGACTGGTGCCGGGAGCTCGGCCCGGAGTTCGACGAGGCGGAGCGAATGCTCGGCGTGGCCGCGAACCCCCGGTCGTCGCTGATGGACGACTGGCTGCGCGAGACTGCCGAACGCGACGACTGCGGAGACACCTTCGGGCCGACCCCCAACGGGATCTTCTTCGGCACCCCGGGTGAGACGGTCGACGACCCCTACTTCGACGGGCGCGGGCCGGCGCGAACCGGCTGCACCTTCTGCGCACGATGCATCGCCGGCTGCCCGCACGACTCGAAGAACTCTCTCGACCGCAACTACCTCTACCTCGCCGAGGCGCTCGGTGCGCGGGTGCTCCCCCACCACCGGGTCACGCGGATCGTTCGGTGCGACGGCGGGTACCGGGTCGACGCCGTGGATCCCCGAACCGGGGCGACGGTCGCGTCGATCACCGGTCGCCGGGTGATCGTGGCGGCCGGCGTGGTCGGCACGGTGGATCTTCTGCTGCGTTGTCGAGACACCGAGAGGACGCTCCCGGAGCTCTCGGCGCGCCTCGGGGTCGGTGTCCGTACCAACAGCGAGGCGATCGTCGGCGTTCGACACGAGTCGGCGCCCGACGGATTGCTCGACGGGACCGCAATCTCGTCGCACTTCTACCCGGACGACGAGACACACATCACGCAGAACCGCTTCCCGCCTGCTTATCGGTTCATGCGATTCCAGGCGTGGCCGTCGGTCACCGGGCGCACCTGGTGGACGCGCCTCGCGCGCAGTGTCTGGCAGCTGGTGAGACGCCCCGGGTCATGGCTGGCGGGTCTCTTCGACAAGGCCTGGCACGAACGGGTGACGGTGCTCACGGTCATGCAGCACCGCGACAGCGAGCTGGAGTTCGTCGTCGAGCGGGGGCTGTGGGGGCTGGGGCGCCGCCGGCTGCGGACCCGCGTGGCCGAGGGCTCCACGCCACCGCCCGCACACCTGCCGATCGCGGCGGAGACCGCCCGGAACCTCGCGTCCGTCGCGGGTGGAGAGCCCTTCGACTCCTCGCTCTCCGCTCTCGGCAACCTCTCGGTGACGGCCCACATCCTCGGCGGATGTTGCATGGGGCGCGACGCAAACGACGGGGTCATCGACACGGACCACCAGGTCTTCGGCCACCCCGGCCTCTACGTCACCGACGCGTCGGCGATTGCCTCGAACATCGGGGTGAACCCGAGCCTGACCGTCGCCGCGTTGGCGGAGCGAGCTGCGAGGCGGATCGTGGCGCACGCGCGCGCAGAGACCTGACCGCAGTCAGATCCCCATCTTGGCGAGGGTGTCCGCGATCCGGTTGAGGACGGCGGTGAGCGTCGGGTGCTCGACCTCGAAACGGCGATGGCTTCCTGCGTGCGCTCGACGAACGACTCCTCGTCGTCGTCGTCTTCGTCGTCGAGCCACCCGCGGATGTCACCATCGACCGCGCGGAGCTTGGCGGCGGTCTCGTCGTCGAGCTCGGACTCACCGGCTGCGTCGGCTCTCTCGAGTTCGTCGCGGACCTCGTCGAGGAGTGCGATCAGGCGTTCTCTGGGCATCGAATCTCCACGGAGTGGCTCTGCCCTCGTCATACCCCATGGTCGCGATCTTGGACAGCCGCCTGGACCCGGCCGGCCCGTCGAACCCGTGCCGCGCGGCTACTCCGGCGGCGGCACCGAACGCCCGTCGGCGCGGCGGGTCGTGGCGTCGACCCAGTCGACGCCCCACTCGAAACGCTCGTCCAGACCGGCCCGCTCCAGCACGCGCCCGATCGCGGCTCTCCACCAGGGGACGTCGGCGCGGCCCGGACAGTCGGGGGCGGACCGCATCGCCACGGCGATGACCCGCGCGAATGCCTCGGACGCGGTCGTATTGCGCTCGTGGGCGTACATCAGCGCAAGTCCGCGCTCCTGGCGATACCACTGCCGATCGTCGGTCACGGGCCCGACGCCGAACACGAAGGTGGCGCCGCCTCCGACGGGCCGCACCAACACACGCAAGGCCGCCTCCCAGGGGAACGCGCGGGCGGTCTCCGGGGACTCGTGGTCGGCGAAGAGCTGCTCGTCGGATCCGACGCGTCTCTCGGACACCGCGATCCCGCGCCCCCACGCCGCCAGCGCGTCGAGGATCGCGTCTTCGGCGAGCGGGATGTCCGGCCGTCGAACGACGTCGACGAGCCCCTCGAAGAGCCGGAAGGCGTCAATGCCAGCCTGGTACGACGGCTCGACGCAGCGCTGCACGCGTTCGTAGAGCGGCTCTCCGGACAGCTCGTCCGTCGGCACGAGGCGGGAGGCGATCCGATAGCTCCAGGCCGCCCGCGGATTGCGAAATCGCCACGGCACCTCGCGCTCCTGCCAGCTGGTCAGGCAGCCGGAGTCCCACGGGGGCTCGTCGCTGGTCTCGACGACGAGCCCGTCATGGACGGCGAGCAGGGTGATCGGGGCACCCGGCCGCAACTGCAAACGAGACCGAAGCGCGTACGAACGTCCGTCGGCCGAGTCCACACGACGCATGAAGCGGGCGTTCTCGACCAGGTCTTCCGGGGTCGTCCACGGGGTGAACAGGATCACCGCAAAACCACCCCACTTCCGGAACGAGAACGCCGTGGGGTAGTCGTGCTCCCAGCATTGCATCAGGTCGTGTGCGCGGACGACCTGGTCAGCCGAGATGTTCTTGTTGAAGCGAGCGTTCTCGGCGGCGGAGAAGTTCTCGACGCCGATCACCCACATGCCCAGCGCGTGTCCGGCGGCCTCGAGGGCGGGCAGCCACCGCTCGATCACGGCGGCGCGCCCGAGGAGCTCGTCGGTGCGGCACGAGAGGAGGAACACGCCGGGCGCACGCTCCTCGGCGAGCAGGCGGTCGAGGAAGTTGTCGAGCCGCTGCACGATCGAGGGGCCTCGCATCATGAAGTGCGGCCGACGGTCGTCCGGCGACGAGCAGAGCTCGGCCAGGTCCGAATCGGACTCGCAGGCATCGAGCGCGGCTTCGATCTGGCGGAAGGCGAGGTCGAGGGGCGGCGTCGCGTACGACCACCGGGGCGTGTGGGCGGCACCGGATGGGCAGAAGGTGCACCCGCGGTCGAACCCGGCACTGCTCAGGTCGACATCCTTGTAGGCAGGGTTCGCCCGCACCGGCCGTCGGTAGGCGCAATCGCCGCCGCACAACACCTGGATTGGCAGGGCCGCCTCCGGATTGAGGCCGGGCTCGACCACGCGGGCATAGTCGGGGACCACCGCGTCGAGCAGGCGAACGGTCGGTGCCGAAGCAGGTCGCTCGGCGACGGGCAGTCCGATCGCTTCGAGCGCGTCGTCGGCATGTTCCTGGACCGGCAGCGAGGCTCCCGGCATGTCGCCGACGGAAGACACGCGGAGACTGGGGAACGCGGCCCCGAGCTGGCCTGCGAAACCCGGGGCGAGGCTCTCGTCGAAGACGACGTGCGTGGCCGCGTGGGCGCGAATAGCCTCGAAGATCCGGTGACGTTGCGCATCGGCCGGCGAGAAGAAGAAGCGCTCCGCGGGGTCTCCCGCGACGTGCGAAGCCACCGCCAGCCACTGCACCGGAAACCCGTGGCGGCGTGCCAACGCTCGAACGAAGGGATAGTGCACCGCCCGATAGTGCGACCAGGGATCGGCAGGGACGCATTCGACGAGGAGCAGGCTCGCCGCGCCCGTTTCGCGGTCACCGGACATCAACGACAGCCGTAGCGCACCATGATCTCGATCAGCTCGTCGACCGCTCGGACCCCGGCCTCCGGGTCGTCGTGCTCGAAGGCGTCGCGAACGCACTCGCCGGCATGTTCGGTGAGCAGGAGCTGGCCGACCCGGGCCAGCGCGGCACGGGCCGCGGAGACCTGGGGCAGGACGTCGGCGCAATCCTTGTCCTGCTCGATCATGCGGCGGATGCCGGCCACCTGACCTTCGATCTTCCTCAGCCGGCGCCCGGCCTTCTTCTTCTGTTCGTCATTCCACATCGCTCACCGCACCGACGGGCCATCGTGGAGGCAAGTTAGCCTGGATGTCTCACATTTCTGGACGGCGAGGGGCTGGAGGCCGAGGCGAGTCCGAAGTCGGTGGCCGAGAGAACGTGCAGGCGTACTCGACAGTACGTCGAACGTTCTCGACGGAGCCGACGCAGGAATCGTCCGGAGTTCCGGCGCCGCAGCCCGAGGCCTGTGAGATATCCAGGTTAGGCGGCGCACGCGCAGCTGTGAAGGGGAGAGCGTCAATGGCCCGCCGCATCAATGGCAGTTGCGTCGTCGTCTCGGTCGCCTGGCGGGCCGGACGAGTTCGTCCAATCGACGGTCCATTCGAACCGGTCGGCCAGGCCCGCGCGCTCGAGCGTTCGGCCGATCGCCGCACGCCACCAGGGCACGTCGTCCGCGGTCGGCGCCGACGGGGCGGAACGCATGGCGAGCGCGACCACCCGCGCGAACGCCTCCGACGCGGTCGTGTTCGTGTCATGGGCGTAGGTGAGCGCCACTCCGGCCACGCGGCGGTACCACTGCCGGTCGTCAGTCGCCGGCCCGACGCCGAAGACATACGTTCGCTCGGAGCCGACGGGCCGCACGAGGAAGCGCAGCGCCGAGGGCCAGGGGAACGACCGCGCGGTGTCGGGCGACTCGTAGTCGGCGAAGAGCTGCTCCGTTGGCTGTGCCAACGGCCGCGACGCCTCGGCCGCCCACGTCTCCAGGGCCGCCAATATCGGCTCCTCGTCGAGCTCCGTGGTGGACTCTCCCACGATCGCCACGAGCGCCTCGAAGAGGTCGAGGCACGGGAGCCCGAGCCCCACCGCAGACCCCACGTGCCGCTGGACCCGCTGATAGAGCGGGTCGTCGGCGAGCTCGTCGGTGGGCACGAGTCGGGACGCGATGCGGTAGGTCCATGCGGTGCCGGGGTCGGCGAAGCGCCAGGGTACCTCGCGCTCCTGCCAGCTCGTCAGGCAGCCGGAGTCCCACGGCGGTTCGTCGCTGACCTCGGTCACGAGGCCGTCATGGGTGGCGAGCAGGGTGATCGGCGCGCCCGGCCGGAGCTGCAGGCGAGACCGCAGCGCATAGGGAGACTCCCGGGCCTGGTCGATCCGCCGCAGGCACTCGATGTTCACGGCGAGGTCGTCCAGTGTCGTCCACGGGGTGAACAGGATCACGGCGAATCCGCCCCAACGGCGGAAGGAGAACGCCGTCGGCCACGTGTCCTCCCAGGCGCTCATCCGCTCGTGGCTCCGGACTACCTGCTCCGCGGAGATGTTCTTGTTGAAGCGCGCGTTCTCAGCGGCCGAGAAGTTCTCGACACCGATCACCCAGACCCCGATCGCGTGGCCCGCCTCCGCCAACCTCGGCAGCCAGCGCTCGATGATCTCGGCGCGCCCGAGACGCTCGTCCGCGCGCACCGAGAGGAGGAACACCGCCGGTGCCCTGTCGCGGTCGAGCAGACGCTCGAAGAAGGCCTCGAGGCGCTGGACGATCACGGCACCGCGCATCATGAAGTGGAGGCGCCGGTCGGCCGACGAGGAGAAGAACGCTGCGAGCTCCGGGTCCGCGGCACACGCCGCGCATGCGGCGTCGATCTGACTCATCGCCAGGTCGACCGGGTCCGACGCGAACTGCCACTTCGGCGAATAGAACGAGCCGCTCGGGCAGAACGAACAGCCACGCTGAAACGCGGCCTCGGCGAGATCGACGCCGTCGAAGGCCGGGTTCGCGCGCACGGGGCGCCGATAGGCACACTCCCCGCCACACAGGACGTGGATCGGAACAGCAGGACCCGCGGCCAGGGCGGCATCGACGACCCGCTCGTAGCGCGGCCCCGCGGCATCCAACAGCCCCAGCCGGTGGATGTCGGGGGGGCCCTCGACGTCGATCCGGATACCGAGCAACGCCAATGCGGACGCAGCCGGCCCGTCGACCGGGAGCAACGCAGGCTCCAGGTCTCCGATGCACGCCACGACGACCGACGGAAACTCGTCGGCCAGGAAGGCAGCGAACTCCGGACAGAGGCTCTCGTCGAAGACGACGTGAGTCACCCCTTCTCCGGTGATCGCCGCGCTGATCAGGGCACGCTGCCCGTCGGTCGGGGAGAAGAAGAAACGATCGCCTCCGTCGGCGCCGGACGCCAGCGCGAACCACTGGGTCGGGATCCCCACCCGCGCGGCCATGCCCTGCAGATAGGGAAAGTGCTCGGCGCGGTAATGCGTCCACGGGTCGGGTGGCACGCACTCGACGAGGAGCAGACCGGACGGGACCGACGCGCTCACGGCCCCGCTAGGGCAGAGGAGACCTCTGTCCGGAACTGCTCCCAGCCGAGGACCGTGCCTTCGGCGAGCTCGGCGATCGCCCGGATCACGTCGGGCTCGATGCGGTCGAGCAGCTCGAGCTGCGCCACTCGCAGCTGGGCATCGAGTGGCGCAGCGATCTGAACGACGTGACCGCGGCCGAGCTGCACACCCACGTCATAGGCGATCGCCTCGAGGTCTGCCGGCTCGGTCAGGTCGTCGACACTGACCTCGTAGTAGTGGTCGAACCAGGCGCGCGCCCAGAACGGACGGCGCTCGAAGATCCCGTCGGCGGCGGCTGGAACCGGGGCGAGGTAAGGGTCGATGTCACCACCGATGCGTGCCTGCCCGATCAAGACGCGAAACGCACTGCCGGACGCTCCGGCGTCGACGCAGGGGATGCCCGACAGATCACGCACCTCTTTCAGCTCGAGGATCACGTCGTCGAGCGGGTCCGGCGTGTCACCCTCGACGCGCACCAGGAACTTCTGGTCGAGGCGACTCCCGATCCCGATCTCGAGCCCGCCGATACCGCGCACCGAGAAGTGATCCTCGCCCCACTCACCGCTGTCTGTCATGCGCCCCACGTAGCGGCGGAAGGCCGCGAGCACCTGTGCCTCGGTCGGTGCATCGAGGGGGCGCATCAGCGAGTCCGCTTCGGCGAGGAAGGCCGAGCGGTCGTCGGCAAATGTCGCGCGTCGCGTCGCCGCGAGGGCGGGTTCCTCGCACTCGTAGTCGCCATCGCGCAGCGACGCGCGGTAGCCGGCGAGGAACCGGTCGAGCAGCGCTGCGCGGTTCGTCCACCCGTGAGCCCGCGCCGCGAGGTCCAGCGACGCGCCGAAGCGTACGAGGTCGACGACCGCGGGTCCGGTCGACGAGTCGTCGAAGTCGGCAAGCCCACGTCCGACCGACGTGATCGCGTACTGCTCCACGTGCGCGTCGCCGTGGAGATTCACGTAGGGCATCTGCGCGATGTCGTCGCCGAAATACGCACACACGGCCGCCGAGAAGGACACATTGACGAAGCGGTAGTAGCGGAACGCGTCGTCGGCCACGGCTTCGAAGAACGCAGCGTTCGCGCGCACATTTTCAGGGTCGACGGCGACCGTCACCGCACCGTCGCCGGGGGGGGGCGACGCCGAGGTCGGCGCTGCGTCGGACCCCGTCGCCGCGCGACCGCCGCCGCACCCCGCAAGCAACAACAACAGCACACAAGAGGTTGTTTGGATTCCCTTCACGGGCGTATCGAGACGGCGGTATCGCTCGTCGAGAAGCGCGGGGCGCCACCAATGCGGTCTCATCGAAGGACTCCGATGACCCCCAGGTGGTCACTGGCCAACACACCGTCGACGGCGGTGTCCCCGACGAGCAGGGTGTCGACGGGAAGGCGGCCCGAGCGATTCTCCCACATCCAGATGTAGTCGATGCGCCGAGTTGGCGCGTCCGAGGGGCTCGTCGCGCCGAGATCGTCGGCTCGGAGGCTTCCCCAGACATCGAGGAGCCCGGACCCGAGACAGATCGCGTACACGTCACCGCCGGGTGGCTCGTTCAGGTCGCCGACCACGACGAGCGCCTCGCGGTCGCCAGCGAAACTGCGCGCTGACGGGAGCGCGGTCGCGATCTGGTCGCGCCGCGTCGCCGGGCCGAGCGGGTCGAGGTGGAGGTTGGCGATCGCGATCGCCCCGAGCGGTGTCTCGACCCTCGCCATGAGGATCCGGCGCGCGACGAGGCCGGTGGGCAGCAGCTCGTCGGCGGCCTCGACGATCTCGTGCGGCGTGACGATCGCGAGACCCTCGGTTGTGCCGGCCGTCTCCGACGCCGCCGCGCGGGCGACGTCGAACTCCCGGCCGGTGAGCGACCGAAGCCGGGCGAGCAGATCGTCGAGGTTGTCATCGTCGCCCCGGTTCACGACCTCTTGGAACGCCATGACGTCCGCGTTCGCCGCTGCGACGACGGGCGCGAGCACCTCCAAGCGAGCGTCCCAATCACCCTCCAATCCCTGCAGGTTCATCGTGAGCACGCGGACTTCGCCGGGGGTCGACGGGAGATCGGCAGGAGCATCCGTGGCCGAGTCCTCGTCGACCGTGGCGTCTTCGTCTTCGTCGCCACTCCCGTCGCCGGCAGCGTCCTGCGCGTCCGCGGTCAGATCCCGCGTCTCGTCGTCGTCCACGTCGCCGGGCTCGGCAGCGTCGTCTACGGCGACGTCCTGGTCTGCCGCGGCATCGGACGCAGTCAAAACCTCGGCGTCCACCCCGAGGTCTCGCGCAGGACTCCCGGGCGTCGGCGCGACGACGTCGGTGACGCACGCGACGGCGAGCATGCAGGCCAGGATCGAGGCGACGAGGCGGGCTCTTTTCATCGGGGCTCCGTGCATGCGGTGAGGATACACGAGCGTCGCCGCGTCGCCACCCTCGGCCGAGCCGAGACGGGACGCCGCCGCGGGGCGCGAGGCGATGGCCGCCGAACCCGGATCATCCGCCCCGTAGCGGCGGCTTCGAACTGGGGTTATGCTCTGCGGAGGTCACGTCCTTCGACCCGAACGACGTCTCATGCGACTCGACGGTTCATGCCATTGCGGTGCCGTGCGCTTCTCGGTCGAGAGCCACGCGCCCTACCCCTATCAGCGGTGTTACTGCTCGATCTGCCGCAAGACGAGCGGCGGTGGCGGATACGCCGTCAATATCGGCGGCGACGCGCGCACCCTGGTCGTCGAGGGCGCCGACGCGCTCAGCACGTATCGCGCGATGCTCGAGCGCGACGGGGCGACCCAAGAGAGCGGACACTGCCGGTACTTCTGTCGTGCCTGCGGCTCGCCCCTCTACGCGATTCACGACCGCTGGCCGGATCTCGTGCACCCGGTCGCCTCGGCGATCGACAGCGAGCTGGCGCCGCCGCCCGAGTACGTCCACGTGATGGTGGGGTCGAAGGCCCCGTGGGTCGAGGTCGAGGGCCGTCCAGGCGACCGCCAGTTCGACGCCTATCCCGAGGAATCGCTGGCCGATTGGCACGACGCTCGCGGCTTGAGCGCCGGAGATCGGATATTCTGGAGCCCGCATGCGATCCCGTGGTTCGGCGATGGCACCTCGCCACCGCCGTCGGTCACCCGGGCCGAAATGGCCCAGATCGACGAGTGGATGATGCACGAGCTGGGTGTCCGTCTCCGCATGACCGTGGAGAACGCCGGACGCGACCTCGCCACCCTCGCCCGGCAGCGCTTCTTCGGCGGCGATGTCGCGAATCGGGTCATCGCACTCGTCGCCGGGTTCGGTGGCAATGGTGGCGGCGCGCTCGTCGCCGCTCGTCGGCTGCACACCTGGGGCGCCAAGGTCCGGGTCTGGATCGCCGACGACCCCGAGTGTTACGGCGGCCTCCCCGGCGAGCACCTGACGGCCATCGAGCGCATGGGGGTCCCGGTCTACCTGTGGCGCGGGGACGCCGCGAAGACTCCCCCGCCGGAGTTGGTCGTCGACGGCCTCGTCGGATACACACTCGACGAGGCGCCTCACGGGACGATCGCGAACATGATCCGCGAGACGAACAAGTGCGAGTGCCCGATACTCGCCCTCGACGTGCCATCCGGGCTTGACGCGACCACGGGCGAACCGCACGCGCCCTGCGTCCGTGCCGCGGCGACGCTGACGCTCGCCATGCCCAAGCGTGGACTCCTGACGGAGTCGGCGCGCGACCACGTCGGCGAGCTCTACGTCGGCGACGTCTCGGTGCCCCCCGCGGCCTGGAAGCGCTTCGGCATCGACGCGAACTCGCTCTTCTCCAGGGGAGACCTGGTCCGGGTCCGCTGACAGCGGAGTTCACGGTCCCCCCCTCGGGGCGACGTTGCCCCGACGGCCGGCTGCGCTCACTCGCAGACGACGTCACCCCAATACCAGTGGAGCCGCCGGGAGTCGTCGGCGGGCTCCCAGCGCGTGACGGCGACACGATAGACCCCGGCGTGGGGCGCCGGGCGCGATGCTGCGCCAAGCCCGCCCACCGGGCCCAATCCGGCGACGCGAATCGCCGTGCCCGTCAGCACGAAACCAGCGAAGAGCGGCATGCCTACGGCGCACTCCGACGGCGGATGCAGGGGCCCGCCGACCGCGACCGGCACCGCGCCCTCACCGGTTGCTCGAACCGCCGCGATCCAGCCCGGGACGACCCCAGCGCTCACCACGAAACGGTTCCGACTGGCGGCGACGATGCGCGCGTCGACCTCGGCAGCGAAGGGCGCGGGGTCGACGCCGGAAGAACGGGCGATGAGCTCCAGCACCGACCATAGCCCGGCTTCGCCCTCGATGCGGATCCGCTCCAACGGGAACCAGAGGTCGTCGACGAGGTCGGGATCGAGGGCGCTGTGGTGCACGCGGGACTGCAGCGTCGCCATCTCGGAGAAACGGTCGAGCAAAGCGTCGATGTCGATCGGCGCGCCGGCCGTGAGTTGCGCGACGGCTTCTGCGACCGTGGAGTCGAGGTCGATGAACCCGGGGCCGGACAACGCGTCGCCGTCGAAAACCCCCGCCAACATCTCGACCAGGGCTACGGTCTCGTCGTCGGCGCGGATCGCGAACTCAGTCTCACGCTCGGCCGCGTGCCGGCGCTGAGTGGAGACGTCGGTCTCACCCGCGGCGGCGTGCGCCCCGAACATCGCGACATCGAAGCGCGCGACCGCACCCTGGATCGCCGGATTTTGCACGATGCCGGCCACCGCCTCCCCGAGGTCGGGCGGACGTCCCGTAAATCCCCCCATCAGGATCCTCCCGTCGAGGCCGTCGCCGCCGTCGTTCGCCCAGAAGTTGTCCCAGACCAGGACCCGGCGACCGAGCAACGCTTCAACGCGCTCCAGATCGCCGGGGGCGATGCTCGCGTTGGACGTGGCCGGCCCCGTCCACAGCACAGCGATCGCCGGATCGAGCTCGCCGAGGCCACTCACGTACTCCTCGGCGGTCCTCCACTGGTCGAGGCGCTCGTCGCTGTAGACGGTCGGCACGAACCATATCGCGACGTCGGGATCGATCTCCGCGGCCGCTGCGAGCGTCCGGTTCGCGAGCGCCACGTGCTCGGCCGCCATCGCTGCGTCGATCGGCCGGTCGGACTCGAACTCGATGTCGTCGGCCAGCAGCGCGACTCCGGTCACTCCGGCCCGCACGAAACGGACGGCCTTGGCGACCACCAGATCGGCGTCGGATTCTGCCGCGAAGTCGATGAACGGGCTCAGGCCGAAGAACACCCGAATCCCCCAAGATTCCCCTTTCGCGGCGAGCCCGCCGAGCTGGTCGACGAACGCTTCCGGATAGGGTTCGCGCCACGCGGCGCGGTGCAGTGGGTCCCACTTCGGGGCATAGAGATACGCCCCCAGCCCGTCCAGGGCGAGCGACCGGACCACCGCCTCGCGCTCCCGCCACGACCAGGGCACTCCGTAGAATCCCTCGACGGCGCCCGAGGGTGGCAGGAGATCGCCAGAGACAGCGGGTGAAGGAGGGGCCGGTGGCAGGGCGAGCCCGTCGCGGCTCCAGATCGCGATGCGCCCGACGCGGAGGTCGGAGGACTCCCCGAACGCGATCTCGATGCATCCCGCGCGCGCAGAACCGAGAACCACCGGGTCTTCGCCGGTGCCATCCGCGGTCGCGACGACATCGCCTCCACAGCCCACGCGCGTGGTCACGGAAAACGGTACCGGCTGTCCGTCGGCGAACCCGACCTCGATCGCGTCGAGCGCGACCGGAGCCTGCACCCAAGGCTGGCAGTCTAAGACCACGGTCGTCGACTCGTCGGCGGGAGCCTGCCACGCCGTGTGATCGTGGTCGTCACGAATCGTCGCGATGCCCCACTCGGCCTCCCGCGGCCACAGCACCTGATCCCGGGTGCCGCTCGCAGTCAGTCTGCACCAACGAGCGAGATCGACGGGTTCGTCCAGGGGTGGAGCCGTAACTTCGGCGGCCGGCGCGTCTTGGGCGTCGGCATCGGCATCCCCTTCGGCGGCGGCGGCGGCGGCCGTCGGCGCACCCGTGCTCGCGCCATTCCTCTCACAGCTCGTGCATGCGAGGACGGCGAGGAGCGTGGCCGCGCGGGCGACGGCGGCGCGAACAGTGCTTCGACGTAGTGGCATCGTGGAGTCCCGGGGGGTGCGCGGCTCCATCATGCGTCGGCCCGGAGATGGGATCCACCCCGAGACCGATCATCGACGTGATCTTCCGCGGCGCGTTCCGGGACCGGTCGCCCCCGGGCATCGGCCGGCGCCCAACCACGGAGGATCGTCTGGTGCAAGTTTTTGGTATTGATGTTCCCCACATCATCCGACAAGGCAGGTGTTGTCCTACATCAGGTTACCTTTCCTACCTGGCCTCACATTGGGGCACACCAGGGCATTTCAGGGCACCCCACGCACAGAGAACAGCCATGAAACTCACGCATCGATTCACTCTCATTGCCGCGCTCGTCTTCGTCGCCGCCTGCGTTACCGAGGAGGCCGACGCGCCCCGGGTCGCCGACGACGAGAGATCCGTCGCCTCGTCGCTCGAGTTCACGTCGGGCAGCACATGCACGTCGTACAGCAACACGATCTGGGTCGCTGCGTCCGGGTTCGTGGGCCCGGGCGGCTCTCCTTCGGGCGAGATCATCGGCGAGGTCGCGGCGGTCACCCACGAGACGGGTGTCGAGGAGTTCGCGGTCGAGGTCAGCGGTGGCTGGACGATCGCGGAGATTCGGATCTGGATCGGCTTGCCCGAGGACTTCCCGCTGGACGCGACATCCACGGTTCCCGACTTCGACGCGTTCCCCCACGTCTTCACGTTCGACGACCCGACGGAGACCTTCGTGGGCACATTCGACATCCCGGAGACAGTCGGGTGCGGCATGTCGTTCAAGTCCGCGCTCCTGTTCGACATCGTGTCGCCGGCCGGCGAACACGTCGTCGAGCCTCGCTACATGTACGACATGTTCAGCTGCTGCACCGACGAGCCCGAGGAGACCGGCTGCACGTACACCAAGGGATACTGGAAGAACCACCACGCGGCGGGTGCGGGCAGCGGCTCCCGCTGCGGTCGTAGCCGTGGTCACCACGGCCGACGTGGGCGTGGTGATCGAACCGAGCGCGACGAGCCGTGGCCTATCGCCGAGTCGACCGAGCTCTGCGGCGTCAGCTGGCTCCGCATTCTGAACTGGCCCGCCCGCGGCAGCGCCTGGACGATCCTCGCCCACCAGTGGATCGCCGCCCAGCTCAACGAGGCCAACGGCGCTTCGACTCCGGACGAGGTCGCGGACGCGCTCGACCGCGGCTACGACCTGCTCTCGTCGTGCCACGAGCCCCGCCGCTGCTACCGCCACGAGTGGATCGACCTGGCCTCGACGCTCGACGACTACAACAACGGCCGCATCGGCCCCGGCCACTGCGAGTAGGCGCCGCGCGGATCCCGGACCGGGTCACGGCATCAGGACTCCCGGTCCGGACCCATGGCGGCCCGCGTGATGACATGGGCTTTGCCCACCCCGGCCAGAGTGGCGCCGTCACGGCCTTGCCCTGGGTCGTAGGCGGCCGCACCAGACGCCCCCGTGTTGCGTGAGCACGGGGGCGTCGCTGGTTTTTCGAAACCGCTGGCGTACATCGTGGCGCCGGCTTTGCCATCTGTCGTGCGTCGAACGGGCCGCTGACGACGGCGATGGCCGGCGCGCCGCGTAGCCGGGTCCGATTGCTGCCCCGAGCCTGGCGCCGTAGAGTGGGGCCGACCGCCGAACCCGGAACCAGGCCATGCGCTCGACCTGTGAGCACGCGCACCTTGCGCCGATGACGTCAGCGACCCGCGCACTCGTGCTCGTGGCGCTCGTCTTCGCCGGATCCGGCTGTTCCGCCGCCGCGTCTGCGGATCTCTGCCGCACCGGAGACTGCGACGACGCGGAGCACGGCGATGACGCGGGGGCGAAACCCGGAGACGGAGACGCGGGCGACGATGACGCAGCGGACGACGACGGAGGGAACGACGACGCACCGTCGACGACCGACGCAACGGACGACGACCTCGTGCGCCCCGACGTCGACGGCGAAGACGGAGCCGGAGAGGCGGGCGAAGACGGACCACCGCCCTGCGGTACGCCGGAGGGGTGCAACGGTCTCGACGACGACTGCGACGGCGTCGTCGACGAGGGCCCTTCACCCGAGTGCATCGACGCGTGCTGCGACGACGAGATCCGCTGTCGGCTCGGGCGGTGTGTGCGCGACCTCGGCGCCTGCGTGACCAACGACGACTGCTGGTCGGACAGCTACTGCCTGGACGGGGTCTGCATCCCGTACCAGCACCCCCTGGACCACGATCGAGACGATTCGTGCGTGCGCGAGGTCGTGATCGACGCCCTCGTTCCGGCCCTGCAGTGCGCGTGGACGGACCCGGGTCCCGACGGCCTGTCGCCGTCGTGGTACCAGGTGATGGCGACGCCGACCGTGGTCGACTTCGATCTCGACGACGATCCGAGCACCCTGGCGCCGTCGATCGTGTTCCCGACCTTCGACACCGGGCTGGGATACGGCGGCCCGGGAGTGCTCCGCGTCATCGACGGCCGCACGTGCGAGACTCAGTTCAGCCTGGGTGGGGAAGACGCGGTGACACCCCCGGCGCCGATCGCGCTCGCCGATCTCGACGGCGACGGACGGGCCGAGATGATCGCCAGCGCACACGGCGGCGGCGTGATCGCGTTCGGCTGGGATCCGGGGACGCGTACGTTCGGGCGCCTCTGGCGCTCCGGGACGTGCGCCGACGACGGGTCGCGCAGCTTCGACACGACCGGCCCGTCGCAGTGGAGCGGCCCCTCGGTGCACGACCTCGACGACGACGGACAGCCAGAGGTGCTCAACGGCGCGGTCGTCTACGACAGCGACGGGTGTATCCGCTCCGTGGGCGGCTTCTACCCGTCGTTCAGCGTTGGAGTCGTGCCGGTGGTCGCCGACGTCGACGAGGACCGCGTCCCGGAGATCGTGTTCGGCAACGGCGTCTACCAGTGGAACCCGGTGACGGGCGCCCTCGATCTCGAGCCCTGGTTCACGGGCACGGGCAACGGGCACGGCCAGGTTGCCGTCGCCGACCTCGGCGTGTTCCCGATCGACGCCCTCGGCGGCTTCGACGGCGCCGAGATCGTCGTGATCGCCAGCGGCGTCCGCGTGCAGACCCTCGACGGCACGGTGGTCTTCAGCGCCCCGATCCCCGGTGGCGGTGGCGGCGGGCCACCGACGATCGCCGACTTCGACGGAGACGGCCGCGCCGAGTTCGCCACCGCCGGTGGCAACGCATACGTCGTCTACGACATGGACTGCGTCGAGGGTGGCGATCCCGCTGGGTGTGCCGGCGAAGCACGAACCGACGGGATTCTCTGGAGCCAGCCCTCGCAGGACCACAGCTCGAGTGTTACCGGTTCGTCGGTCTTCGACTTCAACGCCGATGGGGCCGCGGAGGCCGTGTATGCCGACGAATGCTACCTGCGGGTGTACGAGGGGGCGACAGGCCGCGTCGTCTACAGCGCCGCCCGGTCCTCCGGGACCACCTACGAGAACCCGGTCATCGTCGATGCCGACGGCGACTTCCACACCGAGATCGTCTCGTCGGTCAACGACTACGCCGGGACGCTCGGCTGCGCCGACCCGGACCTTCTCTACCCCGACACCGCCTTCTCTACCGGTCACGGCATCATCGTGCTCCGCGACGAGCTCGACCGATGGGCGGCCTCGCGCCCGGTCTGGAACCAGCACGCCTACGCCGTCACCCACGTCGGCGATCGCGGCGAGACACCGGCCGCCGGAGACGTGGCCGTCAACTGGCGCACACCCGGCCTGAACAACTTCCGCCAGAACGTGCAGGGCGAGCTCGAGTCGCTGGGCATCCCCGACCTCACCGCCGCCGAGCTCGGCGGCGCCCGGGAGCTCGAGTGCGAACCCGAGGGGTTCGGTCACCTCGAAGCCCGCGTGTGCAACCGCGGCATGCTCCCCCTCGGTCCGGGGATGGTGGTCGCGTTTGCCGACGGGTCGGAGACCGGCCCGGAGCTGTGCCGGGCGACCCTCGACACCGCCCTGCCGATCGGGGGGTGCGCGCTGGTCGGCTGCGTCGCGGAGCTGGCCGGGTTCGTCGTCGACGTGTTCGTCGTGATCGACCCGGACAACGCGGTCGAGGAGTGCTGGGAGGGCAACAACTTCGCGTTTTTTGGAGAGGTGCGATGCAAGGCGTGATCGACCAGCCACGGACCCGTGGCGTCGGAGGCCGGCCGGCCGGCGGTGTACCGCCCGTGGTCGCCGCGTACCTGCTTGCGTCGCTGGTCGGCTGCACGAGCACCTCGCCCCAGGTGGTCGGCGGAGAGGTCCGGCCACGCGACGTGGGCTCGGACGGCCGCATCGACGAACTCGACGGGCGCGCGCAACCCGAGGCCGGCGAAGGGGCCGATGGGTCGGACGTCGGCGACGTCGACGACGAAACGGTGGAAGACGCCGGGCCGGACGATCCGCCGGCCGACCCCGAGAGCGACGCGACCGACATCGGCGACGAGCGCGTGCCGCCGGACGTCGCAGACGCCCCATCCGACGGACCCGGGCCGGACGACGTAGGCGGCGATCCCACCGACACCGCCGAAGCCGGGGACACGCCCGACCTCGCGGACACTCCAGACCCCGAGGATACCCCCGACCTCGCCGAAACACCGGACACCCCCGACACGCCGGACCCGACCGACACCGACGAGGACACGGGCCCGTCGCCCTTCGACGAGCGGGTGATCGACCTCAGTGGGGCATCGCCCGAGCACTCCGCGCGCCTGCTCTCCGAGGCGATCTCCGGGCTCGGCATGTCGGGGCCGGCGGCGCCCTACGACGGCGACCGCTACTTCATCGGCCGCCACTACATCGCCTGGCTCGATCAGACCGGCTTCCACGGCAAGATGAACGGCCTGTGGTGGCTGAATGGCGCCAGCGGGGACGCGCTGGACTTCGCCGTCCGCGAGCCGAACGGACGTCCGGTCAACGCGTTCGTCGTCGGCGAACGTGGCGACGGTGCCTGGCCGCCGGGCTATCCGGGCTCGGAGCACGCCGAGTTCCCGAACCGGACCCCGGAGCCGGGCGACGACCCCGGCTGCGCCGACGGCGACTGGTGCAACCAGTACTCCGTGGACGAAGCGGCGGACTACACCGATCCGGACATCCCCTGGTGGCGGGCGTGCAACGCGGGCGACCGGTCGTGGATCGCGCCCGCGAACCTGATCGAGACGACGCCGACCGAGGGCGGGCGGGCGGTGCGTCTCGTCTGGGAGGCGCGGCTGGTGAAGGAGGCCGACGGCAGCCACCGCGACGCGTCCGGTTGCCACGAAGACTGGTTTTTCCCCGACGGCGTGCGACGCCCCGTCTACCTGCGCATGGGTTACGAGCTCTACGCCGACCGCCCCTGGGTCGATCGCCTCTACCAATTCCGGAACCCCGACGGGAACCCGCCCTTCGAAGGTCCGATGAGCCTGATCGGCGGCTTCGTGATGACGACCTGGCCGGATCCCCATCCGCTGAAGGCCCTTCACCGATACGTTCGGCCCTACGACCGCGACCTACCGGACGATTACCACGGCGGGACGCTCCGGGCCGGGATCTGGAACCACTGGCCGGACGCGCCGATCGGACGCGACATCGTCTACGGGTGGACCCGGCAGCCCTTTGCGCTCAGCCCCTACGGCGCGTTCATCGTCGGCGCCACCGCGGAGCTGCGGCACGTCGGTCCGTCGGACAACGACGACTCGGGGTTCTGCCTGTGCGAGGTCCACGGCGGCACGGAGATCGGCGGCGGTCTGATCCATGGCGGCATCTCGCTTCCGATCGCGCCCGGCACGACCTCGATCGAGGCGCGGCGACGCCTCGCGATGTCCGGGGACGACTGGGCACAGCCGTTCCGACGCATCTACAGCGGCGCCGAGCTGAGCCACGGCACCGGGCGCGCCGAGGGCACCGCCTGGTCGGCGTCTACGGCGGGGGACGAAGCCGGCCACGTGGTGTTCGGCCCCTACGCCACCGATTTCCCGGCGGGGCAGTCGGTGTTCTACTTCGACCTGGTCGAAGACGTCGTCGATGCCGCCGACGATCTCGTCGCAACGATCGACGTCAACGACGCGACGACCGACGAGATCCTGGTCAGTCGCGAGCTCCGGAGGGGCGACTTCCGCGCGGACATGACGGCACAGTCGTTCACGATGGCGACGACGCTGGCCGGCCGCGGCGGCCACCGGATCGAGACGCGGGTGTATTGGCACGCCCGGGCGTACATCCGGGTCGAGCGCATCGGCGTCTATGGGAGCCGCTGAGGGGCTGCGCGACTCGCTGAAGCGCGAGGGTCGCGTCTCGACAGTTCAGCCCGGCGTCGGTCGGCGCGACACCCCACGAAACGACGAAGGCCCGGCGCGCTCGCGCCGGGCCTTCATCATGTCAGCAGCGAACTACCAGCGACCGCCGCCGCCGCCGCGACCGCCGCCGCCGCCGCCACCGCCACCGCCACCGCCACCACGTCCACCCTCGCGGGCGTTCGCCTCGTCGACGCGGATGCGCCGTCCATCGAGTTCCGAACCGTCGAGCTCGGCCTTCGCGACATCCGCGTCGGCTCCCTGCTCGAACGTGACGAATCCGAAGCCGCGCGACCGACCGGTCTCACGCTCCGTAATCACGACAGCGTCGGTGACTTCTCCATACTGCTCGAAGGCGCCGCGAAGGCCCTCCGAAGTGGTCGCCCAAGCCAACCCACCGACAAACAACTTCTTCGACATCTTTCTCCTCGACGGACAGTGGGCCCTGTTGATTTGTTGCAGCAGGGCCGCTCGAATACGGACCAGCGCCCGCGAACGTACCTAATCGATGTACTCTTGCCACCGACGGGCGCCCTATAACGCGATTCGAACCCCAAAAGCCAGCGATTCCCGATCAAAGTTGCACTTTTCTTTTTGACGGCCCGGACAAACTGGCACGCCTTTGACTGGCGACAAGATCCTGAAAAGCCCTGGACTTACGTGTCCATTGTGTTCGGAGCGATCGTTGACTTGACCGCCATGAGACCACATCGACGTCACCCGACGGCTCGATCCCTTCGAACCGCCCGCCGATCACTCGGCCCGATCCCGAGCCGCCGGACGAAGGCCCGCGGCACCCAGACAGCATGGTGATCATGAAGTCGCGTCCCCTCAGCCGGGTCGAGCACACCATATGGCGCATCAGCCGCGCAGCCCCGCTCAACTTCGCCACGGTCGGGGTGGTCGAGGGCCCCGTCGATGCCGAGCGTCTGCGGCGCGCGGCCGCGTCCGTGCAAGCCCGCCATCCCTTCTTCCGCGCCCGCATCGACCACTCGAACTTCCGACGTCCCTGCTTCCGTTGGCCCGACGAAGTGCCCGCTCTCGACATCGAGATCGCCGAGCCTGGCGAGGGGTGGGTCGACGTGATGGAGCGCGCGCTCAACCACCGCTTCGACGCTGCGAACGAACCGCTCGTGCGCATCGCGTGGGTCCCCGAGGGGCCGGAGAGGGGCCGGCTCGTGGTCACGTTCCACCACGTTATCGGTGACGGGTTGTCCGGCGTCTTCGTTCTGCGCGATCTCGTCGCGGCGGCAGCGGGCAGTCACGAGGGCGCGCTGGTCCCGCTCGGCGACACCCGCCCGATCGACGACCGGCTCGCACCCCGGGCTCGCGGCCTCGCCGGCAAGCTACGGGTCGCGCGCTTCCTGGCGAGCGAGACGTGGACCCAATGGCGTCACGGAGCGCCGGCCCACCCCCGGATCGACGAGCCGGCTCCCCCGCAGAGCCGCACCGTGCGCGTCGTGCCCCACGAACTCGATGCGGAGACCACGACCCGAATCGCCGCCCGCGCCCGGGCGGAGGGAACCTCTGTGCACGGGGCGCTGCTCGCGGCGATCGCCCTCTCGGTGGTCGCCGATCACGACGCCGATCGCCCGGTGCCGATCGTGCTGGGCTCGCCGATCGACCTTCGTCGGCGCCTCGAGCCGCCGGCCGGCGAGGACGCCGGGTTCTTCGTCTCGATGATCCCGTTCCGGTGTCGGCTCGACCACTCGATGCCGTTCTGGGACCTCGCGCGCGCGATCAAGGGCGACGTCACCGCCGCCCAGCGTTCCGGGCTCGCCGACTACGCGCTGCTCGCGCTGCCGGTGGCGATGTTCCTGCTAGGCGGGCACCGCCGTGACGGCGACGCGTTCGCCGCTCGGTGGGAGAAGGCGGTGCACTCGACGAGCGGGCTGACCAACCTCGGGCGCCTCGATATCGAGACGACCTTCGGCGACCTGCGGCTCGACGCGGTGCACTTCTCGGTCAACCCATCGGCGCTCGGACACTACGTGTGCACGGCCACGTCGCTGCACGGGCGCTTGTTCTGGAACTTCATGACGCCGGAGCCGTTGTTCGATCGCGAGCACGCGCACGCCCTCGCAGACGCGACGGTCGCCCGGGTGCTCGCGGCGGTGGATTGACCCCAGGGTTCGTCGCCGAACCTCGGCTCGCGTCGCCCTACCCGGAGCACCGCCGCCGGTCGTCCCCACTCTACCACCCACACTCGACCCGCGCTAAGCTCCCGCCCTCCGCTCCATCGCGCACCGCCCGTTGACGAAGTTCACCCCCTACCAGCGCCGCCTGTTCGTCTTCCTGAGCGTCGCCACGTTCTTCGAGGGCTACGACTTCTTCGCGCTGACCCAGATCCTGCCGAATCTCCGCGAGTCGTTCGAACTCTCGAAGATGGATGCCGGATTCCTCTTCGCGTTCGTGAACTTCGGCACTGTCGTCGCGTGGCTGCTCGTGCGGCGCGCGGACCGTTGGGGACGGCGCACCGTGATGAAGCTGACCATCGTCGGCTACGCGGTGTTCACCTTCCTCTCCGGCCTCGCCTGGGACGTGTGGTCGTTCGGATTCTTCCAGTTCGTCGCCCGCATCTTCCTGATCGGCGAATGGGCGACGAGCATGGTCTACGCGGCCGAGGAGTATCCGGCCGATCGCCGGGGCATGGTGATCGGCGTGCTCCAGGCCTTCTCGAGCCTCGGCGCTGTGTTGTGCGCCGGCGTGACACCCCTGCTCCTGCTGACCGCGTTCGGGTGGCGGGCCGTGTACCTGGTGGGGATCATCCCCCTCGCCGTACTCGCCTATGCGCGGCGCAACCTGCGCGAAACGCACCGTTTCGAGGAGCAGGTCGCCAGCGGCGAGGGGCAGCGCCCGTTCCTGCACATCTTCTCCACCCCCTATCGGCGGCGCCTGTTGCAGCTCGGCGCCATCTGGTTCGTGACCTACGCCTGCTCCCAGACCGCCGTGTCGTTCTGGAAGGACTTCGCCGTCACCGAACGCGGCATGACCGATGCCGACGTCGGGATGGCGCTGATCATCGCATCTGCCGTCTCGATGCCCTTCGTGTTCGGCGCCGGGAAGCTCCTCGACGTGATCGGGCGGCGCGCCGGCGCGACCGTCATCTTCACCGCGACCTCCGTCGGGGTCTTCCTCGCCTACTACCTCACCGGCAAAGGGGCGCTGACGGCCGGCATCACCCTGGCGATCTTCGGTGTCAGCGCCGTGCTGCCGGTGCTCAACGCCTACACCACCGAGCTCTTCCCCACCGAGCTCCGCGGCGACGCGTTCGCCTGGGCGAACAACCTGATCGGCCGCATCGGGTACGTCTGCTCTCCGGTCTTCATCGGATGGGCTGCCGAACGTTGGAGCTGGGGGGCCGCGATCCGTCCCACCGCCGTCTTCCCGCTGATCGCTTTGGCGATGATTCTGGTACTCTTGCCGGAAACACGAAACCGGGAACTCGAGGACACGTCCGCTGCCTGACCGCGCTGGCGCCGGTGATCGGACCTCGGGCGACCCACGTCTGATCAGCGTGTCCCGATGCGCACAGCAGCTCCCACGCCCCCCCGCCTGCCGACGAAGCCACCCGACCACGGGGCTCGCGCCACCGGACCGGCCGTGCCGGCGAACCCGCAAACGGCCGCCGGCGTCGGGCGTGCTCTCGGGCTCCGCGCGTCGGTCTTCGTGTTGGCCTGCGCGGCACCGGCGGAAGACGAGGCTCCCGACACGAGTGCCGACGCCGTCCTCGAGCTCTCCGACGGCGCC
>CAZFPM010000066.1:0-24240 GCA_964520965.1 uncultured Myxococcales bacterium
AGGAGCCGCCGGAAGGGGCGAAGGTGCATTGAGGATCGGCTCGGGCTGGGGCTTGATGCCTTCGAAGAACGACGGCAGCCGCACGTACGTCGACTCGTCGCGCCACGGGTAGAGGTCGGCGGTGAGGGCCTCGATTGCGTCCCACCGGGGTTCCTGCGTCGCGTCGCTGTAGCGGTCACGGAAGAGCTCGGGGGTGATCGCGGTGGCGATAACCTCGCGGATCTCCTCGTCGGAGGGCCACACGTCGCGCAGGAAGACGTCGTTGCCGGCGCCGTCCTTGCCGATCGGATCGTTCTGCAGGTCGATGTCGACGGTGCCGGCGAGGGCGTAGGCGACGACCAACGGCGGGCTGGCCAGGAAGCTGCCCTTGACCTTCTGGTGGACGCGGCCCTCGAAGTTCCGGTTGCCGGAGATCACCGACGCGGCGATCAGGCCGCCGTCGTCGATCGCCTTCTCGATGTTGGCGTCGAGGGGTCCCGAGTTGCCGATGCACACGGTGCAGCCGTAGCCGACGTTGGCGAAGCCGAGCTTTTCCAGGTCGCCGTAGAGACCGGCGGCCTCGTAGTACGAGGTGACGACGCGGGAGCCGGGCCCGAGGGAGGGCTTGACCCACGGCTTGATGGTCATGCCGCGGCGGACGGCGTTCCGGGCGAGGAGGCCGGCGCCGACCATGACGCTCGGGTTCGACGTGTTGGTGCACGACGTGATTGAGGCGATGACGACGTCACCGTGGCGGATCGTGTAGCTCCCGCCATCTTCGGCCTCGACGGTAACCTTCGCGTCGACCCGCTCTGGCGCGACGCCGTGTCCGTGGAGGCCGACGGGCGCGGTGAGGGCGCGATCCCACTCGGCCTTCATGGCGGAGAGATCGATGCGGTCCTGGGGGCGCTTCGGGCCGGCGAGCGCCGGCTCGACGTCGGCGAGTTCGAGCTCGAGGGTGTCGGTGAACTCGGGGTCAGGCGTGTCCGCGGTGTAGAACATGCCCTGGGCCCGGTAGTAGGCCTCGACGTTGGCGATGTGGTCGGCGTCGCGGCCAGACAGGCGCATGTAGTCGAGGGTGACGGTGTCGACGGGGAAGATGCCGCACGTGGCGCCGTACTCGGGGGCCATGTTGGCGATCGTCGCCCGGTCGGGGAGCGTCATCTGGCTGACGCCGGAGCCGAAGTACTCGACGAACTTGCCGACGACGCCCTTGGCGCGCAGCATCTCGACGATGCGGAGGGCCATGTCGGTGGCGGTGACCCCGGGACGCAGACGGCCGGTCAGCTTGAAGCCGATCACCTCGGGGGTGAGCATATAGACGGGCTGGCCGAGCATGACGGCCTCGGCCTCGATGCCGCCGACGCCCCAGCCGAGGACGCCGATGCCGTTGATCATCGTCGTGTGGCTGTCGGTGCCGACGACGGTGTCGGGGTAGTAGACCGTGCGGCCGTCCTCGTCGCCGAACTGGGCGACCTTGGCGATCCACTCCAGGTTGATCTGGTGGATGATGCCGCGACCGGGGGGAACGGCCTGGAAGTTGTCGAGGTTGACCTGCCCCCACTTGAGGAACTCGTAGCGCTCTTTGTTTCGCGCGTACTCGATCTCCAGGTTGCGGGCCCGGGCGTCCGGGAATCGTCCCGAGTAGTCGACCTGCACGGAGTGATCGATGACGAGGTCGACCGGCACGAGCGGGTTGACCTTCTTCGGATCACCGCCGAGCTCGACCATCGCGTTCCGAAGCGCGGCGAGGTCGACGACCGCGGGCACGCCCGTGAAGTCCTGCAGGATCACGCGCGCGGGCATGAACGGGAACTCGCTCGCCTCCATCTTCGGCGTCCACCCGGCGAGGGTCTTCACCGCCTCGTCGGTGACGAGGAAACCGTCGTGCTTTCGCAGCGCCGCCTCGAGGAGCACGCGGATCGAAAACGGCAGTCGCGCCAGAGAGGGGACGATGCCGTCCTCTTCGAGCTTCGCCAGCCGGTAGTAGTGACCGGTCGAACCATCGGCGAGCGGGAAGGTGTCGCGGGCTCCGAAGGCGTTCTGCTGGCTCATCACGGCTCCAAGTCACGGATGGAAAGCGGATCCTCTGTAGCACCCTGTTTGACGGGGGCAAGGGGTTCGCTCGCGCGAGATTCGGGCGGCGAAAGCATGCCGGATAAGATCTTGTAAACAGATGAGAAACCCAACTTGGCGAGACGGTGTGGTCTCGGGGAGGGGGTAAGCACAACCACGGACGCCGACCGTGGCGCCACCTCGCTAGGTCCTCACTGCTCTGTTTCATCACCGCGCGCGTGCTTCAGAACCATCTTGACGAGCGAGAGCGCAAAGATGAGCGACGCCAACGCGATCACGACCACGGGACCTTGGTCCTGGGCAAGCTCCAACAAAACGGTCGCGGCATTCATGGCTTCCTCCGAGATCTAGGGGCGCGGGACTCAACCGGGGGGCTCTTTAGCACCCTGTCCGGCGGTCGCAAGAGGAGGGGGGGCGACTATCCGCCTCCTCAGGGACCGACGATCCGGGAACGCCCACCGCCGAGTTTCTCGATGACGATCCGGGCGTCGATCCGCTCCTTGAGCCCTTCGACATGGCTGATCACGCCGATCTGGGTGCCCCCGGAGGCGCAGAGGTGCTCGAGGGCGCTCATCGCCACGTCGAGCGTCTCGGTGTCCAGGGTTCCGAAGCCCTCGTCGAGGAGCAACGTCTCGATGGGCATCTCGGTGGCGCGATAGTCGGAGAGGGCCAGCGCGAGCGCGAGTGAAACCAGGAACGTCTCGCCGCCGGAGAGCGTCGTCTGCGGGCGGATCTGATCGGCATGCTCGTGGTCCATCACGGCGAAACCGAGCTCCGGGTTGTCGTCGGCGTCGGTGCGGACGACGAGCGTGTACCGGGGTGCGAGTTCGCGCAGTCGAATGTTCGCCTTGTCGACGAGATCCTGCAGGTTCAGGGTCTGTGCATAGCGCTTGAACGCCGCTCCCTCGTTGGTCCCGATCAGGGACTTCATCTCCAGCCAGAGGTCGTGCTCGCGCTGGGCCATGTCGACGCGGTCGGCCATTTCGGCCAGCTGGTCGCGGGCGCTCTCCATGGCTTCGATTCGGGCGCGGACCGCCACCAGGGTCTCGGTCGCCGAACGCGCCATGTCGGCGGCAACTGCGACCGAGGCTTCGAGGGCGACCGGATCGGCCGTCTTCGCATCGAGGCCCTCGGGGGGTACGCCTTCGAGCGCATCCAGCGTAGCGCGGGCCTGCTCTTCTCGTCCCCGCGATCGCTCGTGCTCGAGGTCGAGGGCGTCCAGCTCTTGACGGAGGGTGGCGCGGGTGGCCGCAGACAGCACGCGATCGGCGAGCGCTTCCGGGCCGGGCAGACCGAGGTCTGCGAGCGCCTGCTTCAGCGCGGCGCGGAGCGTGTCGAGCTCCTCGCCGACCGCGGTGATCGAACGCTGTCGTTCGGCGCGCGTCGATGTAGCCGCCTGCAGCTCGCGGGCATGCTCCGCGGCCCGGACCTCTGCGGCGCGAAGGGCGACGTTCGCCTGCTCGGCCCGCGCCTGGAGCCCTTCACCAAACGCTTCCGGGGTCGCGCCGCCGAATATGGCGTGAAGCAACTCGATCAGCGCGTCGGCGGCGTTCTCGACTGCCGGAAGGGCGTCGAGCGCGGGTTCGCCGCCCGATGACGTCCCCGGGCGGTCCGCCTCCGACTCGTCCGCCTCCACCGAGGTCCGCGCGACCTCATCGACGGCGTTTCGGGCCAGGACCGCGCGTTCCTCGACGAGCGCTCGCGCATCGTCGACGGCCTTGCGTGCCCGGTCCCGCTCCGTCGTCGCGGCGGTGCGACGTTCACGTTGCTTCGTCAGCGCAACCTCGATCTCCTTCTCGGCGGCGGTCACCTCCGCCCGGGTCTTCCGCGCCGTCTCCAAGGCGGTCTCTGCCTGGTCGAGGGCTTCCTGCTCGGCGGCCACCTTCTCGGCGGCCCGTTCGCAATCCGCGCGAGCCGCCTCCAACGACGTCACCTCGAGGTCGGGCAGTTCGAGTTGTTCTCTCGACGCGTCCAGGCGTCGTTCCCTCTGTTTCGCGCCCTTCCCGAGCTGCTCGCGCTTCTCCTCCGCGGCCTTCGACCGCGTCTCGACGACGCCCACCCGAGCCGCTCGTTCGCGTCTCGCACCTTCCAGGGCATCAATGCGTTCCTGGTCGGCGAGGATCTCCTCGTCGAGCCGGGTTGCATTCGCGACCTCGCGTGGTTCGTCGAACCCGTGCTCCCCATCGAGGTAGGGGTGGGCGGCCGATCCGCAGAGCGGGCACGGCTCGTCGGGCTGCAGTCTCGACCGCTCCTCGTGCAGCGCGAGCGCGGCCGTCAGCACTGCCCGATGTGAGCGCGATGCCGCGAGGTTCTCACGCAGAGCGGCGAGTGCTTCGGCCGCTTCGGCCTCCTCGGTGCCGAGCGTAACGAGCTGCGCACGAGCCTCGGTGACGGTCTCATCGAGCTGCCCGGCCGTGGCCACGTCGGCCTCGGCCTCTGCGAGCAGCTCCCCGACGGTGTCGAGATCTCGACGACGGGCGGCAAACTTCCCGGCGTCACGATCGAGGACCTTGCTTCGAGCCGACGCGGTGCCGGCGCCAGCCAACGCCTCGGTCCACTGCCGCTCGACTTCCCGCAGTGCTTCCGCGGCACGCTCGGCGCTCTCCGCGACCTCGTTCCGACGACCGGCGAGAGCCTCGTCCTCGACGTCGAGCGCGGCGACCGCCGCCTCCCGTTCGACCAGGGTCCGGCGACTCTCCGTCACCTTCACGGCCGCTGGCCGGAGGTGGTCGATCGCAGCCTCGGCGGCACGGCCCAGTCGAATCCCCTCGGCTGCCGCGGCCCGGGCGTTGTCCGCCGCAGCGGCGGCGGCCCGCGCGCGCTCGGCGGCCCGTGCCACCTCTTCCCCCGCCTCGGTGACCGACACGACCGCTGCCTCGGCTTCGGCGAGGCTCGCCCGGCCGGCAACGAGCGCCGCGTCGCGCTCGGCGACCCGCTCCGCCAGACCGGCCGCGGGGGCGCATCGTTCGGCTTCGGTGAGGCGGGCGCGGTCCGCGGCTCGCTCGTCCACGCGCGCGCCGGTCTGCTCTCGGGCCACCCTTGCCGTGTCGTGGTCGGTTCGCGCGGCGACGACCTTGCGGAGCCACTCAAGCCTTGCACGTGCGATGGCGACCGCCGCCTCGGCAGCAGCAGCAGCCTTGCCGGCGGGTCCGAGCTCGGCCCGAGCCTCGGCGAGCTCGACGTCGGTGGGAGCCCGCAGGGCCTCGGCGTCAGACTGGAGCGCCGCGAGCTCATCCTTCGCCTGGCGGTGTCGCTCGGCGGCCCGGGCACCGATCTCACGGTATCGCTCCGTGTTCGTCAGCCGCTCCAGGATCGTCGCCCGCTCCTCTTCATCGGCCCGCAGGAACGCGGCGAACTGGCCCTGGGCGAGCATCATCGAGCGCTGGAACTCGTCGGGGCCCATCTCGTCGAGCACCTCGGCGAAGGGGGGTCCCCAGAACTTCTCTCTCGTGTCCGAGACGAGCCGGTCGCGGCACTCCCCGGCGGCGTCGAGCTCCTCCAGGGTCCGGCGCGGCACCTGCAACCTGCCGTCCGCCTTCCGGCGGGCCCGCCAACACTCCCACGTCGCCCGGAACCAGCGGCGCGGCTCGTGCGCGCTCTGCTTGGAGAACACGACCGACGCCAGGCAGCCGCCCGCGCCGCGGGACATCGTGGCTCTGCTGTCGAACTCGACCTGTCCACGGGCATCGGTCAGCCGCGGAGTCTCGCCGAAGAGCGCGAGGCTGATCGCGTCGAGTATCGTGGACTTCCCGGACCCTGTCGGACCGATGATCAGGAAGAGCGGCGCTCCACCGACATCGACGTCGAAGTCGACGGTATGCACGCCGTAGAGCGAGTTCAGGTTCTGGATTTCGACACGATGGATCTTCACGTCGGATCCCCGGGTCCCGGATCCGCGGCGAGCAACGAGCGGAAAGCCACCAGCAGATCGTCCCGCGGTGGCATGCCGTACCGACGCCGGTGCAGGTCGTCGAAGACGTCTTCCGGTGTGAGGTCGGCGAGGCGGGGGCGCTGCCTGCTACCGGCCTCTCCGTCGTCATCGACGCCCTCGGGGAGAACCAGCCGCACGGCGACGTGAGCCAGGCGAGGCCGGGCGCATTCTGGGAAGCCCTCGAGCGCGTCGGCCAGGAGCTTGACCGCGTTGGGCTGCGGGGTGGGCGAACGAACGGTCGCGACGACGTAGGGTACGAGGTCGCCGGTCCACGAGAGCTTCCGCAATCGCTCGGCGACCTCTTTCAGCTCGCCGTCCAGGACCTCGATCGGTCGAAACGCGGGCACCTCGACCGGACGGACGACCGTCGGCCGACCCGCCTCGACATCGGCGACAAGAACGTGGCGCGGTGAACGCGCCTCTCCGCCCGACATGGCGATCGGCGTGCCGCTGTACCAGACCGTCGGACGCTCGACCGCGCTCATCTGGTGCAGGTGGCCGAGGGCCACGTATTCGAAGCGGTCGCCGAAGAGCTCGGCGCCCAGGGCACCGATGGTCCGGAACTGGTGGATCTCCACCCCGTGCTCGTCGGTGAGGACGTTGCCGGTGGCCAGGTGTCCCGTCGCCACGAGTGCAGCTTCGGGATGCGCTTGTTCCGCGCGGTCCGCGAGCCGCTCGTAGAGCGCGGCGAAGGTGCGACGGAAGCTGAGCGCGATCGCGTCGGGCGCGACGCCCGTGGTGCGGACCCCGAGTCGGTACTCGTGTACGTAGGGCACGGCGACGACGACCAGCTCGACCTCTCCCGACCCGCCGACGACCGGACAGAGCAGGCGGGCCTCGCTATCGCTGGTGTACCCGCCGACCACGCGGACATCGAGAGCGCCGAGGGCGGACCGCGGCGCCTCCAGGCGAGCGTGCGAATCGTGGTTTCCGCCGACGACGACCACCTGGCGAAGCGCCGGTGCATCGCGGACCGCGGCGAGGAAGTCGAAGTAGAGCTCCTGCGCCTCGGCCGAGGGCTGCAGGTAGTGGAACACATCGCCGGCGACGACGAGGACCTCGACGTCCTGCGCGCGGATCGTGGCATCGAGCCACTGGAGAAAGCGGCGGTGCTCCTCGTCGCGCGACGCGTGGTTCAGCGTCGCACCGAGGTGCCAATCCGATGTGTGGAGGATGCGCATCTGTGCCGGGCCCGTCCCGTCTATCGACCCGAGCGGTCGAGTCATCGTGCAGGAGACTGTGACGGACGCGCCCGAGGATGCAAGCGGGATCACGATTGGCCCTTTCGACGCCTGGACGACTCGGGCAGACTGCCGCACATGGAGAGTCTCATGACCCGCGTCTTCGTGTACGGCTCCCTACGGAAGGGGCTCCGGCACCACGATTGGTTGCACGGTGCGTCGTACGTGCGAGACGACGTGACGGTAGGGCGGTTCCGGATGCTCGACCTCGGCGCATACCCGGCGGTCGTCGACGAGCCGGCGTACCCGATTCACGGTGAGGTCTACGAGGTCCGCGAGGGCACGCTGTCGCAGCTCGACCAGCTCGAAGAGCACCCTCTCTTCTTCAGACGACGGGTGGTGGCGCTACGGTCCGGGGACCAGGCGTGGATGTACCTGCTGGCCGGCAAGCCATCGGACCACGGGCTGGAGGGTACGGACATCGGAACCGGCGACTACCGCGTGCACCTCGCCGAGCGCTGACCGCGGCGTTGCGGAGTCGACCCGGGTCTACGGATCGCAAGGGTCGCGGTCGATATGCGCAGGGTCCGGCGCGGAAGACGGGAGCTCAGGCGCCGAGCACGGTCTGGAGCTCGCCGTCTCGGAACATCTCCGAGACGATGTCGCAGCCGCCGACGAACTCGCCGTCGACGTAGAGCTGCGGGATCGTCGGCCAGTCCGAGAAGACCTTGATCGCTTCGCGCTTGGCCGGGTCGGCGAGCACGTTGCAGGCCGAGTATTCGACGCCGACGTGGGCGAGGATCTGGACGACGCGTGACGAGAATCCGCACTGCGGGAAGTCGGGGGTGCCCTTCATGTAGAGGAACACCTTGTGGTCCGAGACCTCGCGGGCGATCTCGGTCATGACGTCGCCGCCCTCGGCGCGGGTCTTCGGCTTCTCCGCGGCCGGCTCGGGGGCCGGGCCGGGGTCGTCGTAGTCGGGGTTCAAGATCGGGAGCTCGATTTTCTTGCCCATGGGGAGCTAGTCGGTGGTGAGGCGTTCGAACTGCGCAGGGGTGTAGGTCAGCAGGCTCAGGGCGTGGATATCGCCGGCGAGCTCGGCCTGGAAGAGCGCGTACACGGACTTGTGACGCTTGACGCGGGACACGCCCTCGAAGGCTTCGCTGACGATCAGCACCTCGAAGTAGTCCGACGTTCCACGCGTGTCCCGGACCTCGATCTGAGCGTCGGGGAAGGCGTTCTCGATTCGCGATTTGACCTCTGCGGCGGTTGTCATGACGCAGTGGGAGGGATGGAGTTGGCGAATGGATAAGATGCCACGCCCGACAACGCAACCACGAGGCCTTCGCGCACCTGGGGTTGACGGCCGCACGTGTCCCCGCGGACAATCGAACCGCGCATCTACTGTCTATGCGGAACTCGTGCTCCCGAAGCCGCGCCCTCGACGAGAGGGCCGAAGGCCCGGGGTCGTCGCCCGTGGGACCCGCGCAGACTCCCGTGGTTCCGCCGAGGAACCTCCGCCACCCGTTGAACTGGAGGGGACCGATGTTCCGTCGTCCTGCCGTCTCTCGTGTCGTCGCCGCTCTCTCGATCTTCGTGCTCTCGATCGGGCTCGGCACCGGTTGTGGATCGGAGCCGACCTGCGCAGACGGGCTCGAGGTCGCGTGCGTCTGCGAAGACGGACGAGTTGGTGTCGCCCGCTGCTCCAACGATGGCAGCTTCGGCGCGTGTGAGTGCACGGGGCCCGTCGCCGACGGCGATGGCGGCATGGACACCGCTCCGGACGCCGCAGATGCCGCCCCGGACATCGTTGCGGACGCCCGGCCCGACACCCGCCCGGATGCAGCGGCCGACGGCAACCTGTGCGGCGGCGAGGCACCGCTGCTCTTCGGCGGGCGCACTCAATCGCCGGGGGATCCGTGCGGCGAATGCGGCAAGGGCGTGCTCGTATGCGATGGCCCAGAAGCGCTTCGTTGCATCGCCCAACCCACGCCGAACGCCTGCGGCGGCTGCGGCCCGCTGCCTGCCGAGCCAGACTCCGCCTGCGGTTTCTGCGACGACGGGGTGCTCGAATGTGACGGGGACCTGCTCGCGTGCCAGGGCGCTGGCCCCGCCAACGCATGTGGGGGATGCGCCGAGCTCGAGGCAGAACCGTCGACCCCGTGTGGCGGCGACGGCGTCTGGGTCTGCGCCGGCGGAAACGCGCTGACCTGCGCCGGCCTCGGTGAGAACGCCTGTGGGGGAGAAGGGATTCTGGACGCGTACCCCGGCACTCCCTGCGGCGCATGCCTCTGGGGCCTCACGACCTGCGATGGCGCAAACCAGATACGCTGCGACGGCGAAGACGACGGTTTGAACTCGTGCGGCGGATGCACGCCGCTGGAAGGAGAGCCGGGTACGGAGTGCGGAGATTGCGGCGGTGCGTAGCAGTGCGACGGTCTCGATGCCGATCGCGTCCTCTGCGACGACCCCCGCAACGCCTGCGGCGGCTGCGCCGTGCTCGAGGGTGATCCGGGCACCGCCTGCTCCGGCGGGGTGTGGTTCTGCGACGGCGAAGACGCGGTGGCCTGTGGCGATATCGAGACGAACGCGTGCGGCGGCAGCGTCCCCCTGCTCTTCGCCCCCGGCGCACCCTGCGGTGCCTGCGACGATGGTTGGTATGTCTGCGCCGGCCCGAACCAGGTCGCCTGCGCTGGCGCCAGCGATCTGAACGCCTGTGGCGGCTGCGCGGTCGCGCCCGGCGCCATCGGGGACGCGTGCCTACCGGACCACGAGTGGGCCTGCTTCGGCGGCCGCTTCGTCTGCGAACCGGGCCCGGATGCCGCCGGCATTCAGTTGATCGGCGACGCGTGCGAGACGGGCGTCGAGTGCGAGAACAACCTCTGCGTCGAGGTCGACGGCGACGGCATCTGCTCGATGCGCTGCGGCGACGACGGGCTCTGCCCGCTCGGCTTCGAGTGCACGACCCTGTCGGCGCTGCCCGACGGACCGGAGCTCGAGGCCTGCGTTCCCCGACCCGGCTGCGTGGACCGAGACAGCGACGGCTACGGCGTCGGCCGCGACTGCCTTGGCTTCGACTGCGACGACGACACGCCCTCGGTGTTCTTCGGGGCGCCCGAGGTGTGCAACGAGCGGGACGACGATTGCGACGGCGACGCTGACGACAACGCGGTCGACGCCGCCACCTGGTGGCTCGACGTCGACAACGACGGCTTCGGAAACCCGGAGGTCTCGACCCGAAGCTGCACCCCCCTGCGCGGCTACGTCGACAACGAGGACGACTGCGATGACACGGTGCAACACTCGTTCCCCGGCGCACCCGAAATCTGCGACGGAGACGACAACGACTGCGACGATCGCACCGACGAGGACTTCGCGACCCTGGGGGACTCGTGCAGTGACGGCGAAGGGGCGTGCGAGGCGATCGGCGTGCTGGTCTGCAATGGCGACGGCACCGGCGTGACCTGCGGCGCCGTCGGCGGCGAGCCCGATCGCGCCGAGATCTGTGAGGGCGGTGTCGACGAAGACTGCGATGGCGCGACGGACTGCGACGATGACGACTGCAGTCGCCATCTCGCCTGCGTCGAGCTGCATTGGGGCGTCGCGCCGGACTCGACGACGACCGGCCCGCCGGGCGGGCTGCTCACGGACGCCGTCACATTCCGGCTCCTCGCCGACGGAGAGAGGCACCTCGAAGCGGGGCTCGAGGTCACGTTCGAGGCCCCGGCCGGCGTCATCGTCGATCCACCGGCGGGCATCTCGAACGATAACGGCGAGGTGACGGTCTCGGTGCTCCTGCCTCGGCAGCCCGGTGCGTTCGAGGTCGTGGCGACCACCCCCGGCATTGCAGACGCGACAGTCGAGTTCTCGGTCGGCGCGCTCGAGGCTGGCACGATCTATCCGATCGTCGGCGCAGCCGGCGCGACCTTGTCACCGACCGCAGATGCCGCGCTCGGCCGCGAGATGACCGGCCTGTCCGGCCTCGCGGTGGCCGACGACGGCACGCTCTACCTCAGCTCGACGGACACCGATGCCGTCTACGCGGTCTCACCCGCGGGAGTGGTCTCGGTGCTCGCCGGCGTACCCCACGATCCGGCCGATCTCGAGGAGCCGGCCTACGCCGGAGAGGGCGGCGCGGCCGACGAGGCGCTGCTGTCGAATCCGGGCTCCCTGGCCCTGTCTCCCGACGGGCTCCACCTCTACATCGCCGATGCGGGACACGGCCGAGTTCGCTCGGTGGACCTGGTGGACGGACGAATCTCGCTCGTGCTTGGCGACGACGACGGCGACGATCCGCCGGACTACGGCGCGGGCGGTACAGCGTCTGGTGCCGACCCGGGGACGTTGGACGACGTTGCGGCCGCCGCAGACGGCACCGTGTACGCGGCCGACCCGGCTCGCGGTTGGGTGTGGCGTGTCGCCGACGGGGTCGCCGAGCGAGGGCTTCCTACCAGCGAGTGCCGCGCGAACGTCATCGTCGGCGCCGCCCTCGAACACGACGGTACCGGTGGTCGTCGCGACGCGGTCGCGGTCGGTCCGACCGGGGCGCTCTTCGTCGCCACCGATCTCTGCGGCCGGGTCCCGGGAGACGGCACGGCCGGGATCGCACGTCTCGACGATGACGAACTGGCGCACGTCGCCGGTAGCAGCACCGGCGGATCGGGCGCCGCTCTTCACGCTGCGGGTGCCCGCTTCACCCGCATCACGGATCTGGTGTTCGACACGCCTGGCAGCGCGTACGTCGTCGACCGGGGCGCGCGGCGGGTTCTGCGAATCGACGGCGGCGACGGCGCCACGCTGATCGTAGCCGGGACCGGATCGGCCGGAGGCGGAGGCGACTTCGGCGACGCGACGTTGGCCGATCTCGACGACCCATTGGCCGTTGGCGTCGACGGCGCGGGCAACGTCTACATCCTCGACGGGACGGCAGGCAGGGTCCGCATGGTCGCCGGGGCCGCTGGCGGCGACATCGGAACGGCGACCCTCGAGTTCGTCGAGGGCGACGGCCAGGAGGTCATGCTCAACGGTCCGAGCGACCCGGTCCGTTTCCGGGTCACCGGCGAGTCCGGTCCCCTCGAGGGCTTCCCCGTGTGGGTCGAGGCGGACGATCCGGCCGTCTGGTTCCCGGACCCGCGCGGTGTCACCGACGCCGACGGCGAGGCCCTGGTCACCGTCTATGTCGCCCGGGCGCTCGAGACGTACGCCTACGACGCCCACATCCGCACCGCGCGGGGCAACAGTCTCGACTGCGCACCCGGGGCCGACGGCGACGCCAAGACCGACATCCGGGAAGGATTCGAGGCCACGTCCGTCACCGCCCCGAACGGTCCGGCTGTCTGGAGGTCGGACTGGACCCGTTTCATGTGCTACTTCGACAACCGGATCCGTCGGGCCCGGCCCGACGGGAGCGTCGCGACGATCACGGGCGGTATCGCGCCGCCGTTCGGGAACTACGGTCCAGCGGCCGCCGCCTTCTCAGGCGCCTGCGAGAGCGTGCGCGGCGGCGGCGCGCTGGCGCTCGATCCGAGCGGGAGGCTGGTGATCGGGACCATCGAGACCGGACAGACGCGCCTCGTGTGGAACCCTGAAGAGTAGTGTCGAGGTCGACGACGGAGATCGCGCGGCAGCACCCGAGCCGTCGGCGCCGGCGCTCACGTGCGGCGCCCCGGAGCCGAGGGCGGCGCCATCGCTCGGTAGGACCCGAGCCGTCCGTGCAACCGGGTATGGCACCGAGCCCGCGCGGCGTATACTCGGGGACCCACGAACACCCCGCGGACCCGAATGGTATCGGTCACCCAGCACTTCGCACCGAACAACGACGGTTGGCTGCTGCACCTGAAGCAGGTGGTCGACCCGGATCACCTCGACCGATCCCATCGCCCGATCGTGATCGTCCCCGGCTACGGGATGAACTCGTTCATCTTCGGCTATCACCCCCGCGGGACCTCGATGGAGAGCGAGCTGGCGCGGGCGGGCTTCGAGGTGTGGAGCATCACGCTGCGCAACCAAGGTGATTCCCGTCCGAACCAGGAGCGCGCTCCCGAGCCGTCGATACGCGCGTTTGCCGATATCGACCTGACCGCGGCCATCGAGGCCGTGCTCAGCAAGACGGTGACCGAGCGCGCCGAGGTGCACCTGATCGGTGCGAGCCTCGGCGGGACCCTCGCCTATGCCCACCTCGCGCTCCGGCCGGACCATCGCGTGGCGTCGCTCGTGACGATCGGCTCGCCGCTCCGATGGGACTCGATCCACCCGCTGCTGAAGATCCCGTTCCGGTCTCCGCGCGTGGTCGGGCTCGTTCGCGTCAGCGGCGTACGACGGCTCGCGCGGGCAGTGTTCCCGCTCCTGCTGAAGGCACCTCGGCTGCTGTCGGTCTACGTCAACGCCGACAACGTCGACCCACAGACGACCGACGAGCTCGTTCGAACCATCGACGACCCCCACCCCCGCCTCAACCAGGACATCGCCCGTTGGTTCCGGACGCGGGATCTGATCCTGCGCGGAGTCAATGTGACGCAGGCCCTTCGGACGGTCGACGTGCCGCTGCTCGTGGTGTTGGCGAATCGCGATGGCATCGTGCCGCCGGAGTCGGCGTTGAGCGTGCTCGACGCCTGGGGCAGCACCGACCTGGAGATCCTGAACGTCGGTGACGAGCGCAAGTGGTTCGCGCACGCCGACCTGTTCATCGCGCCGGGCGCGCCGAAGATGGTCTTCGAGCCGATCGCGCGCTTCTTCGCGGCCCGCGACTGAGGGCGCGCTCCCGCCTCAGACGTCGAGCTCGTCGACGAGCTGGGCGTTGTCCATGATGAAGCGGAATCGGACCGATGCGTCGCGTCCCATCAGGCCGCCGATGGTCTTCTCGGTCTCGATCTGGGCGTCGTCGGCGATGGTGACGCGAAGCAGGCGCCGCCGTGTGGGGTCGAGGGTGGTCTCGAAGAGCGTCTTCGGCATCATCTCGCCGAGCCCTTTGAAGCGCTGGATGACCGGCTTCGCGTTGGGTCGCTTCTTGCGCGCGGTGGCGATGATGCGATCTCGCTCGTCGTCGTCCTCGGCCCACCAGGTCTCCTTGCCGATGTCGACGCGGTAGAGCGGCGGCTGGGCGAGGTATATGCGGCCGTCGTCGATCAGCGGCTTGAGGTAGCGGTAGATGAAGGTCAGCAACAGGGTGGCGATATGGTGGCCGTCGGAGTCGGCGTCCATCAGGAGGATGACGCGTCCGTAGCGCAGCGCCTCGAGATTCACGTGGGCCCCGGAGCCGCATCCGAGGGCGGAGACGACATCGGAGAGTTCCTTGTTGTCGCCGACCTTCTTGGCGGTGGCCTGTTCGGCGTTGAGCACCTTTCCGCGGAGCGGGAGTATGGCCTGGGTGCGGCGGTCGCGCCCCTGCTTCGCCGATCCGCCGGCGGAGTCGCCCTCGACGATGAAGATCTCGCACTCGCCGGGGTCGGTCGAGGAGCAGTCGGCGAGCTTTCCGGGGAGGTTGAGCCGGTGGGAGACCGTCTTCTTTCGCCGGACCTCCTTGGCGGCGGAGCGCGAGGCGGCGCGGGCGCGGGCGGCCTGGATGATCCGCATCGCGACCGCGTTCCCGGTCGTCTGGTTCTTGTGCATGTATCCCTCGACCTGCTGACGGACGAGGGAGGACACGAGGGACCGGATCTCGGCGTTGTTGAGCTTCTCCTTGGTCTGACCCTGGAACTGGGGGTCGGCGAGGAAGACGTTGACGACGGATACGATGCCCTCGCGGATATCCTGCCGCTTGACGGTGACGCCCCGCGGAATCGCGTCGTGCGCTTCGAGGTACGCCATCATGGCGTCGGCGATTCCGTCGCGGAACCCCGCCTCGTGAGTGCCTCCGTCGGTGGTGGGGATGCCGTTCGCGAACGTGTGGATCGCCTCGTTGGTCGAGTCGGTCCACTGCAGAACCACATCGATGCGGGTCCCGTTGGAGTCTGCGTCGTCGACCTCGCAGCGGATCGGCTCGGTGTGGATCACGTCGCCGGCGTGTCTCTCCACGAGGCGACCGAGGTAATCGCCGATGCCGCCGTCGTGCTGGTACTCGATCCGCTCGCCGTCCTTCTCGTTCTTGAAGACGACCCGGAGGCCCGCGGTGAGGAACGCCTTGATCTCCAGGCGCTCGGCGAGCAGCTCGGCGTCGAGATCGACCTCGTCGAAGATCTCGGGATCCGGTCGAAAGAAGATCTCGGTTCCGCTCCCGTTCCCCGGCCCGACGTCGACGAGCTCGGTCTCCGGGACGCCGCGGGCGTAGCGCTGCTCATAGCGCCGCCCGTCGCGTCGAACGCTGGCCACGAGCTCGGTCGACAGGGCGTTGACCACCGAGCTCCCCACGCCGTGGAGTCCCCCGGACCGCACGTAGCTTCCGTGCTCGAACTTCCCGCCAGCGTGCAGGGTCGTGAGGATCACCTCGAGCGCGGGCCGCCCGACCTCCGGGTGTACGTCGACGGGGATCCCGCGGCCGTTGTCCCGCACGGTGATCGACTGTCCGTCGGCGTGGAGGACGACGTCGATACGCGACGCGTACCCGTTGATCGCCTCGTCGACGGCGTTATCGACGATCTCCCAGACCAGGTGGTGCAGCCCGCGATGATCGGTCGAGCCGATGTACATCGCCGGACGCTTCTGGACCGGCTCGAGGCCCTTGAGGATCGTGATCTTGGTGGCGTCGTAGGACACGGTCAGCGGGAGCGGGTTCGTCGCGGGGGAGTGTGAGTGAGGCGGTCGATCAAAGCAGCGAGCCCTGGCCGGTGTCGGGCGGTCCGCCCAGATCGTCGTCTTCCTCGGAGGCGGGTTCCTCGGGGGTCGTTCCGTTGGTGAACTGAGCCTCGAGCGCCGGCTGAGGCGCGAGCGCGAGCGTCCCCTGGCGAATGATCTCGCGACCTCGACCAGCCCGAGCGGTCACGCTGAACTTGTTCGGCCGGACGACCTCTTCGCGACCGCGACTGGTGACGACGGCGAGCCCGTCCATGCGGTGGGTCGCCAATGCGAACCCGATCACGTGGTCGTCCTTGCTCAACTTGATCGCCATCACGCCCTTGCCGGCGCCGGCGAGGACGTTGATCTCGTCGACGGGGAAGAGGAGCCCACGCCCTTGTTTGGTGGCGAGGGACACCACCTCGTCGCCTCGCGCGACGCGCACCGCGAGGACGGCGTCGCCCGGGAATTTGGAGTCGAGGCGCATGAAGAAGCGTCCCTTCACCGTCGACGGCTCCCGGTGGCCGTCGACGCTGAACCGGAGCGTGCGGCCGCCACGACTCAGCGCGACGGCGTACGGCGGTTTCGGCTCGTCGTCGGCGAGGCCGGCGAGGGTGTCCTCGTCGACCGGAGGGAGCGTCCGGCCGTCGGTCGTCGTGCAGCCGACGACGTGCTCTCCGTCGGCGAAGTCGAACTTCGTCTGGATCGGCTCGCCGTAGCCGGTGGTCATGACGATATCGTCGGCGCGCAGGGTGTACGCCTTGCCCGCGTCGGTGAACACGATCAGCGACTCCCGCGACGACATCGGCACGACCCAACGGATCTCGTCTCCGTCGCGGACCCGCACGGCCGACAGTTCGGTGTAGCTCTTCTGTCGCTTGATCCACCCGTCGCGGGAGACGATGACGAACGAATCCTCGGCGACGATATACGCCTCTTCGGAGAACTCGAGCGTCTCGACCGTGCCGGTGATCCGCGTCCGACGGGAGTCGCCGTAGGCATCGCGGATCTCCTCCAGCTCGGATTTGATCAGGTCCCACATCCGCCCTTCGTCGTTCAAGATGGCGACGATCGCGGCGGCAGCGGCTTCCTTCTCTCCGAGCTCGGCGAGGATCTCTTCGATCTCGAGCTTCGCGATTCGGTAGAGCTTGGTCTCCAGGATCGCTTCGGCCTGCGCGTGGTCGAGGGCGAAGCGATCCATCAGGCGCTCGCGGGCGTCCTGCTTGCCCTCGGATGCTCGGATGAGTCGGATCGCCTCGTCGAGGTCGGCGAAGATGATCGCGAACCCGCGCAAGATGTGGATGCGCTCCTCCAGCTTGCGCAGATCGTATTCGAGGCGGCGCCGCACCACCTGGTAGCGGAACTCCAGGAACTGCTCGAGCACCTCGCGGAGGTCGGCCTTTCGGGGAACGCAGACCTGCGGATCCTCGGTGGGGAACAAGACGGTCAGGTTGACGTTGAAGCGCGATTGGAGCGGCGTGCGCTTGAAGAGGTAGGCCATCGCGGTCTCGGCCTCGGCCCCACGCTTCAGCTCCAGGACGATGCGGATGTCCTCCGTGGACTCGTCGCGCACATCGACGAGCTGGGGGAGCTTGCCCTGCCGGATGTGGTCGGCGATGTCGCCGATCAGGTTTGCCTTGTTCAGGCCGTAGGGGATGGTGTCGATCACGATCTGCGAGCGGCGTCCCTCCTTCTCGACCTGCCAGGTGCCCTGCACCTCTACCGCGCCGCTGCCGGTGCGGTAGATCTCGATCAGGTCGTCCCGGTTCAGGATCTCCCCTCCGGTCGGAAAGTCCGGCCCCTGGATCATCCCGTACTTGACCAGCTTCTCCAGCGGGAGCTCGGGCTCGTCGATCAGCGCGATCAGCGCCTTGACGACCTCGCGGAGGTTGTGCGGCGGGATGTTGGTCGCCATGCCGACGGCGATGCCGCTGGCGCCGTTGATGAGCAGGTTCGGGACCTGAGCCGGAAGCACGACCGGCTCGTCGATCGTTCCGTCGTAGTTGGCGCGGAAGTCGACGGTCTCCTTCTTCAGCTCCTCTAGGAGCTCCTCGGCGATATGGCGGAGCTTGGCTTCGGTGTACCGCATCGCCGCCGCACTGTCGCCGTCGAGGGAGCCGAAGTTCCCCTGTCCGTCGACGAGCGGGTACCGCAGGCTGAACGACTGGGCCATGCGCACCATCGCATCATAGATCGACTGGTCACCGTGCGGGTGGTACTTGGCCATCACCTCACCCACGACGGCCGCCGATTTTCGGTGCTTGCCGTCTGGCGCGAGGTGCAGGTTGTGGTGCATCGCGTACAGGATTCGCCGTTGCACCGGCTTGAGGCCATCCCGCACGTCCGGCAGCGCGCGCGACGTGATGACGCTCAGCGCGTAGTTGAGGTAGCGCTTGCGAGTTGCTTCGCGAAGCTCGACGTCTTCGATCTGCTGTTCGGACATGCGGCGCGGGTCGCAGAGAAGCCGCACGGTGCGGCGGTTTGCGGTACTCATGCCACATCTAGCACGTGGGGATCGGCGGTTCTAGCCGCAGTCGGCGGCAGATCCGTTCCTCGATTCGGACCCCGCGCGGGCGACGAGTGCGATTCCGGCTCGTGGGCGCGTTGTCGGTGCAAGCGCGCTGCGCTAGTGCTCCTGCCCGGAATTGGTGACCCGCCCCAGGAAGCCCAGGGCCTCGCTGCCACGGAGCAACGAGCGGGCTGTGGTGGGCCCACTGCCCCGAGGCGCGACAACGGCAGCGGAGCTCTGGGCGAAGTGGGGTGGGTCGCTATTTCGGAGCAGGAGCACTAGTCTCTGGCGCACGATGCCCGAGCCCGCCAGACCAGCGCCACGTGTGGCCCGTCGCACACGCCCAGCCATCGCAGCGCGGCGATCGGCGGCGACGCGTTGCCTGCGCTGAGCGAGCGAGTGCCCTCCCGGACGGCCCTGCGGCGCTGGTCGGTGCTCCTGGCGCCGGCAGTGGTGCTGATCGCGGTGGCGTTCGCGCGCCGTTGGGTCGCCGACGACGGCTTCATCTACCTGCGCGTCGTCGACCAGCTCCTGGCCGGCAACGGACCGGTCTTCAATGTCGGCGAGCGCGTCGAGGCGTTCACGAGCCCGGCGTGGTTCGCGATTCTGGCGTTCGGCGGCGCGCTGGGGTTGCGTCCGGAGTACGTCGCCGTGATCGCCGGGCTGGCGTGCGGCTTCGTCGCCCTCGCCGGGATCGCAGGCCTGGGGATGGCTGACGAAGGCGACCGCGAGCCGGGGCGCGTCGACCCGCAGGGCGTCGTGCCTCTGGGCGCTCTCCTGTTCCTCGCCATTCCCACGGTCTGGGACTTCACGACGTCGGGCTTGGAGGTGCCGCTGATCTGGGCGTGGCTGGCCGCCGGCTACCGGGCCACGCGCAGCGTGTTCGCCTCGGCGAGATGTGGGTGGACCGAGGCGATCGTGGTCGGGCTCGGCCCGCTGGTCAGGCCGGAGCTGGCTATCTACTCCGTCGGGTGGCTGCTCCTGATCGGGTGGCGCCTACGCGTCGGTCGAACGCCCTGGAGGCGCATCGCGGCGCTGTGCGGCGTGGCCGTGGCGCTTCCGGTAGCCTACCAGGTCTTCCGCATGGGCTATTACGGATGCCTCGTGCCGACGACGGCGATCGCGAAGGGCGCCGGCGAAGCGCATTGGGCGAGGGGGTGGCGATACCTCGTCGATTTCGCGGCCCACGGTGGCCCGGTGTGGCTCGTCGGGAGCATCGCCTCTGCCTTCGTGATCGCGACGAGGTCGGCGGGTCGCCGGTGGGTCGACCTGACGACCCTCGGTATCGTCTGCGTCCACTGCCTGTACGTCATCCGCGTTGGCGGCGACTTCATGCACGCTCGGATGTGGTTGCCGGCGGTGTTCGCGACGTTCCTGCCTTGCGGTGTGCTGTCGTTCGGCGGGGCGCGCACCGCACGATACGCGCCGGCCGGCTGTGCGTTGTTCGCGCTCGGTGCGGTCCTGGTCCTGCCCCAGCAACTCGACGTCGACCCGCGCCAGCACATGATCGTCAACGAGCGGGCACATCGGCTCCGTCACACTCTGGACCGGCACCCGGTGACCATCGAGACCCACCCCGAGTTCGAGTGGGGCCGGCGCATCGGCCGGGAGGCTTCGGCCCGTTGTTCCGACGGGGCATGCCGGCCAACGTATTTCCGGAACCGAGGCGCACACCCGCTGTCGTCGAGCCGGACCGAATCGTTCGGCGCGCTGGTGTCCGAGACCGTGATCGGTGGGGTGTCGTACGCCGCCGGCCCGCTCGTCTTCGTGCACGACCGCCATGGTCTCGGCGATGCCGTCGCTGCCCGAAACGCGGCGTGGAACGAGTACGATCGCGCAGGCCACGACCGTGTCTCGTCGGCCCAGTGGGCTGCCCTCCGCTACGCGGACTCACCCCGGGAGGCCGGCGCGGTTCCCCATTGGCAGGACGCGCAGGAGGCCTACGGGTGCGGGTTGCTCGCCGAGCTCGTCGCGGCGACGATGGCTCCCCTCGACTTCCGGCGTTTCGTCGCGAACCTGCGTGCCGCGCCCCGGCTGACCCGGTTCCGTTTCCCGGACGATCCCCGCCGAGCGCGCGACGCGCTGTGCGGGTCTTGATCGGCCGACCGGCCGCCCGTCGCTTCGCCTCGAGGCCGCCCGGATAGCGACGTGATGCTGTTCAGTCGTCTCGCGCTACCAGAGAGTCGATCAGGTGCTGCTCGAGATCGCGGCGCTGCGTGTCGTACACGCCGAGCAGCCGCTCGCAGAGGCCGACAGCAGCGGTGAGCGCCTCGAGTGCCTCGCGGCTCTGCTCACGGTGTTGCCCGATGATGCTCGCTATCTCGCCGCGTGCGAGATCGTCCGGTTGCTCGAACGCCAACACGAGGACCCTGATCTGCGCCAGGGAGAACCCGTAGCGCTTGGCAGCGAGGATGAAGCGCAGGCGCTGGACGTCGCCGCTCGTATAGAGGCGGAAGCCCCCACGGGTCCGAACCGCCTCGGGGATCAACCTCGCCCGCTCGTAGTAGCGGATGGTCTCGACGGTGACGCCGACGCGCTGAGCCAGCTCACCGATCCGCATCCACGCTTCCTGGCGTGGGACCGGGGTCTCCTCGGCCTTCGAACCTGGCGTGCTTTTTCCCGCGTCGTCCATCTGGCCTTGGTTTCAGTCCGCGCGACCGCCCACCAATCGCCTGCGCATCTCTGTCCGGATCCCGATCCTCTCCCACGGGAGCCGCTCAAGTCAACCTCGCGACGCGCGTGCCGAATCTCATGCAAGCTACAGGTTCGGAACGGCGCCGATTGTGTGGCCGGCGCACACGGGGTAGAGTTTCCTGGCGTTCCCCTTGCGGGTTGCCGCCCCAACCCGTGCGGCGCCCCCCCACCGCGTCGGAACCGTGGACAGCATCTGGCTGCAAGTCGTCGACCTGCATCGAACCCGTCTCGAGCGGCTGTCCGATCCCGACGTCTTCTGCTGGTTCACCGCCCTCATCCAGCTGCTGTTGCGCGAAGGGCATGCGGTCGGTCCGCGCGAAGCCCTGCGGAAGTCACTGATCGACGGCGGGTGCGACGAGAGCACGGCCATCAGGATCGTGGCCGCGATCGAAGCCGCCGTGGTGATCCGGGACGTGCCGGCCGAAGACGACGCGGAACAGGTCGCCCCGGGGCCGACGCGGACGACGAAAACCAACTGATCTCCCGAAGATCCGCGGCGCGCTCCGATGCCAGGCGCGCGGCGGGTTTTTTGACATGTAGGTGTGCCACCGCCAACGTCGCACATGGCGCGCGTGAGCGCGTCGTCGCGCCCTGGCACGAGCACGCACATGAAAAGGCTCCTTCTTCTCCTCGCTTTCGTCACAGCCCCGGTCTCGGCCCAGGCGGGGACGTTCACCGTCACGAACACGACGACGGGTGGACCCGGGTCCCTCGGGCGAGCGATCGCCGAGGCGAATGCGACTCCGGACCGCGACCGGATCGTCTTCGACATCCCGACAGACGACCCCGGCTATCAAGACGAGTCGCGTACGTTCACGATCGCGCTGACCGCTGCGCTGCCGACCGTGACGGCCCCGATCGAGATCGACGGAACCACGCAGCCCGGGTACACGTCGCGCCCGAACGTCGTCGTCGAGGGAACGCGCGCCGGCTCGGGCTCGTCCGGGCTGGACGTCTCGGCGGGGTCCTCGACCATTCGGGGCCTCGCCCTCGTCGGCTTCGAAGCCGACGGCATCGCGTTCGGCGTCCGAGGCGGGAACGCGGTCGAAGCCTGTTGGATCGGCGTGCACCCCGCGACCGGCCCTGTCGCCAACGGCGGTGACGGCGTCAGCATCGAGGACTGCCCCGACAACGTGATCGGCGGTTCGACCGCGGACGCACGCAACATCATCGCCGGCAACGACAACAACGGCGTTGCGATCCGCGGGCCCGGTGCGGTCGGCAACGTCGTGCTCGGCAACCATGTCGGCGTCGGGCCCGACGGCGTCACCGGCGCCGGCAACGGAGACAGCGGCGTGCTGATCGAGTTCGCCGCCGACAACACGATCGGCGGCAGCGACGCATCGACGCGCAACGTCATCGCCGGAAACGACGAACACGGCGTCGAGCTGCGAAGCGGGGCGAGTGGGGCCGTGGTGACCTCGAACTACGTCGGAATCGGCAGCGACGGCGCGACCGCGGTGCCCAACGGCGGCTCCGGAATCCTCGTGCGGGGCGCCGCCGATGCAGAGGTCGGGCGGCGCGGAGCCGGCAATGTCGTCAGCGGCAACGCTGCCGACGGCATCGCGATCAATCGCGTCACCGCGACCCGCAACCTGGTCGTCGGCAACGTCGTCGGCTTGTCCGCCGACGGCACGTTGGCGGTGCCCAACGGCGGAGCCGGCGTGCACATCCAAGACGCGCCCGAGAACGCGGTGGGCGGAGAGACGGCCGGCGACGGCAACCGCATCGCCGCCAATGCATCTCACGGCGTGTTCATCGAGGCCGGCGCCGACCGTTCGGTGGTCCGTGGCAACGTACTCGGTGGCGAAGCCGGAGACGGACCCGTCGGCAACGGCGGCGACGGCATCCGTGTCGATGGCGCGAGCGAAGTCGTGATCGGCGGCGACGGATCGGCTGCCAACGACATCGCCGGAAACTCGGCGAACGGCGTCTCCGTGGTCGGCGATGTACACGGGGTCACGCTCCGCTCGAACACCATCCACGACAACGGCAGCCTCGGCGTCGATCTCGGCGATGATGGGGTCGACCGCAACGATGTCGGGGATGTCGACGCAGGGCCGAACGGGCGCCTGAACGCACCGGTGATTTCCGTCGCCTTCTACCGTCCCGGCGACGTCCTCATGGTCTCGGGCTACAGCGCCCCCGGCTCGACGATCGAGTTCTTCGTCACCGAACCCGGCGGAGATCCGACCGGCTTCGGCGAGGCCTTGGGTGCGGTCGGCCGGGCGGTCGAGGGCAGTGGCATCGACACGGACCCGACCGTCGGCGATTACGACGACGCAGAGATCGGCAGCGATGAGGGTGCCGCACGGTTCCAGTTCTCGCTCGACAATCTCGGCATCGACGGGCCGGTCGGGCTCACTGCGATCGCCACGAACGAGTCCGGAGACTCCTCGGAGTTCGCCCGGAACGTCGCCCCGCTTCATCTCGACGAAGACGACGATCTGGATGGGTTGTCGAACCAGGCCGAGTTCGACGCAGGAACCGACCTCTTCGACGACGACACCGATGACGACGGGATCCTCGACGGAACCGAGGTCAGCGGGGACAACCCCACCGACCCCCTCGACCCCGACACCGACGACGACGGCCTCTGCGACGGATCGGGTGTCGTCGACGGCGTCTGCACCAGCGGGGAAGACGCTGATGACGATGGCAACTTCGACGAGGGCGAGACCGACCCCAACGATGCCGACACCGACGATGGCGGCGTCGACGACGGCGACGAAGTGTTGCGCGACGCCACCGACCCCCTCGACCCGAGAGACGACATCGGCGGTGATCCCGACGGCGATGGACTGGTCAACGAAGACGAGGCGGCGGCCGGCACCGACCCCCTCGACCCAGACTCCGACGACGACGGCGTCTTCGACGGGCCCGAGGTCCAGGGAGACAACCCCACCGACCCCCTCGACCCAGACTCCGACGACGACCGGCTCTGCGACGGAGATGCAGACATCGAGGGAACCTGCGTGGCCGGCGAGGACCTCGACGCAGACGGCGTCCGGGTCGACGACGAGACCGAACCCAACGACGAAGACAAGAAGATGAAGCCGAAGACAATGCGAAACAGAAACAGAAGCCGCAGCCGAGACGAAGCCGAACAAGAAGCCGAAGCCGAAGCCGAATACGAAGCCGGAGCCGCACCCGAGCCGAAC
>CAZFPM010000067.1:0-24166 GCA_964520965.1 uncultured Myxococcales bacterium
GGCGCGCCCCCCGGGGGGGGGGGGGGGGGGGCGGAATCGCGCGCTTCGGGGCGATACGATACCCGAGGAGCCGACCATGTTCGCCGCGCGTTTGCGTGCGGCGACTTGCCGTGGAATAATTGCCGCTGCCGCCATCGGACTGGTCGTGTCGCCGGCGACGGGACGGCGACGTCCGTCCGCCCCGAGCGCCTTAGATGCAGGTGACGAGCAAACCGGGCTTCACTCCTCGACGTTTCGGCAAATACCTGTTGCTGGAACGGATCGGTCGCGGGGGCATGGCGGAGGTCTTTCGTGCGCGAACGTTCGGAGCGGCCGGGTTCGTCAAGGAATGCGCGATCAAGAAGATCCTGGCGAACCTGTTGGACGACGACCACTTCGTTCGGATGTTCGTCGACGAAGCGAAGCTCACGGCGTACCTGACGCACGCGAACATCGTTCAGATCTTCGACCTGGGTGATATCGACGGGCACCTCTTCATCGCGATGGAGTACGTGCAGGGTAAAGACCTGCTCGACCTCCTCGCCCGCTCCGCCCGACGCGGGATCCGGATTCCTCCCGAGCTCGCGCTCCTGGTCACGATGGAGATGCTCAAGGGCCTCGACTATGCGCACCGCGCGAACGACGCCCGCGGCAAGGCGATGAACATCGTCCACCGCGACGTGTCTCCGTCGAACATCCTCCTCTCCTACGACGGCCAGGTGAAGGTCGGCGACTTCGGCATCGCGAAGTCGCAGATGCAGACCAGTCACACCGAGATCGGAACCCAGAAGGGGAAGACGGGCTACATGAGCCCGGAGCAGGTGACGGGCGACCGCATCGACCACCGCTCTGATCTCTTCGCGGCGTCCGTCATCCTCTTCGAGATGCTGACGATGATCCGCCTCTTCAAGGCGGCCAACGATCTCGACGTGATGTTGAAGATCCGTGATGCCGACGTCGAAGCGGATCTGACGCGGGCTCGCCGCATCTCGCCCGGGCTCGCGGACATCATCCGCCGCGGCCTGGCGAAAGACCCGCGTGAGCGTTTCCAGACCGGCGCCGAGTACTATGAGGAGCTCCGGGACTTCACCCACGAAAGCAAGCTCAAAGCGAGCTCCGGCGCGCTCGCGGCGTTCATGCGCCAGATCTTCGCCGACCGCATCGAGTCGGAAGCCGAGCGGCGGCTGAACGACCCGGTGGGCAGCGTCGGGTTCGAAGCCGTTCCACACCGCGACGAAGCGCGTTTCCGGTTCAAGGACGACGACGGCGTGATCCACGGGCCGATGGTGCCCCGCATGATGGAGGAGCTCCTCGGTTCGCGCGCGCCCCATCCCGACGAGCGGATCTCCGCCGACGGAGGGCCGTGGAACTCGGTCGACGAGTACACGGAGTTCGCCGACGCGGCCCGGCCCAAGACCGAGGATGCCCGGATACCGGTTCCGCAAGATGACTCCGGGATGGGCACCGACGGAGCCGACTGGGAGTCGTTGGCGGCAGTCAATCCCGGGGCGCGGCGTCGTCGTCCGAAGACGGGTCCCGCCTCGCGCGTCTCATCGGCGCCGCGGTCCGTCATCGAGTCCCCCCGACCAACGGTCACCCCGACCACCGTCGGAACGCCGGTGGGGCGCATCAAGCCGATCGCGATCCACTACGCGAAGATCACGGCCAACTACGACGTCGAGGAGCACGATCACTCGGCGAAGGCGCTCGAGCAGCGGCGTGCCGACGCCAAGGCGGACCCGTCGTCACCGGTGTTGGAGGGGGAACTGGCCGACGTCAGTCCATTCCGGATTCTCCACCGGATCTACTTCGCCCACCTCACCGGACGCCTGCGGTTGAAGGCCAACGGCGTGCAGAAGGACGTCTACTTCCGCGACGGTGGACTCGTGGCGGTCGACAGCGATCGGCCCGAAGACGATCTCGGTGCCCTCTTGCTCGCGAAGTCCGTGATCTCCGATGAGCAGCTCGCCTCCGCGCGAGATGCCGCGTCGTCGGCTGACGTGCAGCTCGGAGAGGCGGTGGTCGCGCTCGGCTTCTGCGCCCCCCACGAGGTCTTCCACTACATGCAGGAGCAGCTGCGGGAGAATCTCTTTGACGCCCTCTTCTGGAGTGAGGGGCGTTGGGGGTGGTGGTCCGGCGCGGAGTTCCCCGAGGACCCTCTGCCCCTGCACCTCGATCTGGCCGAGCTGATCACGCAGGGAGTGCAGGAGCGGTGTGCGCGCAAGTACCTGCGCGCGTTCTACAAACCGCGACGTCGCGACAAGCTCGCCCAGGTGGTTCCGAGCGAGCGGCTGCACGAATATCAGCTGTCGTCGCGCGCGATGCGCGTCGTCGGGAGTGTCGACCGCTTCGATCACGTCTCGGAGATCGTTCGCGTCTTCGCCGATCGCTACGGCTGGCGGGAGATCGACATCTACCGGACACTCTACCTGCTCACCGAGCTGGGTGTCGTTCGATTCGCCGAGGATCCCGAGGTGGCCCTACCCGGGCGAACGTCCGCGGGCGATCAGAATGACTGGTCGATGCCGTAGGTGAGCACCGGGCCGCGGAAGTTCCGGAGCGGAAACCCGAGATCGACCACGCGGACGCGGGTGCCGAACTGGGGGATCACCAGCCGAGCACCGAGGCCGAGCGACGGGTAGAAGTCCACCTGCTCGCCCTCGCTCCAGACGGCTCCACCGTCATAGAAGACGACCATACCGAGCCGAGCGAGCAGGATCCGGAGCGGCTCAGAGCGCCACTCGACGTTGGTCACGAACGAGCGGTCGCCCTTCGCGAATCCGCTGGCATATCCCCGCAGGCCGGTGTCGGAGCCGAGCGACAGCAGGGTGTTCGCGTCGTTCTGAAACACGGTCGATGCGGTCACGCGAGCCACGAAACGCCCGGCGACCCAGCGCGGAGTCACGAAACGCATCGACCCGGCGAGCCCGAGGTCCGAGGGTCCCTCGTCATCGACGCGCATCGACGGCTCGAACCCCGCATGCACGAAGGCGTCTTCGCCGATAGGCAACCGGTAGCTGGCGCCGGCGCTGAGTCGAACGAAGCGGGTGCTGGCGCCGAGTCCGGGTTCGGACGCCTGGGCTCCGGCGGTCAACGTATGTCCCCGCTGGAGCTCCTCGGACACCCCGTAGGTCTCGTAGTTCGGCAGTCGGAAGTGCCGATTCTCGAACCAGGTCCAGCGAACGACCGGGCCGACGGCACGCTCGGAGCGAGGGAGCCGTTCGTCCTCGTAGGTAGCCACGGCCTCGTCGGAGAGCGAGTCGTCGCGTGGCACCGGTTCGGCGTTGCGCGCAGAGACATAGAGCGCGAAGGTCAGGTTGTGCTTGACCGACAGTCCGAACGAGCGGGTTGCGGCAGCTTCGGCCGACCCGAAGGTCGAACGGTAGCGTTCGGGAACCTCCTCGTCGCCGACCAGGAAGGTGTCCAGGGTTTCGTCGGTGTACAGTCGCTGGATTCTGTCGCTGTATTGACCGGCCACCGCCCAACTCCAGCGCACGGTGGAGTCGTAGAGCGGTCGGGCGACCCGAAGGTAGTTGGTCGAGCCCTCGAAACCGCCGATCTCCCGGTCGAAGATCTGCTTCGTCTGTGCGGTCACCGAGATGCGGGACCCGGCGAATCTGCGACTGACGTAGGTCGGACCGAAGTCCCAAGAGCCACGGCCCCGGTGGAAGTCGAGCGAGATCGAGTCGTTGGTTCCGAAGAGGTTCGACTCGACGCCGGAGAGGTAGAGGTCGTGGAGAGTGCGGTTGTTGCCCTCGATGACGAACGCCAGCGAGAGGCTCCAGACGTCTCGGGTGATGACGACCACGTCGACGCACTCCGGGTCGGCGGAGGTGACCGGGACGACGGCGTTCACCGAGTAGACGAAGGGGTCGCGGAGCGCGCGCTCGGCGTCCTGGTACTCCTGGGTCGTGAACTCCTCGCCGACCTCCAGCGTGATCGCCCGCCGGATGGTGCGCTCGCGGCTGGTGCGATGGAGGACGTTGAAGACGGTCGGGAGTGCGTCCTCCGGCAGGAAGATCGGGTACGCCATCACGTCGATGGTGCAGACGACCCGGTTCCAGGGGTCGTGCTCCGGGGTCCTCCCGAGTGTCGTGAGCGCCTGTTCGACCATCCGAACCTCGAGATCCTCGAGCTCGATGTAGGGAGAGCCAGCGGGGATCGTCTCCGAGTCGAGGATCACCGGTTCGGGCGCCACCGGTACGGTGTCGGCTTCGGTGTCGTCGCCCTGGTCACCGGCCGGGCTAGCGTCGTCGCCCTGGCCGCCGGTCGGGCTGGTGTCGTCGCTCTGGTCGCCGGTTGGGTCTTCTTCTTCGCGGTGTGTCTCGACGACCTCCGAGTCCTCGGCGCCGAGCTCCGCACCGGGCGCACCCAGGGCGAGCGAGGGCGCGACGCCCGGAACGAAGAGCGTGAGGATGGTGACGACGAGCGTCGCCAGCTCAGTCCGGCCCGATCTCATCAGCCAGGGCGTCTCGGACCGCGGTGGACACGGCAAGGCGGTCGATCTTCCCGCAGAGCCGGATTGCGTTGACGAGCGCACGGGTGGGCGAGCCGCGTTCGGTCACGACGACCGTCCGCTCGAACCCGAGGAGCGGGGCGCCGCCGTAGTTCTCCCAATCGGCGAGCACCCGGAGCCGCCGCATGCCCGCACCCAGCATCGACACGCCGAGGCGCCACGTGAATCGCTCGCGCGCCTTGGTCAGGAGCTGCTCTCCCGTCTCCGCGACTCCCTCGAGCGTGCGGATGACGATGTTGCCGGAGAAGCCGTCGGTCACGACGACATCGGCGTCGCCGACCGGGATCTGATCCGCGCTGATCAGGCCGAGATACGACAGCGGGCGGTTTCCCGCCGAGAGCGCACGGTCGGCGTCGCGGAGGGGCGCCGGGGCGTCTCGAGCGGAGCGCGTATTCGAGAGGATCGCGACCCGCGGGTCCGGGTTCGCCGTGATCGCGCGGGCGTAGGCGGCGCCCATCACGGCGAACTGGACGAGGTTCGCGGCCGAGCAGTGGACAGAGGCGCCGACGTCGAGCAGCAACGCGAAGGGGTCCCGGTGGGCTCCGTGGAAGCGCAGCGTCGGGTAGACGGCGGCGAGAGCAGCCCGGTCGGCTCCCGGCGTGGAGGGCAGGAGTTCGTGTGCGGTGCGGACGATGACGCCGGCATTGCCCGCGGAGACGAAATCGGCCGTGCGGTCGTCGGCGACGAAGGCGAGTCCGGCGCGGATGGCAGCCTCTCTCGCGGCGAGGCGCTCATCGCCGTCGCCCATAGACGCCCCGGGCGCGTGGAGCACGCGGAGCCGCTCCGCGTCGTGGGCGCTACTGCGCAAGACCTCGGTGAGATCGGACTCGTCCCCGACGACGACGACCTGTCGGCCGAGGTCGAGGCTGGCGATGGCGGCGGCCTCGACGGCGGCGCGTCCATTTTCGGCACCCGCGGTGCCGTCGACCACGACCGTGTGCTCGATGGCGTCGGTCACGCGGGTTCGGGTTCGCGCTCGTCGATGCCGATCGCGATCTGCGCACCGGTGGCGCCATCGACGAGCCTCCGGCTGACCGGCTCGACGACCATCTCTCGGAACAATCGCTCGATCCGTCGTGCATCATCGAGCTCTGCGACGCGTTCCCGCAGCTCGTGTAGCGTCTCTTCGCCGACGACGAGGTCGATGTCGTACTCGTTGCGCAACGCATCGCGGAAGTGGTCGAGCCGGCGCCGTAGCAATTGTTCGCCGAGGTCGCCGGACGGCGTGCGCAGGGTGTCGAAGACGACGGTCTCGACGGGATACCCGCGCAAACGCTCGGCGAGCTCCGGCAAGGCCCGTGCGAAGGTGCCGCTGTCGTGCTCCCCGCGCTCGCGCCCGAATCCGATGTTGCCCTTTGCCTGCAGATCCACGTCGACGGTCAGTACGAAGATCGCGTGGGTGGCGTCGGCCCTGAGGCCCCGCGTGTCGGCGATTTCGCCCTCGCGGAAGAGGCGGATCAGGCGTTCCTGAACCCGCTGGTGGGCGAGGTCGAAATCCTTGAGCAACACGACGCGGCTCGGGCTGCGTCGAAGGGGTGCGACGAGCGCATCCTCGTCCTGGTAGCCGACGTATCCGGGGGGCGAGCCGATGAGGCGCGAGATCGAGTGGGACTCGGAGAAGTCGCCGAGGTCGAGCTGGAGCAATGCCCGGTCGGAGCCGTAGATCTCCTCTGCCATCCCGCGGGCCAGATCGAGCTTGCCGACGCCAGACGGGCCGGCGAAGAGGAAGACGTTCTGGGGTTGCTTGCGTCCGGCCGCGTGCAGGCGTCCCGCGACGAGGGCGCGGGCGACCTGCATGATGGTGCGGTCCTGGCCGACGACGTGCTCGCCGAGCCGATCTTCGAGGCCGACCCACCAGCCGAGGTTGCCGCGGGCGACCCGGTCGAGTGGGGCACCGGTCTTGAGTGAGATCTGCCGCGCGACGTCGAGCCGCGCGACGACCCGCTTCGAGGGGGTCCCGGCTGCTTCGCCCTCCTCGACATTCTCCGGACCGCGGGACATCGAGAGCTCCGACGACACGGCGATGGTCGCGTCCATGAGGAGCTTCTTCGCCTTGTCCGGCAGGGACTGCTCCGGCATGAAGCGCACCGACAGCTCGATCGCGGCGTCGAGTGCGTCGGGGGTGACGGGAACCTCGTATTCCCGCTCGTAGCGAGGAGCGAGGTCGGCGAGGATCGTGCGAGTGAGGTCGGGGGTGAGCTCGGCGATCTCGATGCGCTCGAAGCGCCGCTTCAGCGCGGGATCCTCTTCGATCCAGCGCCGGTACTCGGCTTCGGTGGTCGCGCCGACGACGGCGATCTTCCCGGAGGCGAGCGCCGCCTTGAAGTGATTCGGGATCTCAGCGGGCTGGCCGGAGCTGGACCGCGGCGCGAAGACGGAGTGGGCCTCGTCGATGAAGAGGATCACGTCGCGCTCGCACTCGGCGAGCAGTCCCTGGATGCGGGCCTCGAGCTCGCCACGATAGGACGTGCCGCCCACGAGGCTGGCGCCGTTGACCTCGACCACGCGCATGTCAGCGAGCCGGGAGGGGACGCGACCGTCGGCGATGCGCTGGGCGAGGGCCATGGCAAGGGCGGTCTTTCCGACGCCGGCCTCGCCGGTGAGCAGCGGGTTTCGCTGTTCGCTCCGCAGCAGCACGTTGACGATCCGCTGCAGCTCCGACTCGCGACCGAGCACAGTCGCCAGGCGCCCGGCGCGGGCCTCCGCGGTGAGGTCGAGGCCGAGCGTGTCGAGTGTCGGCGTGTCTTGCGAGGTGCTCTTGATGGCCCGCTCGCCACCGAGGACGGAGACCCTGAGGTCGCGCCCCTCTCGCCCGCGGCGTTCGACGATCCGGCGGACGTGCGGGACGAGGCCCAACGACGTGATCAGGTCGAGGCTCGTGCCGCCGTCGGCGAGGAAGGACTCCAGCACCTCTGTTTCGCCGATCAGCTGTCCCGCCCCTTCGGCGCCGCGCGCGGCCGACACGAGCATGCGCACGAGTCGTGGGGTGAGGGTCTGTCGGCTCAGGGGGAATTCCGGTTGGGCGGACGAGTGCTGACCGACGATCGACAGGAGGTCGTCGTGCAGCTTCCGGGGCCGAACGCCGGCGTTGTCACACGCCTCGGCGAGGAGCCCTCGGGCCGTACAGAGGGCCGCCATCATCTGGGGCGTGCCGAGGAAGGCCAGGCCGGTGTGCGCGCTGAGGCGCATCGCCTTGACCATGATCAGCCACATCTCGGGCGTGAACGACGGACGCCGCACCGAGCCGTCGGACTCGAAGAGGAACTCTCCGCCGGGCACCGCGAGCTGCCGGATGGCCCAGCGAACCGACGCGCTCTCCTGCAGCTCTGTGCGCCACCGGATCACGCGGACGAGGTCCGCTTCGGAGACCTGCTCGCGTTCGCTCTCGATGGCCCACTCGAGGCCGTCGTTGAGGATGCCCGTGAAGCCGAGTGAGAAAAGGTCGACGTGCAGGCGGGGTGGCGTGCTGTTGTCGCGCTCGACGCGTCGAGCGAGCGCCTGGAGCTGCTCGACGACCGACTGCTCGTCGCCGCGGGCGGCGCCGGCGACGGACCGCACGAGCTGGTCGTGGCCGCGCTCTACGAGGATCGCGAGCAGGTCGATCGGAAGGAAGACCGACCGGTCGACCTCGACCAGCCACTCCACGCACCGGTCCAGGACCGCGAGGGCGTCGTCGGTGAATCGCGAGCGGTCGAGATTTCCATCGTCCCGGAAGAGGGACGAGATGTCCTTGGGGGAATGGGACATCGAAAGCCCAGAGCAGGGGGGAGCGGCGCGCTGCCAACGGACAGGATAGACGAATTGTGCCCGAAGGCGCGAATTCAGTCGAAGGGCTTCGTGTCCGGCGGCGTTCGCGAGGCTGTCCTGGAGGGCTCTCGCCGATCGGAGAACGGCACGCGTCCGGCGCTATCGAGTGCGCAGAATACCATCGTGCCGGCCACCACGGCGACGGGGATCAGCATGAAATTCACGATCGGGATCCAGAGCAGAAACTGGATTCCGACGCCGAGGCCGAACAAGGCAGGGAGCTCGCGACGGAGCAGCGAGACCTTCTCGCGCCATCTGAACCGCCGGCGAGACTGCGGATAGTCGGTGAACTGCAGGGCGAGCATGCACGCGGTGGCGACGAACGCCGTGACCGCGCTGGCGATCGAGCCGATGGCCGGGATGAGGTGCAGCGCGACGACCGGTACCATCAATACGAGGTAGAGCACGAGGTTGAGGATCTCGTGGGACAGGCCGATCGCCGCATCGCGGGCCGCGGCACCGACTCCCATCGGGGTCGTCGGGGCCGGGCCGCGGAAGATCTCCTCGACCCGCCCCGACAGGCGGTCGTTGAAAGGAGCCATCACGATGGCAGCGAGCATCACGGTGAGAACGAACGCCAGCATCACGGTGGCGATCGCGAGCACGACGGCGAGCGCCCACCAGAGGGCTTCCAACGCCGCGCGCTCGGGTGGCTGCCAGATCAACGCCGTGAGCTCGTCGACGTGAGTCACGCCCCACCACGCCAGCGCGGCGAAGACGATCGTGTTCAACAGGCCGCCGAGGACGGTGAACTTCCACATCCGCGGACGACCGAGCAGGAAGCCGAGGGCGAAGAGGGGGGCGAAGAACCCGACACGGAACTCGGCCCACCGACCGCGCCGTCGTTCGAACTCCGGTCCGGCGGGCCTGCTCTCGACCCGCGGCCGCGCTGCGCTCTGTTCTTCCCTGGTCACGTGCACCTGCGTGGGAAGCTGCTGCTGCTCATGGTGCCCAGCACAGCCGAAAAGCGCAGGTTTTCCTAGATTGATGGCAAGAAATCGGCTAGCACCCGTCTCCCTCGATCAACTGCCCCCCTGCGGACGGAAATGACCACCGAGAGCATCTCCGAAGATCTCCGCCGAGCGGTCAAGCTCTTCAATCGCTGGCAATTCCAAGAAGCGTACGAAGCCTTCGTCGCCCTGGCCGAAGAGGCCGACGGCCGAGATCGCGCGTTTCTGGATGGGCTGTCTCAGCTCTCGGCCGGGTTCTATCGGATCTGGCACAAGGGCGGCGAGGCCAACGCGATGGTCAGCTACCTGGTCAAGGGCATCGAGATCCTCAAACCCTTCGCCCGGGGTGGCGCTCTCGGCATCGAGATGGAGGGCATCGACGCCCGCCTCGCCGAGTGTCTCGAAGAGGCGATGCGGTGGCGCCGCGGGGACGAGGAGATCTTTAACCGGGACATCATCCCGCGCTTGGAGTTCATCTCCGGCCCCGTCGAGGACTGACGGAGGAATCCGGACCCGTCGCGGCGTTGCATAACCCGGGGGGCTGAGCTATTGCCGCGGCCATCGTTCTCGCCTCTGCGGTGGCTATCATGCCCGTCGGTTTCGATGCTCCTGAGCTCCCTGCCGAGCTCGTGCGTGACCTCATCGAGCAGCGTGCCCGCATCGGTGCGGACATTGTTCGCCTGACTTCGCTCGCCGGTTGCGGCCACCCCGGTGGCAGCCTGTCGACACTCGACGCGCTGGTCGTGCTCTACGGGTGCGCGAATCTCGATCCCGAGGCCCCGCACGCGCCCGACCGCGACCGCGTCATCGTGTCGCACGGTCACGTCTCACCGGCGGTCTACGGGACCCTCGCCGAGTTCGGATACTTCGACATCAAAGACGCCTACCGCGGGTTCCGGGTCGCCGGCAGCGTGTTCGGCGGTCATGTCGAGAGTGTCGTGCCCGGGGTCGAGTGGAATACCGGCAACCTGGGCCAGGGACTCTCGGCGGGCTGCGGCTTCGCCTTCGGTGCCCGGACCCGCCGGAAGAGCAGCCGGGTCTTCGTGCTCATGGGAGACGGCGAGCAGCAGAAGGGGCAGGTCTCCGAGGCGCGTCGCTTCGCACGCAAGTACGGCCTGACCAACCTCGTCGCCATCGTCGACGTCAACGGGTTGCAGATCGGCGGATCCACGGACGCGGTCATGCCGGTGGACCTCGAGGCCGTCTGGGCCGCCGACGGTTGGAACGTGCTCGTCGTCGATGGGCACGACATGCAGGCGCTCTATGGGGCATTGCATGCCGCCGCCACCGGCGACGTGGCTGATCCGAACGCTCCGACCGTACTCCTGGCGCGTACGGTCATGGGCAAGGGGGTCCCGGAGATCGAGAACAACGCGAAATACCACGGCCAGGTGTTGCCCGCCGAGATGGCGGCACGCGCACTCGCCGGGTTCGGGCAACCGGACGACCTCGCAATCCTGGCCGCGGACCGGGCGGCCAACCCCTGCCAGCGTCCGCACACCGTCATCGTCGACCGCGAGGTCCGGTTGGACCGCGGGTCACCGCGCACCTACGACGCCGGCCTGGTCACCGACTGTCGCAGCGCCTACGGCAAGGCGCTCGAGGACCTCGGGCGGCTCAACGCCGACGACCCCGCCGCCTGGCCGATCGTGGGCATCTCGTGCGACCTCGAGGGGTCGGTCAAGATGAACGGCTTCCACGCCGCCTGCCCCGACCGATTCCTGGAGACCGGCATCATGGAGCACCACGCTGCGGTGCTCGCCGGCGCGCTCTCCAAGGACGGCATCGTGCCCTTCTACAGCACGTTCGGCATGTTCGCGATGGTCGAGGGCTACAACCAGCAGCGCCTCAACGACCAGAACGCCGCGGGCCCGAAGGTGGTGGCGACCCACTGCGGGATCGACGTTGGTGAAGACGGACCGACCCACCAGTGCATCGACTACGTGGGGCTCTACCGGAACTTGTTCGGCTTCGAGATCTTCGTCCCCGCCGATGCCAACGAGTGCGACCGGATCATCCGAGACGTCGCCGGTCGATACGGCCCGGTCGTGGTCGCGATGGGGCGGTCGAAGCTGCCGACGATCGGCACCCGGGATGGGGCGCCGGCCCTCGGCGGCGAGCACGTGTTCACGCCAGGCCGTTGGGCCGAGCTCCGGCCGGGCAACGATGCGGTCGTGTTCGCCTGCGGCGCGACGGTGTACCGCGCGGTCGAGGCGTCGGATCGGCTGGCGGACGAGGGGTTCCATCTGCGCGTGGTCAACGCGTCGAGCCTGCAGCCGTTCGACCGGGAGGCGATCGTCGCGGCGGCCCGCAGCGTGGGCCAGTTGCTGACCTACGAGGACCACAACGTCCGCACGGGTCTCGGCGCGATCGTCGCCGAGGTGTTGGCCGAGGAGGGCCTCGCCGTTCGCTTCCGACGACTGGGCGTATCGCGCTACGCGTCGAGTGGACCGCCGGACGCTCTCTTCGCAGAGCAGGGCCTCGCGGTCACCGACCTGATGGCAGCTGCACGAGCACTCGACTGACCGCGCGGCGGCGCGCAGGCGTCGCCGCACCGGGTCAGCGCATGCAGATGGGGCGCTCGCCGTCGCGGATCGGGCGGCACGTATACCCGGACGGGCAGAAGTCCGGGTCGGTGTCGTCGCAGTAGGTCGTGCAGTAGTCGGCGCCGACGCCAGTGAGGCAGATATTGCTGCGGCACTGGTCCGGTTCCGTGCAGTGGTCGCCCATGCGCGTGCAGGCTCGGAACTCGCTCTCACTGCCGGCGTAGATGCCGCACACGTGATCGTCGCGGCAGTCTGCTCGCTCGTCGCAGGTCCACGTGCAGATCCCGTCTTCGGGCGCGCGCAGAACGCAGAAGTTGCCCACGCATCCGGCGCCGTTCGTACACGGCGCGCCCCAGTCGTCGATCGCGCACAGCGGGGTCGCCCCGAACTCTCGGCTGCAGAACATCTGCCGCGCGGCGTCCGGCGGGTTGCAGTCTGACCACACGCTACACTCGTCGCTGCAGACGCGCACGCCGAGGTCGGTGATGCGAAGGCACTCGCCACTGCAGCATTCGCCGTCGGACAGGCAGTCGGTACCGACCGGATTCGGCTCGCGCCCTTCGCACTCGGGCGGCGGGCAGCCGTCGGGTCCGGGGACGATCGCGCCGACGCAGTCGACCGCCTCTTCGCCAACGCACGTCCACTCGCCGTCCTCGCACTCGCCGCACGGGTCGCCCGGAGTCGCGGTCAGTGTGTCGCATCCCCCACACCCGTTGGCGCGGTCTGGCCCCGCGTCGCCGACGCAGGTGAATACCTCGGGGGACTCACACTCCCAGATCCCTGTGTCGCAGGTCCCGCAGATCTCACCGGGAGTGCCGGGCAATCGGGCGCATCCCCCGCAGGCGTTGAGCGCCTCTTCGCCGAGATCGCTGGCGCACAGCGTCGCGTTCGGCCCTTCGCACACGGTGGTGCCCGAGCCGCAGGTGCCGCAGCGGTCGCCCGGTCCGTCGTCCAGCAGCTCGCAACCGCCGCACCGATTCAGGGCGTCCTCGCCCAGGTCGCCGTCGCAGACGAGCGCGTCGGCACCGTCGCAGGCCCAGATCCCTGTGTCGCACTCCCCGCATCGTTCACCGGGGACGTTGCGCAGGAATTCACAGCCCCCGCACTCGTTGCGGGCCAGTGGTCCCAGGTCGGCGACACAGGTCTGCTCCCCCTCTGCGCAGGCCATCGTGCCCGAGCCACACGTTCCACACGGATCGCCGTCCAGCACGCCGCACTCGCCGCAGCCGTTCGGACCGAGCAGCTCGACCTCGCAGCCGTCGACACCGTCGAGGTTGCAGTCCGTGAACCCTTCGGTGCAGTCGAGCACGAGACACGCGCTCTCCTCGCAGACCACGTCGGCGTGAACGGCGACGCAGGCGTGCTCACATGCTCCGCAGTGCGCGGGATCCGTGGTCAGCTCGAACCCCTCGTCGACCTCGTCGTCGCAGTCGTCGTCTCGCTCGTTGCACAGCTCCTCCGCGCCGGGAAACACCGTGACGGCCTCGTCGTCGCAGTCATCGCCGCCGCAGACCTCGCGGGCCACGAACCCGTCTTCGTCTTCGTCCCCACATCCGGCACACGCGCCGGCGCTCGGCGCGCAGACGGTCCGTTCGTCGTCGAGGGTGACGCAGGCGAATCCGGTTCGGCAGCGGCCGTCCGGGCCGCATGGCGGGGCGCAGAACCGGCCGTCGTCGGAGTCATCGCACGCGGCGCCCCGACCGCAGTCCTCGTCGCCGTCGCAAGGCACGCACGTGGGGCCGTCGAGGCACGCGCCCGGCGTCTCGTCACCATCGGTCGTGAACTCGACACACTCGGCCGGGGCCAGACAGATCGTGTCACAGGGGGCGGCGCAAAGCGTGCCGACCGCCCCCGGGACGCAGAGCCCACCGGCGCACTCCTCGTCGGACGCACACCCGCAGCCCTCGCCTTCGCAAGGTGGGTCGCCGTCCGCTCCGTCGTCGCCGTCGAGTCCGCCGTCGGTGTCGGGCTCGGCGTCTGCCGGCACGTCGTCGCCCGCGTCTGCGCCGTTGCTGGTCGTCGTGTCGTCAGGAGCGGTGTCGTCGGGCGTGGTGTCGTCGGGCGTGGTGTCGTCGGGCGTGGTGTCGTCGGGCTCCACGTCATCGGGGGCCGCAGCGTCGTCGGTTTCCGCATCGTCGACATCATCGGCGTCCGGCACTCCGCCGACATCGAGCGATCCGCCGCCCTCGGCCGCCCCGCCCAGGTCGATCGGAGCGATCTCCTCGACGGTGTCGCCGACGTCGGGAATGCCGACGAGCGGGCCGTCTCCGTCGCCGCCGCAGGCGCCGAGAAGACAGACGAGCGTTATCGGAATCAGGTAGCGCACCCCACGGAGCGTCGTGAGACGGCGGAGGCGTGTCAAGTCGAAAGGGCAGCCGCGCCTCACCGAGCTCCTGCCCGAGGGGGTCCCGTCGGCGTTCGACACTCGCTGGGAGTCGGCTGCGACGACATCGAGGTTGCTCAATGTGTCGTCGAGGAGCCGCTGGTCGTGTCGTGTCGCTCCGAGGTCATCTCCCGCAGCTCGCCGACGATACTCGACAGGGTATCGTCGTCGATCTCGAAGGAGCCGGTCTGCGTGAAGCGGTGTGTGGGCCGGCCCATCAGCGCGTCACCGAGGCAATACGAGAAGAGCACCGCGTTGCCGACCGCCTCGAAAGCCAGAAAGGTGTCGTAGGTGCCCGAGAGACGGGGCCGCAGGGTCCGGTCGAGCACGAATGCATCGAGCTCGTCGACGAACGCGTCGAGATCGAGGAGCTGCACGTCCGTGTTCCGCGCCGTGAAGCGGCCGTGTCCGATGTCGGCGTAGGCCTCGATGTCGAAGCCGGTGTAGCCGTGGGCCGTCGTCGACCATGTCGACGCGCAGCCAGGATCGTCTGTCGTCTGCGGCGATCTTCATGAAGCCTCCTCAGTCGGATTCGTAGTCGATGCGCAGGTCCGAGGCCACATCGGGGATCGGGTAGAGCGCTTCGGTCGTCAGGTGGGGCTCGCCGCCCCGGCCGGCTGGGGCTCCGCGATCGGGGAGGTGTCAGCGCCAGCGGCGCGGAAGTCGCCGAGCATGATGGCGATCGCGATCTTGGTCATGAAGGTGAAGAGCAGGAAGCCGAACGAGAAGACGCCGGCGCCGATCCCGACCTCGGTCCAGGAGGGCACGTATTCGTAGATCTCGCCGAGGGTGTCCGGAGTGAAGCCGGGGACGACGAGTCCCATGCCCTTCTCGATGTACACGCCGGTGTAGATCAGCAGGCAGCCCAGGTTGAGCGTGACGGGATGTTTCCTGGTCGTGGGGATGAGCAGGAGCAGGAATGCCATGAGGCTGCAGGCGAACGAGGCCCAGGCGTAGGGCACGAGCGGGTCGTGTCCGTGCAGACCGAAGTAGAGGTACTCGGCGTGCACCATGTGCTCGGTGGCGGAGTAGAACTCCTTGTAGACCTCGGCTCCGAGCAGGAAGAGGTTGATGAACATGGCGTAGGCCATGAGCTCGGCCACCTTCCAGATCGCCTCGTTCTGGATCTCGAACTTCGTCGTCCGCTGCAGGAGCTGGAAGACGATCACGAGGATGGCCGGCCCGGAACAGAAGGCGGACGCGAGGAACTTCGGTGCGAGGATGGACGCGTTCCAGAAGGGTCGGGCGCCGAGGCCGTTGTAGAGGAACGCGGTGACGGTGTGGATGCTGATCGCCGCCGGGATCGACAGCATGACCAGCACGTAGACGAAGGGCTTGTTGTAGGGGCGTCCGCGGTACGTCGAGTAGAGGATGTACGTGACGACGATGAGGTTGATCGCGAGGTAGAAGTTCAGGACGAGCACGTCCCACGCGAGGAGGGACGACGGCCAGTTCAACTTCCCGATCATCGGGATCATGTGCCACAGGTTCTGCGGGCTCCCGACATCGAGGACGACGAAGAGCATGCACATCACCAGCGCGCTGACCGCGAGGATCTCGCCGAGAACGGCGACCTCCATGATCGGCTTCCACCGGTAGACGTAGGCGGGAATGACCAGGAGGACGGCGGCGGCAGCCACGCCGACGAGGAACGTGAAGTTGCCGATGTAGAAGCCCCAGGAGACCTGATCGCGCATGTTGGTGACGATCAGTCCGTCGGCGAATTGTTCGCCGACGCCGTAGATGCCCCAGGCGATCAGCGCGAAGAGGAAAGCGAGCCAGAGCCGGTAGTACTTCCCGCCGGAGAAGGCGACTTCGAGGCTTCGCCAGGTGAATCTCAGAAAGCCCATCGTTGCCTCAGCGGGAGTAGAAGTAGAAGAACTTCGGGTTGGTGTTCAGCTCCTCCTTGAGGATGAAAACCCGTTTGTTCTCGACGATGTAGCGAATCTCGCTCTCCTCATCGAGCAGGTCGCCGAACTTCCGGGCTCCGACGGGGCAGATCTCGACGCAAGCGGGGTAACGTCCGTCGCGGACGCGCTGGATACAGAACGTGCACTTCTCGACGCAGCCGCGCGTGCGCGGTCGGTTGCCGAGGTAGTGCATGTTCGGGTTGACCTCCTCGGCGGGGAGGGTCGGCGTGGTCCAGTTGAAGCGACGAGCGCCGTACGGGCAGGCCGCCATGCAGCATCGGCAGCCGATGCACCAGTCGTAGTCGACGACGATGATCCCGTCGTCTTCCGACCAGGTGGCACCGACCGGGCAGGTCTTGACGCAGGGCGGGTCGTCGCACTGTTGGCAAGCGACCGGCATGTAGAACATGCCTTCGGCGGGTACGGCCTCGGCGTCGTAGTAGTGATTCGACTCCTCGAGATTGACGCCGCCGATCTTCTCCATCTCCAACACTCGGATCCATTGGATCTGCGGGTCTCGGGACTGGTTGTTCTCGTTCACGCAGGCGTAGACGCAGCGCCGGCAGCCGACGCAGATCGACAGGTCGAGCCCGTACGCCAGTCGAACCCCCGGCTGGGGCTCGGTCGCGCGCAGCTCGATGTCATCGCGGCCGTAGCGTTCCCGATAGCGGGCGGCGAGGCGGCGGAGCCGCTCCTCGACCTCGAACTGATCCAGCTCGCGGAAGTGGGCTTGGAAGAAGCTCTCGCGGGCCTCCTCGCTGCACCCGGAGAGCACCGTAGCGGCGGCCGTACCGATGGCCACGCCGGTCGTGTGCTCGAGGAACGCGCGCCGATCGAGGCCGGCAGCGTCGGCCGTCTCGGACCCGGAGCCTCTGGGTTCATTCGTGCGCATGAGCTTCTCCCTCCTCCGGAGCCTCGGTCGGGGCTTCGCTGATCGCGTAGTATTGAGGGCTGACCGGAGCCGGCAGCGGCACCAGCGGGTCGAAGGCCGGCGCGTGGGGATTGTGGCAATGGACACAGAGCAGGTAGCTCTGCGCGCCGCTGAAGTACCCGCGCCGTCGGCCGTGTGCGCCGTTACGCCAGTCGCGGTACTGGGTGCCGTGACACTGCCCGCAGAGCCGGTACGACTCGGCGAACTCCACCGGCTGGCCGCCGGCGAGACGCAGGTTGTCGCGGTCGACATCGAGGTGGCAGTCGAGGCACCAACGGTTCTCCTCGTCGTGTCGGAGCTCGATGTGGGCGTGCTCCATCAGATCCCGCGGTTCCGGATCCCCGGGGTCCCCCTCGTGGCAGTCGGAGCAGGGGAACATGGTGGGGTCGTCGAAGGGCGGCGGTGGCACGGCCACGTGGCCCGCGTCGGCCTCGCTGTCGAGGTCAGCCAGCGGGTCGAAGTCGAAGACCTCGGGGAAGTCTGCCGGCCGATACGCCGTCTTCTGGGAGTGGTGGGAGTCCGGCTCGTCCGGTGGACCGGCGGTCGACAGGATCGTCACCAGGCCGATGACCCCGAAGACCGCGAGCAGGACAAAGAGGACCGGCGATTGCGAGAGCATCTGCCGGTCATTCACTTCTGGTGATTGTGTCATCTCTCCTCGCGCTCGACATTCCGGTGGACCCTGCGGATCCACGTCGCGTGCAGTCGCCCGAGCTGCGGGGCGACCGTCGTCTGGCGGTCAGTGGTGCCCCGTCACAGTTGGCGGTCAGTGGTGCCCCGTAACAGTTGCACTTGTCGTGCCAGGTGTGGGTGTCCGCGTAAACCAAGCCGATCGAGGCTTCGCCCGATTCGCCGTCGGGCCTCGGGAGTGGGCGTGATGGCACGAAAGCTGTGCGATTCCGCCGACCGGGACACCGATTTGCCGGGTCCGAATTCGGCCTGCCGCGTCCGCAGCGCCCACGCGAAGCCCGACTCCGGTCCTGTCCCCCGGCGCGGAACGGCCGCCCTTCGGGTCAGGTCAGTTCCGACGCCAGACGAGACGAGAGGTAGCGGGACACCGTGATGATCGGCGTCATCGTGTGGCTCGATGCGCTCGTCGGGAACCCGGACGAGTCGAAGACGTAGACGCCGCGGGTGCCATAGACCTGGCCCGTCGGATCGATCGCCCCGTCGGACGCGTTCGGGGACATCGGCGCCGAGCACTGCTGGTGGGCGCTGATCAGCGGTGCGGTCGCCGGCGCGAACGTGACATCGTCGACGGCGCGCAGATCGGCCTCGGAAGCGAAGCGGAGAGCCGGCTGGAGCGGTGCCCACACCTCGCGCGCACCGGCCGCCAGGTAGATTCGGATCACGGCACGGATCGCGTCGCGCAATCGCTCCTTGTGATCGTCGGCGTGGTCGTAGGTGATCACCGGTCGTCCCCCCGCGCCGACGGACACCGTTCCGGTGGGCCGGTCGGGCGTGAGGAGTAGCGAACCCGCGAAGAAACCGAACTCGCGCATCATTCGCAGACCGTCGATGCCGACCGACGGCAGCAGCGTCGACACGATGTCCGGGGTGCCCATCACGGCTTCGATCCGGAACCCCCACAGTCCGTGTTCCGGATGATCCTCCTGCTCGAACTCCGTGATCGCGTAGGCCTGAGGAATACCGTCGAATCCGCGCACGGGTTCGTCGAACACAGCGACGACCGGGAGCTGGGGTTGCAGCGACAGAGTCCGCCCGACGTGTTCGTTGCCGATCCCCGAGCGCAGCAGGAGCTGAGGGGTGGCGACGGCGTTCGCGGCGACGACGACGGTGCGCGCGCGAACGACGTGGTCGGTGTGCTCGTGGTAGCCCTTCGCGTCGAGGCCCCGCACGTGAATGGTCTTCACGTCGTCGGCCGCGTCGTCGATCCGCGTGGCCCGAGCGCGAGTCCAGAATGTCGCGCCGGCAGCGACCGCCAGGGGAATGGCGACGAAGCGCGGGTTCCGCTTGGCGTCGATCGGGCAGCCGAACAGACACGTGCCGAGGTCGAAACAGCCGACCCGATTGTGCATCATCAGCTCGCCCCGATAGCCGAGCACGACGGCGCCGTTGCGCAACCGTTGGTTGGCGACGTTGACCTGTTCCTCTGCGATTCGCCGCGCCCCGAGATCCTCGAGCGCCAGCGCCTCGTACGGGGCGAGGGTCTCCCGGGTGAAGTCGGTGAGCCCGAACCGGGTCTCCCAGTGGCGCAGCACACCGTCTGGGATCGGGACGACATCACAGGCGTTGATCACCCCGCCGCCGCCGAGCGCGCGCCCCTGCATCACGCTGACGGAGAGGTCGTCGGTCGCTCGTCCGCCCCGGTCCATGTAGAGCTGGTCGTACATCTCCGGACCGCGCTGGGTGAGCTGCCGCCCGGTCAGGTCGGGCCCCTCTTCCAACACGAGCACTTCGAGGCCGGCCTCGGCGAGTGCGCGCGCCGCAGTGCCTCCGCCGCAGCCCGACCCGATGACACAGACGTCGACGGTGCGGGACAACGTCGACGTCTGCTCCGCCAGCGAGACGATGGTCACCGCGTCACCTCGTCGCCGCGCTCGACCGGCCCCTCGACGAGCCGCGCGTACGACGGGCCGAGGTAGCCGACGTATGGCCAGACCTCCGGCCGGTCGTAGAAGACCATGTTCAGGAACTTGCGGAACGCGAGGCTGACCTGGCGGCGGACGAGCTTGGGGCTCGCCCCCCAGCCCGCCCAGTACTCGTTGCGATCCCGCTGATCCAACCGGGAGAAGGTGGTGCCGAGACCGTCGAACAGGAGCGGGGCGATCTCCACGAGCGTGAGCGCCCGCTTCAGGTCACGGATGTTCTCCGGTGGCTCGTCCGCGAGGAATTCATCGAAGCGGCGGGGCAGATCGAAGTCGGTGACGTCGACCTCGATCGGACTCCCGGTGGGATAGGTCGTAGCGACGATGTGGGTCATCGTCCTGAATTGAGCGCGGCTCAGCACACGGAGCCCTTCGACATGCGGAAGCGGCCCGCGAATCCACAGGTATCCACCGCCCCCGACGCCGAGCACCGCCGCGGTCGCCGAGAGGCCGGCGGCCAGGAAGCGCCGACGCGACAAGAAGCCGAAGAGGCCGGGACCGGCCGTCGGCGCGTGTCCGCTGTTCGGGGCGTCGCTCATGCCACGCACGATGCCAGCGAGCGCACCGCGGGGCAATCCCCGACAGGCGATCGCCGCGACCCGCGCACCGGTGCACGGGAAGAGCACGCCGACCTCGTCGCCCCCGGTTCGACCGGCGCAATCGGCCGCCCGAACCTCGTCGGCGGCCGTGTCGCGCGTGGATCCGCGCGACCAGCCGAGGGCTGTCGATGTCGGAGACGCCCCAGTCGAGGAGCACCACGTCGTAGATGCGTTTCCGACCCTCGAACCATGCCACGCCCGTGCCGCCGGTGTGAGCGCGGAGAACGCCTCGTCTCCGGCCCGGTCACGGGCTACACTGAGCGCTCCGCCCGGATCTACGCTCTTCGATCGCCTCTCGTGGGCTCGGCGTGGTCTGGGATTGCACCTCTGCTTCCGTCGGGGTTCGGTATGCGCCTTCTGTCGATCGTGTGCGTGGTTCTCGCTCTGGCCGGTTGCGACGACGGACAGTCGTTCCTTCCGGCCCTCGGGGGCGATGTCGGATCTCCGTCGGACGTATCGGAGGGTAGCGGCAGCGATGCCTCGACAGGCGCCGATGCGGCAGACGTCGGTGGCGTCGACGGGTCGTCGGACGTGGGTGACGGCGACGGGTCGTCGGACGTGGGTGACGACGACGGGTCGTCGGACGCGCTCCCAGACGTGCTGCCCGATGGGCGCAGCGACGGCGGCGGCTCCGACGCAGCAGACGTGCCCGCGGATGCACCGGAAACAGGGACCGACACGGCCGACGCGGTGGATGTCTCCGACACAGGGCCGTCCATCTGCGGCGATGGCGTGCCGCAGGCGCCGGAGGAGTGCGACGGCGACGACGCGCCGTGCGGCGATGATGCGGCGTGCGGCGACACGTGCCTCTGCGAACCGTTCGAGTGCGGCGACGACGTGGCAGATCCCGGCGAGGAGTGCGACGGCAGCGACGACGTGGCCTGCGGACCGACCGAGGTCTGCGATGAATAGGTGCGCGTGCGTCGACGACTCGCCGACCGCTCCGATCCTCGATCCCTTCCCGGCGAACCCATTCACGGGCCCGTCACCGGCGGTCGTGCTGGCACCCAACCTCACGGACGAGGCGTGCGATGCCGAGGAGCCCCACGGGTACACATGGCGGATGACCGGGACTTCGTCGGCCCCGATCTCGCGTTACGACGTCCAGATCATGGGCGTGGATACGATGTCGCGGCTCTTCACGGTCACGCCGACGGCGAGCGGACGCTTCACCCTCAGCCACAGCGTCTGTCTAGATGCGTACGCCGAAGACGTGAACTTCCGCTTCCGGGTATTCGACAGCCGTGGAAACGTCTCGAACCCGGTCAACCTCGCGGTTCCGGTGCGCGATGCGGCGACGTTGACGGCGTTCACGGTCACGCCGGCGCGCGATGAGGATCTTCACGTGCTCCGCATGTCGGGTTTGGCGCCAGCCCACAACCTGGAGTTCATTCGCTCGGACATCCTCGACGGAACCACCACGATCGCGGAGGACTTCGACGTGAGCATCGCGGACCTCGGCGCGCGCTACGCGCCCGATGACACCTACGAAGCGATCGCCCTGATTTCGGGAGTGGATGGGGCCGGAATCGACCGTTACGACGGGCGCGTCGTCACGTTCGGCGGCCGGGAGTCCACAGTTCGGACGGCATCGATCGCGATCGCGACGCCTGGATCGACCGAGCCGTGCGTGCCCGCGGTCGACGCCTTCACGACGACGTGCATCGAGGGGTTGGTCTGCCGGTCTTCCGGTGGACCGATGCGGGGCACCTGCCGCACGGCGACGGGCTCCGCTCCGGTGTTGACGTCGATCGTCGATGGGCGATTCCTCCCGGGCGACGAGATCTGCGGTGACGAGTTCCCCAACGGTCTGCTCAGGACGATGGTCGGCGCGTCCAGCGAGGCGATCACCGGGTTCTCGATACAGGCCGAGGAGTTCGGTCCGGACCCATTCGCATTCGAGATCATTCCGCGACCGGGCGGCTCGTTCCGTGTCGAGACCGGGCTCTGCCTCGCGGGTGACCCCCCGGCAACCGTCCAGATTCGGGCGATCGACGAGGCGGGCCGCGAGTCTGGGCCGCGGTCGTTCTCGCCCTGAGCGCGCGCATCTGGCGAGCGGTCAGTCCCGAACGCGGAACGTGACCGGGAAGGAGATCGACACGTTCGACCGACCCACGGGATCGAGCTGCAGGCCGGCGAGCCCGTCACTGAGGCAATCGCCGAGAGCGTCGCTGCCGGTCCGGTTCTGGACGACCTGGGCCTGGCGGACCTCACCGTTGGCCGAGAGGTAGACCCGGACCATCATCAGTCCGGACAGCCCCGACTCCCAGACGAGCTCGGTCGTGTAGCAGTGGAGCATCGCGTGCTGAATCCGGGGGATCTGCGCGTCGACGTAATCTCGCTCGGAGAGTCCATGGGGCATGAACGTGCCGATGTAGGCCTCCGGGTCGCCATCGAGGCCGGAGAGAACGGCGACGACGGTGGCGGTTCGGGTCACGGTGTCGGTGGCGCCGGCCGCGGCGTTCTCGAGCGACGCTCCGAGTGCGAGGGCGACGGCGGAGCCGATATCGGCGGAGCCGAAGGTCACCGCGATGGTCGTTGCGGCGGCCAGAGACGCGTGTCCCGCGGCGCCGCCGACCGATTCGGTTGCGGTGGAATGGACCGCGGCGATGACGGCAGGATCGATCGCCGGCACCTCCGGGCTCAGGCCCTCGGCGCCGAGGGCGGCGTCCGAAGCCGCTTCGCCGCTCCCGTCGCTCGGCTCTTGGCCGTTCCCGTCGCTCGGCCCTTGGCTATCGGCCTGCTCGCTGTCACTCTGCCAGCCCTCCGCGGCTTCGGCCTCGCCGGCCTCGGCCGGGTCATCGCCCTGTCCGGATGCCGCGAGGGGCATCCACAGCATCAGTAGGATCGCGAAGCTGGCGGCGACGGCCCGCGGACGCGTCCATTCGAACGGTCCGCTGGCAGTCGGTGTCACGGCAGCGTCAGGTCGGTCAGGCTGGAACCCGTGTTTCCGTGGAGGTCCTCCACGGTAACCCCGACCGAGAAGGTACCACTCAACTCGCCGAAGTCGATCGAATATCTCGTCACCGGGACGTCGGCATGTCCGGAGATGGCCTCGGGGGTGGTCGTGACGTCGACATCGTCGCCTGTGAATACAGCGACTTCGTCACCGCCGTCGGAGATGGTGACCGTCACGCCGTCGCCCGTGATGTCGGCATCCTCGCCGACCTCGAGGGGAGACGCGACGCCGGTGGGGACCATCGGGTGACGCAGGCGGTAGGTGCCGGTCACGAGTCCCGGATCCGTGCCCGGTCCGCCGAAACGTGCGCGCTCTTCGGGCGGGTAGCCGAGGGTGCCGACGATCGCGCCAGCGTCGGTGCCGACCTCGATCAGAACGGCATCGGTCGGCACCAGGTCGAACTCACGACTCAGCACCTGGTACGGCCGTCGACCGTCGTCCCCCTCCGTCGCGAAGTAGTGGCCGTCGACGCGGAACCGGTAGCGCCCGGCGGGGAAGGCCTTGGTCTCCTCCCAACGGACGACCCACTCCCAATGGGTCTCCGGCTGCCGAAGGCGCGTGATGAAGAGCAGCTCCAGGTTCGTGTATTCGCGGTAACTCGGGAGCACGACGGGTTCGAAGGCCCCATCGACCTCGCGCTCGAGGGTGACGACCGGAGTCTGGGGCGCCTCGGCCGCGGGGTCGCCGCCGACCCAGGCGAACTCGACGACGTCGAAGCGGCGGATCTCGGCGGGGACATCTTCGACGATTCGGCCGATCTCGTCCTCCGGGGTGATGTCGGTCGGAAAGGGCTCCTCGTCGCGATCGGCATACTCGGAGGGGAGCGGCTCGTCGAAGGCGACGGGGCGGTCCGGGTCGAGCATCGACCCATAGACCTCGAGTCCCCGCTCGACGAGGTAGTCGCCGAGGGTGGGACCCCACATCGACATGGTCGCCTCGTAACCCCCCTGGAAGTAGCTGAACGCGAAATCGGGGTA
>CAZFPM010000068.1:0-24036 GCA_964520965.1 uncultured Myxococcales bacterium
TGCCACGTGTCAGGAGCCAGGCGGCGGTCACCGCGCACACCAGTGCGCCGGCAAGCTCGACGAACGCGAACCCGTCGGCGCGGGTCAGGTAACTGGTGGTCCGGCCGCCGCTCTTGGCAGTGCGTTCGAAGACGGCCGGGCGCAAGCGCAATCCCTTGAAGACAGCCACCGTGTTGGACATCGCGAGCCCGGTGCCCAACACCATCATCGCCCCGACGTCGCGAGCGATGCGACCGAACGGGAGGCCGCGCTCCCGACCAGCGACCACCGCCATCGAGATCACACCGCCGGTCGCCATCGCCAGCGGCGGCAAGATATGCCACCACGGCGCGGGCCCGGGAACCACCAGCGCCAGCGGAACGACCATGAACGCCGAGGCGAGCATCAGCGGATGCACGCCGTAGTGCGTCAGGTGCAGCGTGGCCTGGATCTTCGCGCCCAGCTTGTGGTTCGAGCGCCAGACACGTCCGAGGAGTTTCCGCGCGGTCGATGTCGAGCCGCGGGCCCATCGTCGTTGCTGCGCCTTGAACGCGAGCATGCTCTCGGGAATCTCCGCCGGGCACTCCATCGCGTCGGCGTACACGACCCGCCAGCCCCGCAGCCAGGCGCGATACGACAAATCGAGGTCTTCGGTGAGGGTGTCGTCGGACCAGCCGCCGGCGTCGATGATCGCCTCGCGCTTCCACACGCCGCCGGTCCCGTTGAACACGACGACCCACTCCGCCGCGCTCCGGGCGCGCTGCTCGACGGCGAAGTGCAGGTCGATGCCCAGCGCCTGTCCGCGGGTGAGCGGGCCGGCGTCGCGGTTCAGATGTCCCCAACGCGTCTGGACCCCCGCGATGTCGTCCGCCGCGAGCAGCGGGACGCACTCGAGCAGGAAGTCCGGCGGGGGCACGAAGTCGGCGTCGAAGAGCGCAAACACCTCGGCGTCCGTCAGCCCGACGGCATGGGCGAGCGCACCGGCCTTGAACCCGACGCGCTCGGCGCGCCGCACGTGGTTCACCTCGAGACCGCGCTCCCGCAGCTCCGCGATAGTGCCGGCGGCGATCGCGGTGGTGTCGTCGTCGGAGTCGTCCAGGAGCTGAATCTCGAGCCGCCCCGGATACTCGAGTGCGCCGGCCGCCCGGAGGATGCGCGTGACGACGTCGCGCTCGTTGTAGACCGGGATCTGGACCGCCACATGGGGCCAGCGCGCATCGTCGCGCTCGGTCGGCGCCCGCCACCCGCCACGCCGTGCGAGCAACACATAGCCGTTGATCCCGAACGCGAAGAGCGCGCCGATGACCAGGCCGTAGGTGATCGAGATCGCGAGCGCGAGCGTCATCGTGTGCACACCCCGGTCGCTCGACGTGCGCTGACGACGGCCGGCAGGGCCGCTTCGAGCAGGCATTCGAACATCGGGACCCAAGCCGGCATCACGTCTCCGGGCGCGCCGTACTCCAGGCAGGAAGGCGGTAGCGGACCCACGATCCAGATGCCGACCGCGCTGGGCGCAATCGCGAGGAGCGGGGCGAGCCTCGCCGCATACCACGTGTGTGCGGCCGTCCGCAACAGAGGGGCGGGCGTCTGTCCGGGAGGGCGCCGGCCCCGCGCCCAGCGGCTCCTCGCCTTGACCCGGAGAGCCCCCCATGCTCTGGTGGCTGGCCGAACGATGCCAGGTCGACGAGGCCCGACAGGGGATACGATAGAAGCCCACATCCGGACGCTCGGACCTTCTCTCAATCTTCGCTTGGGCGCTCAGCCTCACGGTCTGCCTGGGAGCGTGCAACGACTCGGTGTTCGTCCCGTTCTCGGTGGACGCGAGTGCGACGGAGAGCGACACCAGCGAGCACGACCAACCGGACGCCGCGGGGAGTGACGCCACGGAGGGGGAGGTGGTCGGTGGTGCGGACGCGACGGAAACCGACGCCGGCGGTGGTGCAGACGCGACGGAAACCGACGCCGGCGGTGGTGCAGACGCGACGGAAATCGGCGTGGTCGGCTGTCCGCCGACTCCTTCCGGGACGTACTTCTGTGCCTTGTCATTCAATCTGAACAGGGGAGCACCGATCTACCTCGCGATGGACCTCCGGCTGCAGCCGAGCGGAGACATGGAGGTCTCGGCGCAACCGCTGGTCCGCGATGTCGAACCAGACGGTGGCCGGATGCCAAGCGCCCGCACTCCGGTGGGCGCGCCGCTGGCAACGCAAGTGGTGCCCTATGGCGACGACGGCAGCTTCGAACTGACGTACGTGGACCAGACGATCGTCGGCGACGCCAACCCGGTCACGTTCAGAGACATCGTCGGGACCTTCGAGTTGTCGGGTGTGTTCGTCAGCGACGACGTGGCTTTCGGAGCAATGGACGGCGAGGTCACGTCGCCAACTCGCGTGCCACTGGGAGGCTCGACGTTCGCATGTGTCCGTTCGGACGACTTCGGCGCAATCGACCCCGTCTACTACGACGAGACCGTGCCCTTCGACGACGCGGGTTGTCGGTGACCGCGGGGTGATGCGCGGCGCTCACTCACAACGATGTCTTCGGTGAGCGGGTCGTCGGTGCAGCCGCCGGCGTTGCCCGCGGTTCGACCGAGCTCAACGGCGCATTCGGCGGGGCGACCTGGTCGGTGCCCGTGCGCGGTGACCGCGCCAACGCTCGCTTCCGGTTCGCGGCCATGAAGCGCGGTGGGGGATGGAGTCTCGTATTCACCAACCTCGAAGTGAACGACGAAGTCATCGACATCGCGACCTGTCGCGGAAACGATGAGCTGGGACACCACGAGCCGGAGAGCGTCGAGGATGTTGGGAACCGGAGTTGCGTATGGGACGGGTGAGACGGTTGGTCGTCGGGGTCGGGATATTGTCTCTCACGGCGTGCGGGGACGGGGCCAGAGAATCTCCGGATGCGGCCGATCTTGGCGACATCGCGGTCGCCGACGGATCGGGATCCGGGCCGAGCTGCGAATTCGGCGAGTTCGAGGGTATCTGCGCGCCGCGCCCACCCCACGGAACGTCGGTCGAGGATTGCGCGAGCGGACTGCTCGCTGGGGTCGACGCCTTCCACTCCGGCGGCGTCTGTCTCCCCCTCCTGCCTGACTGGGAGTGCCCCGACGGCTGGCTCGTCGTGCCGGGTTTCACCGACGCCGACGGGCGTGAGAACGTGCCCGACGGCGTCGCAGCATTCACCGCCTGCGAACCACCGGACCTGCCGATCGACTGCCCACTCGGCTGGATGCCGCGGCTCGGCGAGGCTGGGTGCGTCCGCCAGGGCATCGAATGCCCACCGGAGGGCGAGCGCTGGCACGACGAAGCGGCGATTCGCGACCAGGCGATCGGGTACGACGGCTCGATCGTCTACGTCGCACCCGACGGGCCCGGCGATGCAGACGGATCGCGCGACGCGCCCTTCGACCGCGTGGGCCAAGGCGTCGCCGCCGCCGGGGACGGCGGCATCGTGGCGCTAGCGACCGGAACGTACGCCCAACGCGTGCTGCTGCCGAGTCGCGTCGCCGTGGTGGGCAGCTGCGTCGAGCAGACGACGATCGAGGCGCCGGATCCCCATGACCGCGACGCGACGGTGCTGTTCAACGGGACAGCGGCCAACGCGCGGCTCACGGCGGTGTCGGTGACCGGTGACCGACCGGGCGTGCAGTTCCAGGGCACCGTGTCGCCGAACGTCCTGGCCGACGTCACCGTGGTGTCGGCCTGGGTCGTTGGCGTGTGGGCGTTGGACTCCTCGGCGGAGGTCGAACTCACCGGTGTGCTGATCCGGGACATCCGCCGGCGCGGAGGCGAATTCGGTCACGGCCTGCAGGTCTCCCACGGTGCGTCGGCGACGGCGAGAACGCTGCGCGTCTTCGGTTCCGGGGACTTCGGGATCGCGGCCGACGGGGCGCAGACGTCGTTGACCCTGCGCGACGCCGTCGTCCTCGACAGCGGGACTGTCGGGTTGTTGGTGGGCAGCGGCGCGACGATCGACGCCGAAGGCCTGATCCTCTCGGGCAATCCTCTCCTGGGAGCGCAGATCGACGGCAGCGGTACGTTGGTGACCATTCGCGGCGGGTTCGTGAGCGACAACCCCGACAGGGGGATCCAGGCGACCGGCGGCGCGCTCCTGTGAGCCGAAGAGCTGGTCGTCGCCGACAACGTGTATGCGGGGGTCGCTGCCGGCGGCCCGGACACGCGGTTGGATCTCGATCGGGTGATCATTCGCGCCACTGAAGACCGACCGGGATCCGAGGCCGGATTGGGGCATGGACTGGAGATCGTGGACGGTGCCGTGCTCGACGCGCGCTCCCTGATCGTGTCCAGCAATCGCGTCATGGGAGCCCGGCTCCAAGACCAGGGGAGCTCGGCTGTGGTCCGCGACAGCGTGATCCGGGACACGCGCGCCAACGCAAACGGCGGAGGGGGCGGAACGGGGATCCGGGCCGAGCGCGGATCCTCCCTGGAGTTGTCCGCGACGCTCGTGTCCGGCAATCGTGCGGCCGGCCTGATCGCCGACGACGAAGACACGACGCTGGTCATCCGCGACGTCGTCGTCCGGGAGACGTTGGAGGAGGCGAGCAGCGGCGACTTCGGCCGAGGGATGCTCGCGCACGACGGGGCGTCGGTCGTCGCCGAGACGCTCCTCCTGGAGCACAACCGTGAAGGCGGGATCACAGCGGACGGAGCCGGGACGGTGGTGCGGCTCAGCGACGTGGTGGTCCGCGACACCCTGCTGCGGGAGACAGACGGCCAGGGTGGCGTCGGGCTGCAGCTCACGGGAGGGCTGTCACTGGAAGTCGACTCGCTCGTCGTCGCGGACAACAGATCGATCGGACTCGTCGCGGCCGGAGCGGGGACCACGGTCACGTTGCGGGACACGACGGTCCAGGACACCGACGCGACTGCCAACGGGGAGTTCGGCGGGGGACTGAGCGTGGCCAATGGCGCCGTCCTCGACGCGACCGGCGTGCTCGTGTCCGGGAACCGTGAGGTCGGAGTCCTCGGGTTGGGAGCGGGGACCGGGATCGTATTGCGGGATGCGGTCATCCGGGGCACCCAGGAGCGCGACTGTGTCGACCGGGTGCCCGGTCCCTGCCCCCCAGCCGGCCATGCGGTCTCGGCGGGGGGCGGAGCCCGCGTGAGCCTGACGCGCTTCGTGGTTGCCGACAACGCGTTCGCCGGCATTCAGATGGTCCGCGGCGCCGAGGTCTATGGCGACACCGGGATCGTCACCCGCAATGCCATCGGGATCAACGTGCAGGTGCCCGGTTTCGAAATCGACGCGGCGTTCGACGACGTGCGCTTGGTGGACAATCTCCGCGACCTCGCCACAGACGAGCTGCCGGTCCCGGGGGCGTTCGATGGGCTCGGAGCCGTGCCGGCGGAGTGACAGCCTCGCTCGAGCAGCCCGAGGTGCCGACATCCCGCCTACGGCAGGCCGTTCAACGGACCAGCGTTGGCTCGCCCCGACTCCCGGTGTACCATCCCGTCGAGTTCGGCCGTTCTCTCGCTCGACCGGGGGTAGCAACGATGAGGAAGTCGCGCCTGGACATTCGTGTAGCGCAGGCTGCTGTCTGCTGTCTGCTGTGCAGCGGTCGCACTCGCGTGCGGTAGCACCGAGGAGTTCATTCCAATCCCGTTGGCGGACACCGGGGCGGGTGACGCTTCGGGAGCGGATGGATCGGACACACCAGGAAGCGGAGACACCGGTCCCGCGCCGACCGAGGGGCTGGAACTCGTCATCTCGCCCGAAACGCTTCTCTTCGAAGCCGTCGCGGTCGGCGACACCGATCTGCAATCCTTCACGGCGCGCAACGCGGGGGACGCCGAACTGGTGATTCTCGACGCCGTGGTCGAGGGGCCCGACGGGGTCTTCGCGATCGCAGACGGCTACTCGCCGGGAATGACACTCGACGTCGGGGACACGGCCGAGTTCTTCGTCACGTACTCACCACGGACGGCGAGCGCGCCCGCGGGCTCGATTCGACTCGTCACCGACCGCGGCGACATCGTCGTCGAGCTGCTCGTCCGGGGGAGAGGCGGCCGCGTGTTCGTCAACCCGGATCCCATCTCCTTCGGGCGTGTGCCCGCGGGCGACATGGCGACCGTGCTCGTAGCGGTCACGAACATCGGCAGCGGCCCGCTCGGCGTCAGCGAGATCACGCTGGACAGCGCCTCGGGGGCGTTCACCATCCCAGGGGACCAACGCCTCGATGAGCCCATCACGCTCAGCCCAGACGAACGGTTCCCGTTCGACGTCGTCTTCGCACCGCGCGACGGTCGGGCCGACCGGGCTGCGCTGGTCGTTCGCTCGGACGACGCGGCGAACCCCGAGTTCACTGTCGACCTGTTCGCGGCCGAAACCGACCGTTGCATGGAGGTCAGCCACGAAAGCGCGGGCTTCGACTTCGGCCCCCGACTCGTCGGAGACGCGCACGGCGAGATGTTTACGCTACGCAACTGCGCCGATCCGGGGTGGGGGGATGTGCTGGTCGTCGAGGCCATCGGCCTTCGCGACGACGCTGGGTTCCGTTCCAGCGACGCATTCACGCTCGACCGGCTGCCCGCGTTCCCTCTGGTGTTGGAGCCGTTGCAGGAGCAGAACTTCCTCGTCGTCTTCACGCCGACGGTCAGCGGGAGCGACGAATCCGGCATCGTCGAGGTGACGGTCGGCGGAGCCGACAGTTCGGTCGTCGAGATTCCGGTCGCCGGGCGCGGGGCGCCGACCAGCTGTCCCACCCCCGTCGCGCAGTGCAGTGTCGCCGGGAGCGGGGCGCCGCCAGCGAGCGAACTCTACGTCGTTCCATTGGACACGATCACATGTACCGGCGCCGGAGCGCCAGAAGACGACGGCGAAGTGGTGGCGTACGACTGGGCGGTCACCGAACGTCCAGCCGGTTCGACCTCGCAGCTCGACTCGGACGTCCCTACGACGAACTTCTTCGTCGATCTGCCCGGACGGTACACGATCTCCCTGTCCATCACCGACGACTCGGGCTGCACCTCGCCTGAGCCCGCGCAGGTCCGCGTCATCGCGCGGCCGGACGAGGACCTTCACGTGCACCTGGTCTGGACGACGCCCGGAGACACGGACCCGACCGACGTCGGGTTCGGCGCCGGCGCGGACCTCGACCTCCACCTCCTGCACCCGAACGGGTGTTGGGAAGACTCGGTCTGGGATTGCCACTTCCGACAGCGCGAACCGAATTGGGGAGATCCGGGAGCGAGTGACGACGACCCGTCGTTGGACATCGACGACACCGATGGCGCCGGGCCCGAGATGATCAACCTGGACAACCCGGAGAACGGAGTCACCTACCGCGTCGGCGTTCACTACTACAACGACCACGGGTACGGACCGAGCGTCGCCACCGTGCGCGTGTACGTCTTCGGTGAGATGATGTTCGAGGCGCGAGACACGGAACTGCCCTACCCCGACGCGTGGTGGGAGGTCGTCTCGATCGCGTGGCCGTCGATGTCGATCTCTCCGATCGACGTCATCGGCAGCGACGTGCCGTCGTGCGAATGACCGCGCGTCTTCGGCCGTGACCTCGGGGGCGCAGCTCTGGAGTCAGTGCCCTACTCCGGCGTCCCCACGTACATGATGTAGCTCAGGGTCAGGTGGGGCGGGTCGTTCGCCGCCGTCTCCATCCCGTGGTCGTGCGACGAGACGCTGTGGGTGTGGAAGGCCATCAACCAGCCGCCGTCAGAACACTGGCCGTTGCCGCCGCCGCTCAATGTCGTCGTCCCCCCCGCATCGGTGTCGGTCCAGTGGACATGAGTGGCGGTCCCTCCCGTTCCACCGATCTCCGCAGGATCGGCGGTCCCGAAGAGGTAGAGGTCGGAGAGGTCGGGCACCCCGCCGGTCCCATCGGCCAGTGCCCAGCCTTGCGGGATATCCTCCGCCGCACCGGACCACAGGGCGATTCCTCGGGTCAGGGGAGCGGGAGCGTCCCCGTCCGGTGAAATCCACATCGCCCGCACGAACGGCGGTGCGTGGATCTCGTCGGTGAGGACGTGGTCATGCGCATATCGGTGCGAGTGGGTGCGGTCCGTCGTCGATCCACCGTAGCAGGTCACGGTCATGTAGCTGCCGGCGGTGTACGACCCCGTGGACGTCTCTTCACCCGCGAGCCCCCCATGGTCGTGGGAGAGTGCGCCACCGGCGTCCCCGAACTCGTCCAACGGCGATCCCCGCAGGAACTGCTCGTCGAGGTCGCCGCGAGTCGTCCAGAGCGGGGGAAGCGGCGTGTCTTCGACCAGCGCGAGCACGGCACCGTCCGGCAGGCCGCTCGCCGTATCGCTCATCAAGTACACGACATCGGCGTGCGGGGGGAGCGACTCTCCGCCGGGCACGGTGTGGTCGTGGCTCATATCGTGAGAGTGGCTCTCGCTGGCGGCCTTCTGCGTGCACCAGATGCCGGGACCGGCGCAGCTCCTGTTCGAGGGCGAGGTCGATCCGGTGCTCATCGTCGTCAGGTCGGTGGACCCGTCGTGATCGTGCGACGAGGTTCCACCGTCGGCACCGGGCACTCCGCCAGTGGCTCCCAGCACGAAGCGGCCGCGGAGATCCGGCGTGCCCGCGTCGCCGTTACAGACCAACCAGCCGTCGGGAATCGATGCGCCGGTGAAGGCGATGATCAGGCCGCCGGACACGGGAACGGGATCGGAATCGCAGATGCCATCGTCGTTCGCGTCGTCAGGGTTGTCCACCGGACACGGGTCGCAGCCATCCGCGACCCCGTCGCCGTCCCCGTCGACGCTGTCGTCATACCCGGGGCACACGTCGTCCGAGTCGCACACCCCGTCGCCGTCCGAGTCGTCGTTCAGGTCGAGCGGGCACGCGTCGCAACCGTCCGCAACACCGTCGCCGTCTCCGTCGACCCCATCGTCGTGACCGGGGCACACATCATCCGAGTCGCACACCCCGTCTCCGTCAGAGTCGTCGTTCAGGTCGAGCGGACACGGGTCGCAGCCATCCGCGACCCCGTCACCGTCTCCATCCACGGCGTCGTCGTGACCGGGGCACACGTCGTCCGAGTCGCACACCCCGTCGCCGTCCGAGTCGTTCAGGGCGTCGGCGGGACAGGGGTCACACCCGTCGGCGACGCCGTCACCATCTTCGTCCGCACCGTCGTCGAAGCCGGGACACGCGTCGACCGAGTTGCAGAAACCGTCGCCATCCGAGTCGTTCAGGGCGTCGACGGGACAGGGGTCGCACCCATCGGCCACCCCGTCGCCATCGCCGTCCGCGCCGTCGTCGTGGCCGGGGCACGCGTCGTCCGCGTTACAGAAACCGTCGCCGTCCGAGTCGTCCAGCGCGTCGAGGGGGCACGGGTCGCACCCGTCCGCCACACCGTCGCCGTCTTCGTCGGCGCCGTCGTCGGACCCGGGGCACGCGTCGTCCGAGTCGCAGAGACCGTCGCCGTCCGAGTCGTCCGAGGCGTCGAGGGGGCACGGGTCACACCCGTCTGCCACGCCGTCACCATCCTGGTCGGCGTCATCGTCGGAGCCGGGACAAACGTCATCCGAGTTGCAGAGACCGTCGCCGTCCGAGTCGTCCAAGGCGTCGAGGGGGCACGGGTCACACCCGTCCGCCACGCCGTCGCCGTCTTCGTCTGCGCCGTCGTCAGAGCCGGGGCACGCATCGTCGGAGTCGCACACCCCGTCGCCGTCCGAGTCGTCCGAGGCGTCGAGGGGGCACGGATCGCATCCATCTGCCACGCCATCGCCATCGGAGTCGATCGCATCATCGTGCCCTTCGCACACGTCGTCAGCGTCACACACCCCGTCGGAGTCGCTGTCGTCACAAGCCTCGATGGCGTCGTCGCCGGCGTCCGTAAGCGGCCGGACATCGCCTGGGCCGGGGTGCGAAGCGTCCGCATCGCGGCCGGAGTCGGAAGGCGACGGTGCGATGCACCCGGCCGACAGCATCAACGCGAGCATGAGGGATGCACTGCGCACATCCGACTCCAGAGGAGGTTGAGAAACCGCTGATTCCCTCTTCCTTCTCGCACATTCCCGGATCGGAAGGCAGCAGTAACCGGCCTCATGCGCGCCAACGGTGCCGCCCGGACGCCGGGAGGTCACCGAGCCTCAACGGTCTGCGGCGGCGCGCGCCCGACGACGCCAGGCCAAGGCCAACAGGAGGTAGGCGGGCAGCCACTCGACCATCGGGACCCAGGCCGGCATCACATCTCCCGGCGTGCCGTACTTGAGATAGGACAGCGGCAACAGACCGACGATCCAGACGCCGGCCGCGCTCGGCACGATCACGAGGAAGGGCACGAGCCACGCGGCGTACCACGGGTGCACGGCGGTCGGCAGGAGCAAGACGAACGCCAACGCAACCGCCCCGGCACGCCGGACGAAGTCGGCCTCGCCCCACCGCGCGATGCGCAGCGCGACAGCCACGAACACTACGGCGCAGAGCACCATCGACGCGTGTCGTGCGAAGGGTACGCCCATCAACTCCAATCCGCCCTGCACGAACCCGCGCGTCCCGAGGTTGAAGTCTTCGGCCACGCCCACGTAATCCGGAAGGAACCCCGCCACCCCCACTCCCGACGCCACGACGTGGGGAAGGTAGCCGGCCGCCACCACGGCGACGGCCGCTCCGCCTGAGACCCGCCACCGTTCACGTGGCACGGCGGCCAGGAGCAGCATGGGGTAGAGTTTCAGGGTCGCCGCCGCCCCGATCAGGACCCCCGTCCACCCCCAACGCTCGCGCTCCGCGGTGCCCACCGCCCCCACGACGAGGGCGAGGACCAACGCATCGACATGCCCGGAAACCCACATCTCCGCCACGATGAGCGGCGACCACGCGTAGATTGCGAGCCGGCCGATCGGCAGGCCGCGTCGGCGAAGCGCCAGGGTCAGAAGGAGCAACGCAGCGAGCTCCGCGGCACCGGCGGCCAACCGGATGTGTCCTGTGTGAGTGCCGCCCGCCCGGACCAGCGCCAGGAACGCGAGCTGGCTCCCCGGTGGGTACACCGTGATCGCATCCGGGCGGTTGATCGCAGGCCAGATCTCGTCGTCACGCAAGTCGACGAGCGCGGGGTCCGATGGTGGGGCCGCATACGGGCTGCGACCGGAGTCCTGGACCTGGCCGTCCCAGAGGTATCGGTACAGGTCCGTGGAGAGGTCGGGTGACCAGGTGAGGGCCGCGGCCCGGAGCCCGAGCCCGACGATGATGATGATCGCGAGTGTCACCCGATCGTCGCGTCGCCAGGCGACGATGACACCGGCGAGTTGAGCGCCGAAGAGCCACATCGCTCGTGTGGCGTAGGCCGTGGTGCCTCCGTCCGCGGGGACGGTGGCGAACCAGATGGTGATCTGCGCGGCGCCGAGCCCGACGAGCAGCGCTGCGCCGAGCCAGCGGCGACTCCGGTCAGACATCACGCGACTGCGGAAACGCCGTATTCGCACGGAGACGCGAGCCAGGCCGCAACCCGAAACCTACGCTCGGAGCGCGCGACCCCCAGTCCGCTTCCCACCTCAGCGGCGATCTGCTTTGATGCGTTGGCCCGAGGACACCTCCGGCTCCGCTGCGCCGAACTGACGTGCGAACGCTCTGGTCGCTGACCCAACTCACCGTCTCATCTAGCGCCGCCCGAACCCAGGGGTCAAGGCGACCTCGGCACTGTGCGGGCCGCGCGGTCATCCTCGGCGTCGCCTTGTTCTTCGTCTCGTGCAAGGTCGACAATCCCAGCGAGTCATGGCCCGACGGGGACGAAGATCTCTTCGTCGAAGAGGTACAGCCGGCGATCGCGGCGCATTGCGGTTTCGTGGGGTGCCACGGGCGCGAAGGCGTCTCCCTGACGCTCTACTCGGTCGACTACCTTCGGATGCGCGACCCGGACGGGCTGGTCGACCCATCGACCCCTGCCCTGGACGAACGCACCCTCAGCCCGGCCGAGATCGCGCACAACCGGGAGGCGATCGCGGCTCGCGCGACCCCGACGGACCCGGACGGCCGGCGGTTCATCGATCGGCTCGTCGACCCCGCAGACGGCGGGATCCCCCACGGCGAAACCGTCGTATTCGAGACGTCGACCGACCCCGACCTCGACGCGTTCCGGCGATTCCTTGCTGGAGTCTGCGGTGATTGATCCCGACTCGGGACCCCGCCTCATACCACCGCGGTGGTCCCTCCGGGTTGCCGGCATCGCCCTCGTCGTCTGTCTGGGTAGCTGCCACGCCGTGCAGCGCCCGAGCGCGGCGGGGCGGTTCATGTCGTTCACCGACAACCAGAACACTCAGATCTGGACTCCTTCGGCGACCGTCTCCGTCTTCGTGGCCGACGAGACCGAGGTCGAGGCCGGCTGGGCCGCCGACGTGATTTCGTCCGCCTCGGTCGATGTCGTGAGCGCCGCGAGCATCTCAATCGACGAGACGCGCCACGAGGTGCGGCTGGGAACAACCAGCGCCGACGTCTCCGATGCCGTCGAGCTCGGGGCCAGCTACAGCTACTCGTTCGAGAAGGATGCCGACGGGCACGTCGGCGAGCTGTCTCTCGGCAGCAGCCTCTTCGACGAGTCCCTGGACCTCAGTCTACGCTACGCGCTCGCACACAGCCGCCTCGGAACCGGCGAGGAACCTCGGGACCGGTGGCGCCCTGCCTGGATCCACAACCCGGAGATCGGCGTCGACATCGTGCTCGGCAGAGCCACCGTGCTGGAGCTCGTCTACTCGACCTTCGTGGTCGACGGCTACCAGGCGAGCCCCTATCGGCGCGTCCCCGTCGGAAGCCCGGAGCTGATCGCGTTGGACTCTGCCGAAGAGCAGGTCCCGTCACTGCGCTGGCGCAACGCCTGGATGACCCGGGTGCAAGCGGGCTTCGGCGGCCGGTGGCTCACCTCGTTGGCCTACCGCCTCTACGTCGACGACTGGGGGCTGCTCAGCCACACCGAGGCGGCGACGGTGTCTCTGGACGTGACCCCGGCGCTCACGATCGGGCTCCGCGAACGGTTGACCGTGCAAGGCTCCGCGGACTTCTACCAGAGCCACTACGAGACATTGACGCAGTACCGTACGCGCGATCGACGTCTCAGCGAACATCTCTCCGCGCTCGGCGGCGCCTGGGGCGTGTGGACGGCCCGGGAGCGCCCGGACGGTGTCTCGCTCGACGTGAGCATGGGAGTCGACGTCATCGGATGGCGGTTCGACGACTTCATGCAACCCGACCACGGGCTCACCGGGGAGCCGGCATTCACGCCGCTCGGTTGGGTGCGGGCGTTCGTCACCCACGTGGGAATCGAAGTGCGGCAGTGAGCGCGTGGCGGCAGATCGTCAGCGCGGCGCGCGCTCAGTTGCAGCCGCAGCTCCCGCCCGCCTGTCCCAGACCTCCAAGCGCTCCCTCGCGGACCATCCACAGATGCGTATCGTACCCGAGCACCGCCGCACGCTTCTCGGCCTGCGCCTCCATACGGGCGAGCTCCCCGCGCTCCCACGACGACAGGTGCACGCAACCCGAGGCGCAGAGCGACGCGAGCAGGAGCCCGCCGAGCAGACATGCTACCTTCCTCATGATCGTGGGCCTCACGTGAGCTCGGGATCGCGCGAACGCGCAGCGTACCGAACGGCTAACGCCTCGCGCTCACCGAACCAGATCCGTCCGACGGACGCAACACCAAGCGCTGCCCTACGGCTCCCCTTCGACCACTCGAGTCCGCCATGACACGCATCACCGTCTCCAGCCTCGCGATCGCCTTCCTGCTCGCCACCGCGTGCGGGAACGAACCATCCGCTGACGGCGAGCAGGATGCCGGGAACCTCGACGACCCGCCCAGTGAGGACGCACAGCCGAGCTGGAACGTCGTCATCGAAGACCTGGACGGTGCGATCCTCGGCTTCTGGGGCCCCTCGCTCGACAGCCTCTTCGCCGTCGGTGGCAGACTCGCGCGCGATGGCGGCGAGGCGATCATCCTGCACCACGACGGTGAGCAGTGGTTCGAGATGGAGGTCGATGCACCCGCTCTCTGGTGGGTGCACGGGTTCGGTCGCGACGATGTCTGGGCGGTGGGCGACCGAGGCGTCATCCTGCATTTCGACGGGACAGAGTGGACCCGGGTGCGGGGCGGCGACGAGCCGTACACGCTTTGGGGCGTGTGGGGCGCGTCCAACGCGGAGATGTGGGCGGTCGGCGGCTCGATCGAGCGGGGCGCCACGAGCGTGATCCTCCACTACGACGGCTCGACCTGGGAACCCGTCGCCGACGTGGGACGCCCCGACGAGCTCCTGTTCAAGGTCTGGGGTTCCGCCGCGGACCACGCGTTCGCCGTCGGGTCGGCGGGCGCGCTCCTGCGCTGGGACGGCATGACCTGGAACAGAACCGACGTGCCGGCCGATTGGCGATTGGTGACGGTCCACGGGCGCAGCGCCAACGACATCTACGCGGTCGGCGGTCTCGGGCGCAGTCTGTTGGTCCATTTCGACGGCACGGAATGGACGCCCCTTGAGGCTGAGCCGACCAACGGGCTGATGGGCGTCTGGGCCGACCCCGCGGGCCCGTTGCTGATCACCGGGTTCCGCGGCGTCGTGCTCCTCGAAGAGGACGGCGGGTGGTTGGAGCAGGACCCCGGGACGCAAGAGGATCTGCACGCTGCGTGGGGAGACGGAGCCGGAAACTACCTGGTCGGCGGCGGCAATCTCCTGTCGTCCAGAGCCGGTCGAGGCGTCATCTCCGGGCGGGGCGACGTGGCTGGCGGCGGCTTGCAGCCTTGGTAGCGATCGACCGTGCGATCGGCGCCGCCGACGGCAGGCGGCTCATGCGGGGCGCTCAGTACGCGCGCTGGCCCGGCGACGGCCGGGTCCTCTGCGTGACTCCCGACCCGCCGAGTTGGGTCGTGTTGAACCCGCGCGCCGAAGAGATCCTCGGGCTGTGTTCCGGCCGCACGTCGCGTGAAGTCGTCGACGTCGCGACCGAGCGATGGGGCGACGGGCGGCGCGGAACGCGTCGTGCGATCCAGCGCACGCTCGATGCCCTCCGCGATGCAGGGTTCGTCGACCCACGCTTGGAGACCGGGAAATACGCAGGCCGCGATGCCGTCGTCGAACCGGGACGCCTGGCGGAGGTCTGGCTCTACACGAATCGGCGCTGCAATCTATCGTGTTCCCACTGCTTTCTCGGGGATTGGGAACGCGGCGAGACCCCCCTGTCGACCGACGCGGTCCGCGACGTGCTCACGCAGGCGCGGGCCCTCGGCGTCCAGCGGGTCTACTTCACCGGGGGCGAGCCGCTGCTGCGCGCCGATCTCACCGAGCTCGTCGAACATGTCACCGAGACACTGGCGTGCGAACTCGTGATCCTGACCAACGGAACGACGCTCCGAGGTGATGTCCGCGACGCCATCGAGGCCGTCGCCTCACCGCGGCTCACGCTCCAGATCAGCATCGAAGCATCGACGGCGGACGGACACGAGGCCGTCCGGGGGCCCGGCAGTTTCGCGGGCGCCGTCGAAGGGATCCGGGCAGCCGTCGCGATGGGGCTCCGGACCGTCGTCGCGACCACGTTGACCACCGCGAACGCCGACACGGTCCACGAGCTGCCGGCACGCCTGGCCGATTGGGGCGTGCCCGTCATGCACGTGCACTGGGTCTACCCGGACGGCCGCGCGGCCGACGACGATCGTGTCGGCGAGCTCGACGCGGACACCGTCACCGCCGCCATGCGGCGCCTCGAGGAGCGGGCCGGTGAGCACGGGGTCGTGGTCGACAACCTCGCGTCGTTCCGCGAACGGGTGAGCGGGCCGCGGGGGTGCCGGACGGATCTTTGTCACGCGGCGTTGGAGGTGCTCAGCGTCGACGCGGACGGCCAGGTCTACGCATGCGCGCCAGCGACCGGTGTCGGGGCGTTCCGCCTCGGTTCGGTGGTCGACGACTCGCTGGAGGTGATTTGGCGGAGCTCGCCGGCCGCGCGGCGGATCCGCGGTGAGACGCTCGCGCGGTCCTCGCTGTGCGCGACCTGTGACCTGCGCTTTCTCTGCGGCGGCGGCTGCCTCTATCGCGCCCATCTCGCCGCCCGTCCCAGCGACGACGGAGGGCCCGACGACGCAGGGCCCGACGACGCGTTGTGTGGGGCCTATCGGGAGCTGGTTCTCGACCGGATCTGGAGCTTGGCGCCCGCCGGCGGAGATCCAGACGATCCGCCGTCGGTGCTCGCCGCGATGAGCCCCGCGCTCGGCCATTGCGAACCTCAAACGCGCACCGTCGACTTCGACGCGGCACCCGTCGCGACATACCGCTGCGGCTGCTACCTGGCCGCGGAGACCGACGAGTTGGGCAATGCGACGCCGTCGACGCGAGCCTGCTTCTCCGAGCTGGCCCCCGAGTACGACGAGTGGGCGCGTACCCCGCTCGGCCACGCCTACCGCAAAGCACTCGGCGACGGCCTCTCGCGCGAATTCGCCGCTGCAGCCGGGGCACGGATTCTGGAGGTGGGTTGCGGCACCGGACACTACCTCGTGCCGCTCGCCGAGCAGGCCGCCGCGGCGGTCGGGGTCGACGCGTCGGACGGTATGTTGCGAGTGGCCCACGCGAAGGCGCGAGACGCCGGGGTCGATGTCCGCCTCGAACACGCCTTCGCCGAGCAGCTCCCCTTCCCCGACGGGTCTTTCGATGTCGTCTACTCGGTCAACGCGCTCGAGTTCGTCGACGACCCATCCGCTGTCGTCTCCGAGATGCTGCGAGTGTCTGCGCCGGGCGGACGACTCGCGCTCGCCGTGCTGAACCGGAGCGGGTCCTGGGGGCTCGCGCAGCGGGTACGCCGTCCTTTCGCACCGCCCGACTCGGCCTACTACCAGGGCCGCTTCTTCACGCGCGACGAGCTGACCGCCCTGCTCCACCACGATCCGCGCGCAGAAGACGTCTCGGTCGATGGTGTCGTCGGGTTCCCGCCGTTCGAGCCAGGCTGGATGGTCGATCTGTGGACGCGGACGCCCCTCGGGCGGCTCGGCTCGATCTTCGGCGACAATGTCCTGGTCGCCACCGCCCGGCGGGCGCGGGACTCCTGACCAGGTGCGGTCCGCGGGCCGGACCGCTCCGTGACCACGAGCGCCTGGCGGTGATCAGTTCTGCCGCTTCTTCTTGCGGACGCCGCCCTTACGGTCGATCACGGCACCGCCGATGCGATCGGGGTCCGGGATCTCCTCGCCGCGATAGCAGCGCCGGCAGAGCAGGTACGACGTGTCGGTCGGCGGCCTGGGGAGGCGTTCCTCGGCACCACAACGGGCGCACGCGAAGACGAACTCCGTCGACTCCTCTTCGCGGCCCCGGTGCCAGTCGGGGCCGAACTCCTCCCTCGCGCACTCCGAGCAGAGCATCGCACCCTCGGTCTTTGGTACGAAGGGAAGCGTGTCTTCGGCACCGCAGCGCTCGCACGTCACCCGGAACGCGACCCGGGTTCCGTGCACCAGGCGTGGGGCCTTCGATGGTCCGTGTGGACGCCGGCTGCCGCGGGTGCGGTGCTTCAGCGCCTCGGGCGGTTTGCGCTTGGGGGAGTCTTCGCTCATGGCCGGCGCAAACTACCGGCTTCGCGCCACGATGCAAGCACAGACCGACCTTGCGCGCGACCGCGTACCCTGGCATGACGTGGCGCGTCATGGAGACGCCCCCATGAACGCCCGCGACATCCTCGACATGGACCCGGCTCGCCTCGAGGCCGAGATTCGTCGGCACAACCAGCTCTACTGGATGCAGGCGGAGCCCGAGATCCCAGACACGCTCTACGACCTCCTCGTCGAGCGGCTGCGCGATCTCGCCCCGGATTCGGCGCTCCTCGAGGAGATCGGAGGTGGCGATCGACCCGACTCGGAGCCTGCTGCCGACGTCGGCGATGACGCGGAGCTCGCGCGGCTCGACACCGGCACCAAGGTCCAGCACGACCACGTCATGCTGAGCCTCGACAAGTGCTACACCGAGGCCGAGCTCCTCAAGTGGTTCGACCGGTTCGAGGGCGGCGCCATCGCGTCGCACAAGGTCGACGGCGTGGCCCTGAGTCTGCGCTACGGCGCCGACGGACGGCTCGTGCTCGGCGCCACGCGCGGCAACGGCCGCGTCGGTGAGGTGATCACGGAGAATGTCCGCCGCGTGCACGGCGTCCCGGCGGTGGTCGAGACGCCCGGGCTCGAGGTCCGCGGCGAGGCGTACATGCCGCTCAGCGTCTTCCGCTACCGCTTCGCCGAGGACTTCGCGAACCCCCGGAACCTCAGCGCGGGCGCGCTCAAGCTCAAAGACCCTCAGCGGACGGCCGAGTACGACATTCGTTTCTTCGCCTACGACGCGATCGGGCTCGATGGGCACGCCACGGAGACATCGAAGCGCGAGGCGATGGTCCGCCTGGGCTTCGAACCCGTGCCCACGCTGTCGTGCACCCGCGAGACGGCCCAGAGCACCTTCGATACGCTCGCCAATGGGCGCGACGCCCTCGACTACGAGACCGACGGAGTCGTGTTCAAGGTCGACGAGGTGGCCCAACACGACGCCATGGGCATGACCGCGCACCACCCCCGTTACGCGATCGCGTACAAGTATCAGGGGGAGAGCGGTTTCTCCGCGCTCGAGCGCGTCGCGTGGAACGTCTCCCGATCCGGGTCGATCAACCCGGTGGCCGTCATCGAGCCCGTATCGCTGTCCGGCGTGACCGTCTCCCGTGTCTCGCTGCACAACCTCGGCATCATGGAGCGACTCGCCGGCGGTCCGATCCGTCCCGGCGTGAACGACGGTCTGGCGCTCGGAGAGGGAGCACGTGTTCTGGTCACGCGCCGGGGCGGGGTGATCCCCCACGTCGAAGAAGTCGTCACGCCGGCCACCGGGCCCTTCGAGGTGCCCGAAGCGTGCCCGGATTGCGGCGCCCCGGTACGTCGCGATGGCGATTTCCTGACCGCCGAGCACCTCGATGCCTGCGCCGCGTACGCCACCAAGCGTGTGGAGCATTACGTCGGCATCGTCGACATCCAGGGGTTCGGCCCGAAGGTCCTCGCCCAGCTCTGGGACCGCGATCTGGTGCGGGAGCCCGTCGACCTGTATCGGCTGCGGATCGAGGATCTGGAGGGGTTGGACCGGCTGGGCCGAAAGAGCGCGGAGAACCTCGTGGCGCAGGTCGAGACGCACCGGCGCATACGGCTCGCCACCCTTCTCGCCGCGCTCGGCATTCCCGACCTGGGCGGGCAGGTGGCCCGGAGCGTCGAAGCCCGCATGGGGTCGGTCGAGGCCGTCCGCGGCGCGTCCGTCGAAGACCTCGTCGCCATCGATGGGATCGGGGAGATCGTGGCCGGCAAGATCGTGCAGGGCCTGGCCGAACGCTCGGAGGCGGTGGACGCCCTCTTGGGCGAGGTCGAGGTCTTCGTCCCTGCACCCGCGCCAGGCACCGGCGACTCCGCGCCCCTTGCGGGCGTCTCGTTCGTCTTCACCGGCGCGCTGGAACAGATGGGCAGAAAGGAGGCTCAGGAGCGCGTGCGGGAGCTCGGCGGCGAGACGCCGTCGTCCGTCTCCGCAAAGACCCACTACCTCGTGCTCGGCGACGCCGATCACGCGCGATTCCTCGCAGGATGGCGTTCTTCGAAGCTGAAGAAGGCCGAGCAGCTGGCGGCCGCCGGCTCCCCCCTGCGCATCATCAACGAGAGCGAATTCCTCGACCTGACGAGAGACCAAAGTGGCTGACTTCATTAGCGACCAGAAGCGAACGCACACCTGCGGAGAACTCCGCGCCGAGCACGTCGGACAGCGCGTCGTCCTGATGGGCTGGGTCCATATCCACCGGGACCTCGGCGGCTTCCGTTTCGTCAACCTGCGCGACCGCTACGGGATCACCCAGGTTCAGTTCGACCCCGACGCCGATGCCGCGTTGTTCGCAGCCAGCGCTGCGCTGCGACCGGAGTGGGTCGTGGCCATCGAGGGCACGGTGGTCTCCCGCGGCAGCAACGCCAACCGGGGCATGCCCACGGGCGAGATCGAGGTGCAGGCCAGCCGGCTCGCCGTCCTCAATCGCTCCGTGGTCCCGAAGTTCCCCATCCGCGACAACGTCGATGCGAACGAGGACCTGCGACTCGAGTACCGCTTCCTCGACCTGCGGCGGCCGGCGCTGCAACAGAACATCATCCTGCGCGCCGAGGTCACCCACATCGTGCGCAACTACCTGCACGAGAACGGGTTCCTCGACCTGGAGACCCCGGTCCTGACGAAGTCTACGCCGGAAGGGGCACGCGACTATCTCGTGCCGAGCCGCGTCCACCCGGGCGAGTTCTACGCGCTGCCCCAGTCGCCGCAGCTCTTCAAGCAGCTCTACATGATCAGCGGCTATGACCGTTACTTCCAGATCTGCCGCTGCTTCCGCGACGAGGATCTGCGCGCCGACCGTCAACCCGAGTTCACCCAGATCGACATCGAGATGTCGTTCATCGACCGCGACGACATCTACAACCTGTGCGACGGCCTCGTCGCCCGGATCTGGAAGGAGATCCACGGCGTCGACCTGCAGCTCCCACTCCCGCGGATGAGCTACGACGAGGCGATGGAACGTTTCGGCGTCGACAACCCGGACATGCGCTACGGGCTCGAGCTCCAGGACGTCTCCGACCTCGCCGCCCAGTCGTCGTTCGGCGTGTTCTCCGGGGCCGTCGCCGACGGTGGGAAGGTCAAGGCGATCGTCGTGCCAGGCGGCGCCGAGCTCTCCCGGAAAGCGCTCGGTGTGGCAGAGGAAGTGGTTCGCCGCTTTGGTGCGCGTGGGCTCGCGTGGGCGAAGGTCGCCGCCGAGGGATGGACCGGCTCGATCGCCAAGTTCTTCGAGCCCGCCGCCCAGTCGGCCTGGGCCGAACGCCTCGGCGCGGGCGTCGGTGACGCCCTGCTCTTCGTCGCCGCGCCCGAAGATGTCGCCAACCCGGCGCTCGGCAACCTCCGCAAGCACCTCGCAGCGCAGCTCGAGCTGATCCCGGACGGCCTCTGGAAGTTCGTCTGGATCACCGACTTCCCGCTCCTCGAGTACTCGCCCGACGACGCTCGCTACTACGCGATACACCACCCGTTCACGTCGCCACGCAACGAGGACATCCCGCAGCTGGAGACCGACCCGGGCGGCGTGAAGGCGCGGGCCTACGACCTCGTGCTCAACGGCAACGAGCTCGGCGGCGGCAGCATTCGTATCCACGACATGGAGCTGCAGTCCCGCATTTTCGAGCTCCTGGGCATCGGGGCCGAGGAGGCCGAGATGAAGTTCGGCTTCCTGCTGAAGGCGCTGCGCCACGGTGCGCCTCCCCACGGCGGAATTGCCTTCGGCCTGGACCGGGTCATCATGCTCCTCGCCGGCGCAAGCAGCCTCCGCGACGTCATCGCCTACCCGAAGACGGCCAGCGCGACCTGTCTGATGACCCGCGCACCGAGCCCGGTCGACGACGGCCAGCTGACCGAGCTCCACATCGGCACGTTGAAGGGCGCGGGGTCTTGAGCCAGGCGCCCCCGACTCTCGGCACGCGCGACGCCCCCTACGACCTCGCCGTCATCGGCGGCGGCGTCAACGGGGCCGCGATCGCGCGCGACGCCGCGATGCGGGGGCTCAGCGCCGCGCTCTTCGAGATGCGCGACTTCTCGACCGGCGCAACCTGGTCGAGCTCGGGGATGATCCACGGTGGGCTCCGATACCTCCGCAGCGACCCGGACGTCACCCGCCTGGCCTGCCTGGACTCGGGGTACATCCAGCAGATCGCGCCGCACCTGATCTTCCGCATTCCCTTCATGCTGCCGTGGAAGGAGTCGGGCCTGACCCAGGGCGTCGTGTTCGAGCTCGCCGAGGTCTACTTCGACGCCTATGACCGATACCAGCCGCTGAAGCGTGGAAAGCGGCACACCAGACTGACCCCGGAGGAGGTGCAGCGGGTCGAGCCGGGCATCCGACCGGACATTCTTGGCGCAGTCACGATGGACGAGTGGGGCATCGATGCCCAGCGGCTGACGGTCGTCAACGCCGTCGACGCCGCCGAACGTGGCGCCCACCTCTTCACCTATCACCGCGTCGAGAGCTTGTTGCGCGGCGACGATCGCGCGATCTGCGGTCTCCGCGTCTACGACCGCATCGATGGCGGTCGTCGCGACGTATTCGCCCGCACCGTGTTCAATGCCGCCGGCCCCTGGTCGATGGAGGTGGCCCGTCGCGAGGGGCTGCGTTCGGTCCGCGTCCGCCCCGGAAAGGGAGTTCACCTCGTCTTCTCGGGACGCGTGACGAACTACGCGATCATCTCCACCGCCATCGACGGCCGCCAGGTCTTCGTCTGCCCCCACCAGAACGTGACCCTCGTCGGCACCACCGACGACGACTACTACGGCGACCTCGAACAGATCCCCGTGCTGGAGAGCGAGGTCGAGTATCTGCTCGAGGCAATCGAGCGTATCTTCCCGTCGATCAGGAACTATCCGCTCATCGGCACGACGGCCGGATGCCGCCCGACCCTCTATGCATACGGCAAGTACGAAGATGCGCTCAGTCGTGGGCACGCCATCTTCGACCACGCCGACGAGGGCGCCCCCGGCTTCTTCACGATCGCTGGAGGGAAGCTGGCGAGCTACCGGGTGATGGCCGAGGAGGCGATCGACCGGATCTGCGCTCGTCTCGGTCGTGGGGGCGCTTGTACGACCCACGCGATCGCCCTCCCCGGAGGCGAGGCGCACGACATCGAGGTGGACGCGTTCCGTGCGCTCGGCGTCGACGGGGTGACCGCGCAGCGAATCCTCTACCGGCACGGCTCCCGTGCCGAGCGCATCCTGGATCTCATGCGGGCCGAGCCCCGGACCCGCGCAGTCGTCGATCCGGTCGAGCCGGTCACCGACGCCGAGCTGCGACACTGCATCCGGACCGAGCACGTACGCACCCTCGATGACCTGAAGCGTCGCTGCCGCCTCGGTCTCGGCGCCGACGGTGGCGTTCGCTGCGCGCCGCGCGCCGCCCAGATTCTCTGCGAGGAGCTGGATCTCGACCCCGATCTCGTGCCGGAGATCACGCGCGACTTCCTGCAGACCCGTTGGGAGGATCGGCGGGGCATCACCCGTGGGGACGCACGGGCCGCCGAGGCCCTGGCCATGGGGTGGCAGAGCCTGTCGGGCCAGCTCGGCGTCGGGTGGCCCGGCGCCGGACCCCGCGCGGCCGACGACGTGGGGGAGCGCCGATGAGCGCGCGGTCCTACGACGTCGCCGTGGTCGGTGGGGGCGTCTCTGGCGCGGTGGCCGCGTGCTCCGCCGCGTCGCGCGGACTGTCGGTGCTCGTCTGCGATGGCGCGCCCGGCGGGACGGGCAGGGGGTCCGGGCTCGGGGACTTTTTCGGCCGCACCGCGCCCCAGGAGCCGGAGCAGCTGGTCACCCGGTTGCGGCGCGGCGCGACGCGCGACCTTCCGCGCCTGGAGGTGCTCGGTGTCGCCGACCGGCTCTCGCACCTCTTCGCGGCGGCGCCTCACCACCCCTACGCCCGGATGGGCGCGCGCGTCGGGTTGCTGGGGAGATGGATCAGGGCTGGCATCGACATCCTGGGGATTCCGGGTACGGTCCAGACGGGCGCGACGCCCGTGGCGACGTTCGCCGGGACCGTGCGCCGGGCCGACTTCGTCGCCGAGGGGATCGGGACGCTCGGCGGCGGCGAGCCGCCGGTGCTCGTCGGCCTCGAGGAACTACCGCAATACGCCCCGGAGTGGACGGGGCGGGCCGTCGAGCGCTGGCTCGGACGACCCCAACGCACGGCCTGGACGAAAGGCCCCGCGGCGTTGTCCCCCTCCGTGCTTCGGGCCGCGGCGGAGTGGGGCCGAGCGACAGACGGCGCACTCATCGAGGTCGGGCGGGCGCTGGCCGATGCCCCTGGCGCGGGCCCTCTCTTCCTCCCTCCGGTGCTCGGCATCACGTTCGAAGACGCCGCTCGGGTTCGGCAGGCACTGCAGGACGCCGCCGGCCGTCCCGTGTCCGAGATCGCCGGCGCCCACGAGTCGCCGTACGGACTCCGGCTCCGTGACCGGATTGCCACCGCGTTGTCCGGCCATGCGGTGACGCGCCGGGGACTGGTGCAGGTGCCGCCGACGCTCGAGGCGGGCGTGTCGACCGT
>CAZFPM010000069.1:0-23966 GCA_964520965.1 uncultured Myxococcales bacterium
GGCCGACGGAGAGGGCGTCGCCGACCTCGTTGCCGTCGGTGTCGACATCGTTCAGGCCCAACGAGGGAAGCGAGGGCAGGATCGAGCAGACCAGGCTCAGGTTCTCGCAGATGGTGCCGTCGTCCGCGGCGCAGGCGCTGCCGGACGGGGTCTGGACGCACGCGACCGCGTACTGCGTGCCGTCGTCACCGTAGGTGATGACCGGCTCGTCCGGGTCGATGCGGGCGCAGGTGCAACTTCGAGCGATCTCGTCGATGATAGAGAAGATCTGATCGAGAGCCACGACGCCGCCGACCATCAGCCCGCCGAACTCCATCATCGTGCCGTCGATGTCGAACTCGGGGTTCACCGACTCGATGCCGGTCTCCATCTCGCGGATCGAGCCCTCGATGCGGGCCTGCTCGAGGGTGAGGTCGAGGTCGATGGTGAATCCGCCGCCATCGAGAGGCAGGATCAGGCGGAAGAGCGATGGACCCGCGACGAGGTAGCCGTCGGAGATTGCGGCGCTGTTGAATTGCACGAGGGCACCGGCTTCGCCGAAGCTCTCGGGCTTGATCTGAAAGATGCCGTCACCGGCCGCGCGGTCTTCGAACGCCTGATCGGGTTCGCCGTCGCCATCGCCGTCGTTCGTGCCGAGGTAGATCGAGAACTCGGGGGAGTCGGGCCAGTGCTTCCACTCGATCAGGGTGGTGATGGCGTCGTCGGCCAGGGCCTCGTCGAGGGTGGCCTGGATGTCGAGGTCTTCCCCGATGACGGCGAGCGCGCCGACGAGCAGGGCCAGGCCGTTGTCGATGTCGCCGTCCCCGGTGAAGTCGAAGCAGCACTCGGCGTCGGTGTTCCGCGGCGGGATCGACAGGGCGTTGATGTAGCTCAGCGTGTCGCCGAAGACGTAGTCCACGGGGTCGACGATCTCGGGGCATCCGCCACCCACGGGCAGTGCGCCATCTGGGCATTCCACGTCGCAATCGGGGTCTGCGAAGCAATCGTTGTCTTCGCAGTCGACGAATGCGTCTCCGTCGTTGTCGATGCCGTCGTCACAGGTCTCCTCGGGACCGACGCACTCTGCGAGGTCTCCGCAATCGACGAGGTCTTCGCAGTCGATGAGCTCGTCTCCGTCGTTGTCGATGCCGTCGTCGCAGATCTCGGCCGGCGGAGCGCCGCACCCGGGGTCAGCGAAGCAATCGTCGTCTTCGCAGTCGGCGAGCTCGTCTCCGTCGTTGTCGATGCCGTCGTCGCAGATCTCGGTGGGCAGCGGAGCGCACTCGGGTGCATCGCCGCAGTCGACGAGGTCCTCGCAGTCGACGAGCAGGTCTCTGTCGTTGTCGATGCCGTCGTCGCAGATCTCCGAAGGCAGCGGAGCGCACTCGGGCGCATCGCCGCAGTCGACGAGGTCTTCGCAGTCGGCGAGCTCGTCTCCGTCGTTGTCGATGCCGTCGCCACAATCTTCGCGAACGACCGGTGTGTCGGAGTCGCCGCCGCCGTCTGCGCCTCCGTCGGTAGGGTTCGGTTCCGCCGCGTCGCCGCCGTCGGAGTCGCCGACGCTCGCGTCCGATGCGAAGTAGACGCGTGGCTCGGTGCCGCACGCAGCGAACGCGGCGCCGATAGTGATCGCGAGCAGAATCCTCTTCACGGTCAGCACCTCTCGTCGGTGACCCACGGGACGGGATTGTAGTCCAGCCCAACTTTCGGAGGTTCGGGGAACCTCCCACCCCCTCCTTTCGTCGCCCGGGAGCCTGGCGGAGACGAGGCGTCGGATCCACTGCGCACCGTCGTCACCGCGAAGTGGCAAGAAACGCGAAACGGCGAGGCCGAAGCCTCGCCGCCGCGTATTCGAACCGTCGATCGACTACCCGCCGGGCTCGATGGCCGGGTCGCCGAGGTCAGCGCCGGTCATCGAGAAGCGGAGGCCGACGGAGAGGGCGTCGCCGACCTCGTTGCCGTCGGTGTCGATGTCGTTCAGGCCCAGCGAGGGAAGCGAGGGCAGGAACGAGCAGACCACGCTCAGGTTCTCGCAGATCACGCCGTCGTCCGCGGTGCAGGTGTCGCCAGACGGGGTCTGGGCGCAGGCGACCGCGTACGCCGTGCCGTCGTCACCATAGGTGATGACCGGCTCGTCCGCGTTGAAACCGGCACACGTGCAGTCGCGGGCGAGCTCGTCGATGAGCGAGAAGATCTGGTCGAGGGGCACGACGCCGCCGAGCATCATGCCGCCGAACTCCGTCATCGTGCCGTCGATGTCGAACTCGGGGTTCACCGACGCGATGCCGGTGTCGATCTCGGTGATCGGGCCCTCGATGCGGGCCTGCTCGATCGTGAGGTCGAGGTCGAGGGCGAAGCCGTCGGTGTCGATGGGGATGTTCAGGCGGAAGAGCGACGGGCCAGCCTCGAGGTCGCCCTCGGAGAGCGCCGCGCGGTTGAACTGGATGAGGGCGCCGTGCGTGCCGAAGCTGGACGGGTCGAGCTGGAAGATGCCGTTGCCGGCCGCTCGGTCCTCGAAGGCCTGGTCGGGCTCGCCGTCGCCGTCGCCGTCGTTCGTGCCGAGAAAGACGGAGAACTCGGGAGAGTCGGGCCAGCTCTTCCACTCCATCAGGAGGGTGACCGAATCGTCGGTCAGGGCCTCAGCGAGGGTCGTCTGGATGTCGAGACTGTCATCGATAACGGCGAGGGCGCCCACGAGCAGCGCGAGGCCGTTGTCGACATCGCCGTCGCCGGAGAAGTCGAAGCAGCACTCGGCGTCGGTGCCCCGCGGCGGAATCGACAGGGCGTTGATGTAGCTGAACGTGTCGCCGAACACGTACTCCGACGGATCGGCGATCGGAAGCTCACAGCCATCCTGGTGCGGCTCGAACGGGGGCTCGCACTCCGCGGGCGGGCAGGCGATTTCGTCGTCAGCGCAGTCCGGATCGTCGCAGTTGGCGAACCCGTCCAAGTCTTCGTCGACTTTCGCTTCGTCGTCGCAGATCTCAGTGCACGCGTCGGTGCCGGCGCAGTCTTCGTCGGCGCAGTCGACCGCGTCGTCGCCGTCGTTGTCCTCGCCGTCGTCGCAGATCTCGTCGGGGGGCTCGGTGTCCTCGGTGCCGTCGGTGTCCTCGGTGCCGGCGTCTTCACCGCCGTCCTCGGTGCCGCCGCCGGTGTCCTCGGTGCCGCCGCCGGTGTCCTCGGTGCCGTCGGTCCCCTCTGTGTCGCCGCACGCGGCGAGAGCGAGACCCATCGCCAGAATGAGTAGGAAGCTGAACTTCTTCATCTCTGTAACCTCCCTGACGGGGAATCTGCGACCGCGCCGCGGTCTGGTTTTGGAGTACTTCGGGACGTCTGCAGGTCGAACGCGTCCCGCGTGCCCTGAAATCGCGGGGACCTTATGCGAAGTGCCCGAAGTGATCAAGTCAGCTACCGCTCGACTGACCAATCGGTCACGGAATGGGTCTTCCCTGCCATTTCAAGGGGTTCCGGCGACGATTGATCGGCGTGCCGCAGGAGGGGTACAAGGGGGGATATGGAGCCCTTCGTCCACCTGCACGTTCACAGCCACTACTCCCTGTTGGACAGCACCGTGAAGGTGCCCGACCTCGTCGGCCGAGCCGTCGAGTTGGAGATGGACGCCGTCGCCGTCACCGATCACGGGAACATGTTCGGAGCCGTCGAGCTCCAGCAGAAGTGCGGGGGTAGCGGGGTCAAGCCGATCTTCGGCGTCGAGGTCAACGTCGTCGCCGACCGCATGGATCCTGGCGCGCGCCCGAGGCCGTACCACCTCGTGTTGCTCGCCGAGACGCTCGACGGCTATCGCAACCTCGTCAGGCTCGTCTCGCACTCCTGGCTCGACAGCGTCGACCGTCGTGGGCGACCCCTCGTCGACTATGCGCTGCTGACCGAGTACAACGACGGCATCCTGGCCCTGTCCGGCGACCTCGGCGGTGAGATCCCCCTCGCGCTGCTTCGACGCGATCGGAAGGCCGCCGTCGACGCCCTGCACCGCTACCTCGGCATCTTCGGCCGCGACCATTTCTTCCTCGAGCTACAACGGACCGAGGGGATCCCCGAGCAGCAGGACGCGTGCGACATGCTCGTCGAGCTGGCCGACGAGTACCACGTGCCCTACGTCGCCACGAACAACGTGCACTACCTCCGAGGGGGTGATCACGAGGCGCACGCGGTCCTGATGTGCATCGGGATGGAGAAGCGGATCGACCGGACGATCATCGAGAAGATCCCGCTCCGCTCCCTCTACCTGAAAGACCTCGAGGAGATGAACGCCCTCTTCGAGGATCTCCCGCTCGCCCTCCGGAACTCCCGCCTGATCGCCGACCGCTGCAACGTCGAGATCCCGACCGGCACGAACTACCTGCCCGCGTTCCCGGTTCCCGACGGCTTCGACGAGCCCTCCTATCTGCGCCACATCGCGGCCGAAGGCCTCGATCGGCGCTTCGACGAGCTCCGTCGGTACGACCGGTCCTTCGACGAGGCGGTCTACCGCGAGCGGCTCTCGTCGGAGCTGGCGATCATCGAGTCGATGGGCTTCCCGGGCTACTTCCTGATCGTCTGGGACTTCATCCGCTGGACCCGGGAACAAGACATCCCCGTCGGCCCGGGACGCGGCTCCGGCGCCGGCTCCCTCGTCGCCTGGTCGCTCTGGATCACCGACCTCGATCCGATCCGCTACGGGCTGCTCTTCGAGCGCTTCTTGAATCCCGAGCGGGTCAGCATGCCCGACTTCGACATCGACTTCTGCCAGAGCCGGCGGGGGGAGGTGATCGACTATGTGACGCAGAAGTACGGCGTTCACAACGTCGGCCAGATCGTCACCTTCGGGCAGATGAAGGCGCGGGCGGCGGTGCGCGACGTCGCGCGGGTGCTCAACGTGCCGTACGCGGAGACCGACCGGCTCGCCAAGCTGGTGCCCGACGAGCTCAACATCAAGCTCGCCGACGCCTACGACCGCGAACCCCGGCTGCGGGAGGCGATCAACGAGGATCCGACGATCGGCTTCCTCTACGAGACCGCCCTCGCCCTCGAGGGAAACAACCGCAACAGCGGTATGCACGCTGCCGGGGTGGTGATCTCCGGCGAGCCGCTCTGGGAGTACGTCCCGATCCTCAAGGGGACCAACGACGAGATCGTCACCCAATACGCGAAGAACGAGGTCGAGGCCGCCGGCCTGGTCAAGTTCGATTTCCTCGGCCTGAAGACCCTGACGGTCATCGACGACGCGGTGCGCCTGGTCAACCGCGACCGGCCCGCCGAGGAGCATCTCGATCTCCCGCACGCCGACCTCGATCAGTCCCAGGTCTACGAGGTGATCAAGTCCGGGGACACGACGGGCATCTTCCAGATGGAGTCCGAGGGGTTCCAGCGCCTGATCCGCCAGCTGAAGCCCGACTGCTTCGAGGACATCGTCGCTGCCGTCGCCCTCTACCGGCCTGGCCCGCTCGGCTCCGGCATGGTCGAACAGTTCATCGACTGCAAGCACGGTCGGCGCGCGGTCGAGTACCCGCACCCCTGGCTCGAAGACGTGCTCCGCGAGACCTACGGGGTGATGGTCTACCAGGAGCAGGTCATGCAGGTTGCCCAGATCCTGGCCGGGTACAGCCTCGGCCAGGCGGACATCCTGCGGCGGGCGATGGGCAAGAAGAAGCCCGAGGAGATGGCACGCCAGCGCGAGGTGTTCGTCGCCGGCGCGCGAACCAAGGAGGTCGGGGCGGCGAAGGCCAACGAGATCTTCGACCTGATGGCCCACTTCGCCGGGTACGGCTTCAACAAGTCACACTCGGCCGCCTACGCGGTGCTCACCTTCCAGACCGCCTACCTGAAGCGCTTCCACCCGACCGAGTTCTACGCGTCGCTGATGACCAACGACGCGTCGTCGACGGCGAAGGTCGTCAAGTACATCCTCGACGCGCGGTCTCGGGACATCCAGGTCTTGCCCCCGGACGTCGACGCCTCGGAGCAGTCGTTCTCGGTCGCCGGCGGCGCGATCCGGTTCGGCCTCGGGGCGGTCAAGGGCATCGGGTCCGGTCCGATCGAGGCGATCGCCGAAGCGCGCACCGACGAAGGATTCGCGTCGCTGTACGACTTCTGCGAGCGGGTCGATCTGAAGCGCTGCTCCAAGCGCGTCATCGAGGCCCTCGTCCGGTGCGGCGCGTTCGACACGACCTATGCAGACGGGGGTGGAGAGACGCCGACGCTCAAGGAGATCGGCCGCTGGCGCGCCCGGATGTTCGCCGTCATCGACCCGGCGTACGACCGGGGTGCGCGCGCGCAGAGCGACCGGGAGTCCGGACAGTCGAGTCTCTTCGGGATGTTCGCGGAGGCCTTGCCCGCATCAGCGCCGGTGGAGAGCTACCCGGACGTTCGAGGATGGACCGACAAGCACGTGCTCACCTGCGAGAAGGAGTCGCTCGGCTTCTACGTCTCAGGCCACCCGCTCGACCGCTATCGCGACGAGATCCGGCAGTACACGACGTGCAGCTCGTCGACCCTCGATACGCTCTCCAACAACGCCGATGTCGTCATCGCCGGCGTCGTGTCGTCGAAGAACGAGCGCCCGCTCAGAAATGGCGACGGTCGAATGGCCTTCTTGCAGTTCGAGGATCACTTCGGGGATACCGAGGTCGCGGTCTACTCTCGCGAGTACGAGGAGTTCCACCCGCTGCTCGATGCCGACGAGCCCCTGATCGTGCGGGGCCGGGTGCGCATCGAGGGTGACGGAGACGAACGGGTCTGGAAGGTCGTCGCCCGGGAGATTCAGCCGCTCTACGAGGCTCGAAACCAGCGGGTGAAGGAGGTGCACGTCGGGCTGACGGCCGACCACGTCGACCAGGGTCTGCTCGGCAACCTGCACGAAGTGATCGCGCGCCACCCGGGGCACTGCCGGGCCTTCGTCACCATCGACTTCGGGACGGCCGACGCGACCTACGCGCTTCCGGACGACGTGCTCGTGGCTTCCAGCGAGGAGCTCCTGCACGACATCGCGGAGTCGATCGGAGATGTCCCTGTGCGATTCCGCTGACGCTGTGCGGATCCACCCGCGTTGACAGCCTCGGCGGCGCGTCGGCATCATGGCGATGGGCTCCAGACGCACCTCAACCCCGGCGAAACCCGATGCCCACCCCGCGGATTCTCATCGCAGACGACGACGCCGACATCCGCGCGATTCTCCAGGCGCACCTCGGTGAGCGCGAGTGCGAGCTCCTGGAGGCGCGAAACGGTGAGGAGGCGCTGGAGGCGATCCTCGTCGAGCGGCCGGATCTGGTGCTCCTCGATGTGATGATGCCCGAACTCAACGGGTGGGAGATCTGCAAGTACGTCCGGGAGAAGCAGGAGTTCGAGGACGTCCGCATCGTCATGCTCACGGCGATCGGACAACGCGTGAACGCGCTGACCAGCCCGCTCTACGGCGCCGACGCCTACCTGGACAAGCCGTTCGAACTCGACGACCTCGACCGGAAGATCGCCGAGGTGCTCGGCACCCAGGGCCTCAGCATCTGAAGCACCCGGGGCGCGGCTCGGAGACGTTCAGGGGACGGTGACCGTCACGGTGCCGGAAGCGTCCTCCAGGATCGGCGTCCAGCGTCCCTGGAGCCGGCTGCTGACTCCGACCGTGATGTCGAACGTGTCCTCGGCGGCGCCTGCACACTCGTAGACCGTGATGCGATCGCCTGGGAGCAGCTCCCGGTTGTCGGCGAACCCGACCACGATCTCGCCGCCGGCGAGCGAGATCCAGTGCTCCTGGCCATCGGCGAGGTTGCAGTCGGTACCGCCGGTGTCGGGCGGCCCGAGGATTTCGGTCGGGTCCGCCGCACGGTTCTCCTCGACATCGTTCGGGATGAACCAGTCGGTCACCTCGTTGGCGTAGTAGGAGACGCCCCCCGAGACGAGCTCGATGGCATCGATGTCGGCGCCGGGGTGCTGGCCCCTGAGGTCGTCCGTCAGGTCGACTATCCGCACGTACCGCAGCGCCTCGGTGCAAGCGCCGGCCTCGCAGGAATCGCCGGCCTGACAGCGCTCGGTGACGAGCTGGTTGCCGCTGCAGCGCGCGACCGAGGTCGCGGTCTGGCAACGGGACTGGCCCTCGCCGAGGTCGCCGCACTCACCCCCGACGACCACGTCCGTCCCGCCGCCCGCATCCGGGTTCGGCTCGGCCGTGCAGTTGAGGTCGACGGCCGGGTCGCATGTCTCGACGAGGTCGCAGGCGGAGCCGAGGACCGCGATGAGGGCTACGGCGAGAGCGGCGGCGAGGAGTCGCGTTGTGGAATAGTTCACGTGTGCGTCGCGCGGGGGGCGTCGAGTGGCGTGGTGGGCGGCTCGGCCGCCCCGGATGTCCGAGACTGTTCGAGGCTAGCCCCGGGCGGTGGCGGGGTCAAATGGCAGTAGGATGCGGAAGCCGCATGTGCTAGCAGGGCGCGGATGCGAACCATCGTCCTCATAGCCCTCTTGCTGGGTTGCGTCGGAACCGCGGGCGCGGCCTGCAGCGGCCGTCAGCAGGCGGAGCCGGCGACCTACGGCGAGGCAGCGGCTCAGGCGTTCGCCGAAGCGGAGCGCGCGTACGGCCGCAAGGACTACGAGCTGGCCCGATCACGGTTCTCCGAGGTCTTCCAGTCGTATCCGTTCAGTCAGTACGCAGCGACGGCCGAGTTCCGGATCGGTGATTGCTACCTGGCCGAGCGCCTCTACGTCCGCGCGATCGAGGTCTACCGTCGCTTCGTCCGCATTCACCCGACGAACGAGCTGGTGGCGGAGGCGCAATACAAGATCGCGCTCGCCTACGTAGAGCAGATGCCGCGAGATTGGTTCGCGCTGCCGCCGTCCTACGAACGCGATCTGACGGAGACGGAGAGCGCGCACCGAGCGCTGCAACTCTTCGTCGGCGGGAACACGGACAGTGAGTTCATCGAGGCGGCGCAGGAGCAGCTCGCGCGCACGACGTTCCGGCTCGCGTCTTACGAGCTCTACGTGGCCGAGTTCTATACGCAGCGGGGAAACCCGACGGCGGCCGCTCGCCGGGCGGAGTACCTGATGGAGCGCTACCCGGCCGCGACGCAGGTCCCGGATGCGTTGTTCCTCTTCGCGCGCGCGATGTTGGAATTGGGCGATCTCGGCGCTGCGCGAGTGGCGTTGAACCGGTTGGTCGACGAGTATCCCGAGAGCCCTCTGGCCGTGGACGCAGAGGGGTATATCCGACGCCACGATCTGTGATCGGCGGGCCACGGAATTACCTTGACACCCGCGGGCTCACCCTTTAGCTCTACGCGCCCTGTGCAACCCCCGCCCCTGGCGGTGACGACGATATCTCCATGAAGACGACGATCAGTGTGAAGACCGAGGATGCCGACCGCGCGTGGCACGTGGTCGACCTCAAGGGTGTGTCGGTCGGCCGAGCCGCGGCCCGGATCGCTTCCGTGATTCGCGGCAAGCACAAGCCGTCGTTCACCCCGCATACGGACACCGGTGACTTCGTGGTGTGCATCAACGCGGAGAAGGTCGGGCTGACCGGCAACAAGCTCAGCGACAAGATGTACTACCGTCACTCCAACTACCCGGGCGGTCTCACCGAGATCTCCGCGGGCGAGTTGCTGGCGAAGCACCCCGAGCGGGTCATCGAGTTCGCCGTCCGCGGCATGCTCCCGAAGAACCGACTCGGTCGGCGCCTGATCCGGAAGCTCAAGGTCTACACCGGCCCGGAGCACCCGCACGCTGCGCAGCAGCCCCAACCGCTCTCGATCGACTGATCCACGCTTTCAACCGCGATAGACGACGATGACCAACGCCACCGAATGGCTTGCGACCGGCCGCAGGAAGGAGTGCTCGGCGCGTGTCCGACTCAAGGTCGGTACGGGCACGATCACCGTGAACGGCCAGCCGGTCGACAACTACTTCGGCCGCCCGACCGCGGTCATGATCCTCAAGCAGCCCCTCGAGCTGACCGAGACCACCGAGCGTTTCGACATCGTCGCCAACGTGGCCGGTGGTGGTAAGTCTGGTCAGGCAGGCGCCGTTCGGCACGGCATCGCCCGCGCCTTGACGGCCTTCGACGCCGAGCTCCGCCCGGCGCTCAAGGCCGCCGGCTTCCTGACCCGCGACGCCCGCGGCAAGGAGCGGAAGAAGTACGGCCAGCGCGGCGCCCGCGCCCGCTTCCAGTTCTCGAAGCGCTGACCGAACCGGCGCAAGACACGACGACGGCGCGTCTCCGGGCGCGCTGTCTTCGTTTTTGCGCCGACGCTCAAGCCCCGCGCGTCACGTCTCGGACACGGGAAAGAACGAGTCGGGCCCCAGCCACGTGATGACGAGCAGCGCGGGCAGCAACGCGATCAGCGCCGCGAACGTCCGCAGGCCCTGGCGCGTCTGCAGGCATGCCATGCACGCCGATATCCAGGTGACCAGCGCGAGAAAGGAGCCGACGGTCGGGATCACACAAAGCGCGAGCGTCGCCGACGTCAGGGAGAAGAGGCGGACGCTCTCTCGGAGCTGAGCCGCCGGTCCCACCGTCAATCGGATGCCGATGTGCAGGAGCGCGCTGCCGACCCCCATCCGGATCGCCGCCGCGATGGGAAGGCAGAGCCACAATGCAGCGTTGGCCCGCGCCGGCTCGAGCGTGACGCCGACCGCGTCCCACCCGTCTACCAGCGATTGCACGAACTCGTCGCCGAAGAGCATCAGGTCCCACGCGTTCGTGGCAGCGAAACCGAGCAGGGTGAACACGTATCCGAACGTGACCGCCGGGAGCAGGGGTCCCCGATAGGTGGCGGCGAACGTCCGGTGGGGCTGGGTCAGAATGCGCCGCAGCGCCGAAAACCAGCCGTCGACCAGCACCGGGTCGCCGCCGACCGTCGGCGAGGCGAGCGTAATCGCCAGTCCGTCGCGGCGTACGCAGGCGAAGCAGACGGCGCGACCGTCGCCGGCGACGCCCAGGTAGCGCCCGGAGAATGGTTGCCCACAGACGGTGCAGAAGGCCGCGGCGTTCAGCGCCGGGCTCGCGGCGCAGCGCAGGGGCCACGCATCGGGCTCGACGGTCGCTTTGGGCCCGGAGTCGTCCACGCGGCTACTTCCGCTTCCCGCGCGTGCGCGCGTTCCGGGCCTTCCGTCGCTTTCGCTTGGTCTTCTCGCGGTCGATCCGCGCCTTGGTGGCCGACTTGTCGGACGTCATCCTGACACCGGGCTGCGAGAAGCCCTTGGGCAGCGCTGGCGCCTGGGGTTGTCCGAACGCGCCCAGCCCCATGCCGTCGAAAGGGTTTCCGCCGTCGCCAGCGCCCTGCATGCCGCTGAAGACCTCGCCCATGTCGAGGTCCTTCATCTGGCGAAGTTGGGAGAGCTGCTTGAAGCCCGGGAGCTTGTTGAGGAACGAGCCGCCGCCCGCTCCGAACTGCCCGAGCATGTTGCGCATCATCTCGAAGCGCGAGATCAGGTCGCGGACCTCTGCCTCGCCGCGTCCCGATCCGCGAGCGATGCGGCGCTGGCGCGTGACCTGCTCCTGCACCAGGCGCGGGGTGTGGCGCTCCTGGCGGGTCATCGAGTGGATCATCGACTCGATCTTCATCAGCTCGCCGTCATCGACGTTCACGCCGGCCGGAAGCTGGTTGCCGAAGGGCATCATGTCGAGGACGTCGGTGAGCGACCCGAGCTTCTTGATCGTGCGAATCTGCTCGAGGAAGTCGTCGAAGTCGAAATCGCCGCGGAGCATGCGCTCGGCGTCCTGTTCGCGCTCCTCGGCCTCCTTCGTCGTGATGACGTTCTCCAGACGCCCGACCAGGCCGCGGATGTCGCCCATGCCGAGGATCCGGTCGGCGAACCCGGCCGGCTGGAACTCCTGCAGCGAGTCGAGCCCCTCGCCGAGACCGATGAACTTGATCGGCTTTCCGGTGACCTCCTTGATCGACAGGGCCGCGCCGCCGCGGGCGTCGCCGTCGAGCTTGGTCATGACGAAGCCGTCGAGCTCCAGGCGCTCGTTGAACTCCTTGGCCGTGTTCACGGCGTCCTGGCCGATCATCGCGTCGACGACCAGGAGGATGTTGTGCGCGCTGGTGCGGGTGGCGACCTCTTCGAGCTCGGCCATCAACAGGTCGTCGACGGCGAGGCGACCGGCGGTGTCGATGATGACGACGTCGCGGTCGGTCTCACGCGCGACCCGGAGTGCGTTGTCGGCGATCTCGGGTGGGTTGCCCCCCGGCTCGGCGTAGACGGGCACGTCGAGGCGTTCGCCGAGCACCTGCAGCTGGTCGATGGCCGCGGGACGGTAGACGTCGGCGGCGACCAGGAGCGGCTTCTTGTCCATGTGGTGGATGAGCCACCGTGCGAGCTTTCCGCTGGTCGTCGTCTTCCCGGACCCCTGGAGGCCGACCATCATGATCACGGTCGGGCCGAGTCGGTCCTGCAGGAAGGTGAGCCCGGTCTCGACGGGACCCATGAGCTCTTCGAGCTCGTCGTGGCAGATCTTGATGAAGACGTCGCCGGGGCGGACTTTGACCTTCTCGCCTTCGTGCTTGGCGGCGACGTGCACGACCTCGCCGATTGCCTTCTCCTTGACGCGCGCGAGGAATCGCTTGACGACCCTGAAGTTGACGTCCGCCTCGAAGAGAGCCATGCGGATCGCCTTGAGGGCTTCGTCGATGTTCTCCTCGGTGATCTCGCGCTTGCCCTCGAGGACATTGAGGGCGTTGGTGAAGCCCTTCTTGACGGCGTCGAACATGGCCATATCGATGGTCTCGCAATCGCGGCGGGCCCGTACGGGTTCGAGTCGGCCCCACAACGTGGGAATGTGCGGCGAAGCGACCGGTTACCCTACTCACGGGGCTTGTGACCGTCAACGTGGGCTCTGTTGACCATCCGCGGCGCGCTGGTTTAGGTTGGCCCCGGGGTTTCGACCGACTCGACCCCCTCTTCCGAACTTCCTGCGGACCACGATGAAATACGCCCTGACGCGGGTGCACGCAGCCCTTCGGACCGCGTTCGCACTGGCCATTCTCGCGCTTCTCGTTTCGGCCTGCGAGCCGACTCCCAGCTATCTCCAGCGCTGGGCGAACACCGAGGGGTCCGAGGAGCGCTTCGCTGGCTACCTGTTGGACCCCGACGTCTCGCACGAGGTGCACGTCAGGGCTCTCGAGCTACTCGTGGAGCAATGGGACCACAGCTCGGGAATGCTCTTCGCGGGCGGCGTGGTGAAGGAGATGCAGCCGGTCGAAGAGCGCAACGCGACCCTGCTCGACGCCTCGGCTCGCCTGCGCGAACTCTACGACCAGGGCGGCGTGTGGACGCACAAGATGCGCGACGCCGCCTACCACCTGCGACAGGCCACGTCCGACGACGGCGTGCGGGCGGCGCTCGACGCGATCATCGCCGATTGGGTCACGAGACAGTGGGACCCGTGCCAGACCCAGCAGGGGCTCGTGCGCGCCGTCGATCTCCTCACCGTGGTCGGGCCGGAGACGACGATGCCGAAAGTCCTGGAGATCCTGACCGAGGGCGCCCCCGACCGCGTCCTGTGCTTCGGGCGTGACGTCCACGACCTCGAGTGGCTCCAGACCAGCGACGCGATCGCCCAGGCCTACATCGACCGATGGACGAGGGGCGACGTGTTCCCCGACAGCGACCAGCTCAAGTTCGAATTCCTCGAGCACATCCTCCGGCTGAACCAGACGACGACGATGCGGAACTGGATGTTCCAGCAGCTCGACACCGGCGAGCTCGAGGCCCTGTACAAGAACGCCATCCTCGACACGATCTCCGACAACCCGAGCGACTCGGACATCGATGGCTACACGAACCTGCTCGATCTGGAGACCAACGCCCGCTGGGCCGCGTTCCAGGCCATCGTCAACGCCGGCGGGTCCGACGGACTCGAGCACGCGCTCTCGAACTTGCCGGCCGAGGGCGAATACGGCTTCTTCGACGGGGCCATCCGGGACGACGGGCTCAAGTCCGCCGCCGAGGACATCGTGTGCGTGATCACCAAGCTCTCGGAGCTCGGGGACAACGCTCGGGTCGTGTTCGAGCGCCACATGGAGGATCCGAACCCCCACGTTCGGGTTCTCTCGATCGCTTGCCTCGCCGTATACGGCGACACCCAGACGATCCAGCGGCTGACCCAGGTGAAGAATCGTCTCGGCCGCACCCCGGTCCCGGCGCCTCGCTTCGGCGTGGGCGCCTCCTTCCAGTCGGTCATCGACGCCACGGTCGTTTCCATTCAGGAACGCACGGCACAGTGACCGACGGCGCCCGCCGGGTCGTCCAGTCGTGATCTTCGTCCTCGCCAGCCTCTTTCGCAGGTCCCTCGAGCCGCTGAGCCGCGCGGACCTCGAAGAACTGGCGGACGAAGAGCTCATGCTGCGCTACGCCGCCGGCGATGTCGCCGCGTTCGAGATCCTGCTCGGTCGCCACGAACGGAAGATCCTGAACTTCGTGTACCGATCGATCGGTGATCGGGCACGGGCCGAAGAGGTCACCCAGGACGTGTTCCTGCGGGTGGTCCGCAGCGCCGAGCGCTACAAGAAGTCCGCGCGCTTCACGACCTGGCTCTACACGATCGCCAGGAACGCCTGCATCGACGAGGCTCGGCGCGCGCGCCGGCATCGTACCGTCTCGCTCGATGCTCCGGTCGGCGACGAGGGGGGCGCGACATTCGTCGATCTCGTGGTCGACGAGCATGCCGCTGGCGGCGCCGGATCGCTCTCCCGGCAGGAGTTCCACGCCAAATTGCGCGAGGGACTCGCCGCGCTACCCGACGAACAACGCGAGGTGTTCATCCTCCGCCAGTACGATGGGATGAAGTTCGTCGACATCGCCGGCATGCTCGATCTCTCGGAGAATACCGTGAAATCGCGCATGCGCTACGCTCTGGCCACGCTCCGAGGATACCTCGCCGACTTCGAGGGGTTCTCGTTCGACGCCACCGATCGCGAGGAGGTCGCTCCCAGGGCGTCCTGAATCGCCCACTCCGATAGACCCGAACCGCCGCATAGACGTTCCCACTCCCCGAGGGCCAAGACCCCGACACGCCATCCGATGAACTGCGAAACCTGCCAGAGTCTGCTCGTCGAGTATCTCTACGGAGAGCTCGACGCCGAACGCCGCGCCGAGGTCGATATCGAGCTCGCGAATTGCCCGGCGTGCGCGCAGGAGCTTCAGGCGTTGCGCAGCACCTCGAATGCATTCTCGGCACTCGAGGACATCGAGGTTCCCGCGCGTCTGCACGCCGACATCCTGCGAGGCGCCCGACTGCACGCGGCTGAGGTGCGACCCGCGTCCACCCCCTGGGCCAATCTGCTGCGGCACCCCGCGTTCGCTGTCTCGTTCTCGGTCATCGTGCTCGGGAGCGCCGGCTACCTCTTCCACTGGATGACCTTTGGCGGAACATCGGCCGACCTGGAGCCAGCTGCCACCGTGCCTGCAGTCGTGGCCCGTGCCCCGGAAGCCGACGAGGCGCGCGAAGAAGCCGCCGCCGGAGAAGGCCTCGCGCGCGCCCTCGAAGACGAGGCAGCCTACGAACGGGAGACGGCGAACGAAGAGCAACCCGATCTACAGGCACAGGCGGTCGGTCAACCCACCACCGTCGCGCCGGCTGCCCCGGAGCCGGTCGAGGAGCCTCGCGCGTCGTCCGTGCGCTCCGGTCGTGATCCGACGGAGGCGGCGCTCGACGGAGTAGATCGCGACGAACGACAACGGTTCGAGGAGCCGCGCGGTACGCGAACCGCCGGAGCCCGGGATCGAGAGCGCGGTGAAGAGGACTATCGGCCGAGCCCCGACGAGACGTCCGAACGCCGAGCACAACGCGAAGCCGACCTCGGTTCCATGGCCAATGTCTTCCCGTCGGCACCACCGGCGCCGGCGGACGACGGGCGACGATCACGAGACTCGTCGACCCGCGACGGGCCGGTCGCGCAAAGCGCGCCGTCTCGCCAGCGAGGCGATGCCGCGGCCGCTGCCCCCGGTGCCGGCGGTGCGTACGGTCTGGGCTCCAACAGTGGCGCGTCGGGATCGACATCGACGAGCTCGGCGGACGACTATGGGGACGATCTCGTGGCTGAGGCTCTCTCGCCCGCCGAACCGCCAGCCGAAGAGCCGGAGGACGAGGAGGAAGCCTCTGGGATGCTGCTCTTCGACAGCGACGGGGACGTGCACAGCCCGGATCCCGAACGCACGATCGCCGAGGGACGTGCGCTCGGTGGTGCGCCGGGCGGATGGGAAGACGACTGGGATGCCTTGCGCCGGAACGGCGGCGAGTACTAACCCTCGCCGCGGACCGAAGCCGAGCCCGCGGCCGCGCCGATGCCGGACGAAGTCGACGACTCCGCGATGGCCCGCGCCGACGCGGCGGACGAGGGCGGCTTCGAGGCAAACTCGGTCGAGGAGGCCTACACCGACGGGACCTCGCGCTACGATCGAGGCGACTACCGGCGGGCGGTCCGTGCGTTGAACCGCTTCCTCGATACCTCCGAGTCGGGCGACAATCGGCGACCAGAGGCGACCTACCTCGCCGCCGCCAGCCATATCCGTCTGGGCAACGACGCGACGGCCGAAGCGTTGCTGGAGTCGCTCTTGCGGGCCTGGCCGGACCACGCGCTCGCCGACGAGGCGCGCACGCTGCTCGAGGATATCCGCCGCCGGAGCGGTGACGAGCCGGTCCGGAACCGCTCGTCCCGACCCGCCGTCGACACGCTCGAGAGCACCGGCGTCGAGTGAGATGGGCCGATGTCGGCGGCGGTGCGGGCAAGCCAGAAGCGAGCTGACTCAGTGAAGGACCGTATGAGATGTGCCGCCGCCGGGCGCCGGCCCGGGCCCCACGGCCTCTTCGTGGCACTCTTCGCCGCATTCCTGGTGTGCGGGTGCCGTGGCGGTGATCGCCCGCCGCCCGACGCGCTCGTGGTGCTGCTCGAGGCCGCTCCGCGGTCGATCGATCCCCGCTTTGCGACCAGCGACTACGACGTGAAGCTCTCGCGGCTCGTCTTCGCCGGTCTCGTGACGAACGATACCCACGACGGACGCCCGGAGCTCGACCTCGCCGAGTCGATCACGCCGCTCGACGGTCGAACGTACCATGTCGAGCTTCGGCCGGATGCGCGCTTCCACGACGGCGAACCGGTGACCACGGCCGATGTCGCGTACACCTTCGGCACCCTCGCCGACGTAGGCTCGCCCTATGCGTCGCTCTTCGCCGACCTGGCGGTCGAGGTCGTCGACGAGCTGACCGTCATCCTGCGCCTGCCCACGCCGCAGGCGTCGTTCGTAGGGCACCTCGACCACGGCATCGTGCCCGCCCATCTGCTCTCGGACACCGGCACATTCGGCGATCGCCCGCCGATCGGCGCCGGACCGTATCGGTGGGCGCAACAGTACGCCGACGGCTCGGTGTTGCTCCGGGGCTGGGAGGGTTGGCACGGGGGGAACGTCGGCGTTCCTGCGGTGGTGTTCCGGCCGGTCGTCGACGACAACGCGCGCATGCTCTCGGTGTTGGGCGGCGCGGCGCACCTCGTGCAGAACGCGACGGCGCCGATGATGCTCCCGGTGTTCGACCGATACGACAACCTGGAGGTCACCACGGGGCCGTCGCTGAAGTACACGTATCTCGCCTTCAACCTCGACCACCCCGTTCTGGGAGATCTGCGCGTGCGGCGGGCGATCGCGCGGGCGATCGACCGCGTGGAGATCGTCGAGCACAAGTTCCGTGGCACAGCCCGCCTGTCGACCGGGCTCCTGCCGCCGCATCACTGGGCCTATCACGCCGACGTGGAGACGTGGGAGTACGACCCGGCCGCGGCGGAGCGGGAGCTCGAGGAAGCCGGTTACCCGGTCGGCGCGGATGGGTGCCGTTTTTCGCTGACGTTCAAGACGTCGGCGAACAAGTTCCGGCGCAGCATCGCCGAGCTGATGGCCGCGCAGCTCGGCTCGGTGGGCATTTGTGTCCATGTACGCTCGTTCGAATGGGGCACGTATTTCGGCGACATCAAGGCCGGCAACTTCGAGCTGACGTCCCTGCAGTGGCCCTCGGTGCTCGATCCGGACCTCTTCCGGTGGATCTTCCACTCGGCCAACATCCCGACCCCGGAGGATCGCTCGGCGGGGGCCAACCGCGGCCGCTACCGGAACCCCGAGATCGACCGATTGACCGACGCCGGCCGGGCGTCGATCGACCCCGCCGAGCGGGCGGAGATCTACGCTCGGGTCCAGGAGATCCTCGCCCAGGACCTGCCTTACGTGAGCCTGTGGCACGAGGACAACATCGTCGTCTCCCACCGGGGGTTGCAGGGCTATGCCGCCGTTCCCAACGCCCGCTTCCGCAACCTCGTCAGCGCAACCTGGGAGCCGGTCACGCGTTGAGCCGCGGCGCGTTGCTGCCCGCGGCCGGCTCGTCCGGACGGAGACGGAGCGTCAGCCTTCGACGATCTCCGTGAGCGCCGAGGCGAGCAGGCGGTACTCGGTGAAGCCACGGAACACCCGCCGAACCATCCCCTCGCGGTCTACGAAGACGACCAGCGGGATGCGCTGAGCGCCGTAATCCCAGGCGCACGTGCCGTTGTCGAGGAACACCTCGTCGAGGTCGTGCTCCCGCGCCCAACCCTCGACGGCGGGGAGTCGATTGGGCCCCGGGCCGTCCACGTTGACGCTCAGCAGTTTGACTCCCTGGTCACCGAAGCGCTCCTGCAGCCGGTGGAGCAGCGGCATCGACCTCGCGCACGGCGCGCAGGTCGTCGCCCAGAAATCCACGACGAGCACGGTCCCCGAATAATCCGCGATCGAGGCGGGCTCGCCGCCACCGAGTCGGCGGAGTGTACAGTCCGGGGCCGGCGTCCCCACCCGGCTGTCGGCGAGCGACGGATCCGTTCCCGTCACCCGCAGCAGGGTCATGACCACCATCGCGGCCGCCAACAGCGACAGGAACGCTTTCACGGGGACGCTCAACGTCCTGTCCGGCGGCGGAGCCGACGGCAGGAGCGTGGGAACCTGGGAATCCTTCAAGTCGTCGTGCGACATGACTATGGTGGCGGCGCGCCGTGGCGAAGTCTCCGGCGGACGCCGACGACGGACAGACATCTATATGCTCGGTCGCCTTCGAACAACGTCCCTTCCGCTGCTCTTCCTCGCCGCGATGTCGGTTTGGGTTGCCTGCGACCCCCAGGGAGAGTCGGACGACGACGCGGACGAGTCGGAGCCTTTCTCGCCCGTACCCGTCGATGTCGACGAGGTGGTCTCCACGACTCTGCGTCGAACGGTGGTCGGCAACACGACCCTCGCGTCCGCGTTGGAGATGCCGGTCGTCAGCGAGATCGACGGGACCGTGCGGAGCGTGCTGGTGCAGGAGGGCGACGAGGTCGTCGAAGGGGCCCGACTCGCCGAGGTCGTCAACGAAGACGTCCGGATTCGAATCCGAGAGGCGGAGCAGGCCGTCGAACGATTCCGTCGCGAAGTCGAGGCGTTACGTCCGCTGTACGAACAGGGTTACCTGGCGCGGCAGGCCTTCGACGAGGCGGCGTATCAGCTCGAGACGGCGGAGACCAACCTGAGCCGGGTGCGGGAAGCCGCGTCCGGGCAGACCGTACGCTCCCCGATCGCCGGTGTCGTCGTCGCGCGCCACGCCGAGGTCGGGGGCGTCGTCGTTCCGAACCAGACCCTCTTCGAGGTGACCGTCCTCGACCGGCTGGAGGCGCGGGTCGCCGTGCCCGAGCGAGAGCTCCTCGCGCTCGCCGTCGGTCAACCTGCAGAGGTCCAGGTCGAGGCGTTCGGCGGGGCCTTCTTCGACGGGCACGTAGAGCGGATCGACCCGATCGTCGACCCGCAGACCGGCACGGTGAGGGTGCGCGTGGCCATGGACGAGCTGCAGCGCGAGGGGCTCGTGCTGAGACCCGGCATGTTCGTCGGCGTTCGCATCGTGACCGACGTGCACGAGAACGCGGCGGCGATGCCCAAGCGCGCGGTCGTCCGCGAGGCTGGCTCGGAGTTCGTGTTCGCCATCCGCGATGCCGTCGAGCGACCTCCCGAGGGCACCGGCGAGGGGAGCGGCGAGGTGGAAGACCCATTCGCCGGCCTGACTCCATACGCGATCGAGCGCGTACCGGTGACGCTTGGGTTCGAGGATCGGGCCGTGGTCGAGGTGCTCGCAGGGGTCGACATCGGGGAGCGGGTGATCGTCGTGGGTCAAAGCGGCCTGGACCCGAGCGCGATCGTCGTCATCCCCGCCGACGCCGAAGACGTCGGTGACGGCACGTCGGACGGCTCCGGCGGAGCGGCTCCGCGATGAGCCGGGACGGGGAGTGGACCCCGCTGTCGGTCGACCGGCCGGTGGCGACCTTCATGGTCGTCCTCGCCGTGTCGGTGTTCGGCTACGTGTCCCTCCGCCAGCTGCCGGTCGACCTGATGCCGGAGCTCAGCTACCCGACGATCACGGTCCGCACCGGCTACCCCGGGGCGGCACCGGAGGAGGTCGAGGACGAGATCACCGATCCGCTCGAGGAGTATCTCGGCACGGTCGAGGGCGTCGTCGGCATCCGGTCCGTCTCCCGGGCCGGCTCCAGCGACGTGGTGCTCCGGTTCCAATGGAACACCGGGTTGGACTTCGCGATGCAGAAGATCCGGGAGCGCCTCGCGCTGATCGAGTTCCCGGACGTGTCCGACCCCCCGATGATCCTGCGCTACGATCCGACGCTGGACCCGATCCTGCGCATCGCGGTGCACGGCGATCGGCGGCTCAGCGAGATCCGTCACTACGCCGACGAGGAGCTGGAGCCCGCGCTGGAGAAGATCATCGGCGTGGCGATGGTCCGGGTCCTCGGAGGCGAAGAGGAGATCGTGCGGGTGGCCGTGGACGAGCGCCGTCTCGACGCCTACGGGCTCGACATCGCCGTGATCGCCGATCGGTTGCGGAACGAGAACGTGAACGTTGCCGGCGGCCGACTCTACGAGGGCGAGGTCGAGTACATCGTGCGCACCGTCAACGAGTTCGGCACGGTGGACGACATCGCGAATCTGGTCGTCGCCGTTCGCCCCGCGGGGGTCGTGCGGCTGCGGGACGTCGCCGACGTCGGCCTCGGGGTCCGTGACCGCGAGATCGTGACCCGGGTAGACAGCACCGAGAGCATCGAGCTGGCGATCTTCAAGGAGGCGGACGCGAACCTCGTCGCCGTCGCCGAGGCGGTCAAGGCGGCGCTCTTCGGACCCGACGGCCTGACCGCGGCCCCGGACGGGGGGGGCGAGGGCTCGGGAGACGCGGCTGATGACGATCCTGCCGAGGGGGCAGCGGGGGTCGAAGACGGTGATGAGGACGGCGAACGCGCCGGGCATTCCGATCGGAGACGTGGCCGAGCGGCGACCGCCACGGGCGGGGACATCGAGGGGACGACGACGAACCACCGCTGGCAGCACAGGCGCCCTCGGGCCTCGAGATCGTCGTCCTCAGCGACCAGTCGGCCTACGTGCGGGCGGCGATCGCCGAGGTCGCCAACACGGCGCTCCTCGGCGGTCTCTGTGCGATCGTCGTGATCTTCTTCTTCTTGCGAAGGGTCTACCCGACCTTCGTGATCGGCCTGGCTATCCCGCTGTCTGTCATCGCGACATTCGCTCCCCTCCGATGGCTCGGCGTGAGCGTGAACATCATGTCGCTGGGCGGGCTGGCCCTGGGCATCGGAATGCTCGTGGACAACGCGATCGTCGTGCTCGAGTCCATCGTCCGATGTCGAGAGGAGGGCGACGGGGTTCGTGATGCGGCGGTGCGCGGCACGCGTGAGGTCGGGGGTGCGGTCGTCGCTTCGACGCTGACCACGGTCGCGGTGTTCTTCCCGATCGTCTTCATCGACGGCATCGCGGGCCAGCTCTTCTCCGATCTCGGCGCTGCGGTGGTGTTGTCACTGCTCGCGTCGCTCGCCTTCGCCCTCTTCTTCGTCCCGATGATGGCCACGCTGCCGGCGCGGCTGGGGTTGGAAGCGGGGGCTGCGGCCGACGGTTGGCGGGGGCCGGCGCGCGCCCCCGGCGACATGTTGCGTCGCGCGTTCCGCCTCTCGTCGATCGCGGCTACCCGGGACGCGTGGCGGTCGGGTCTGGGCCTCTGGCGTCGCGGCGGTCTCCTGCGCCGCGCCGCCGCGATCGCGCTCTGGCTCTACTCTATCGTCCGAGCGCTGCTCTGGGTCCCCGTGGAGATCGCGGTCCGCCTGGTCTGGACGGTGTTCGTCGCCCTGGGGTTGGTCGTCGGTGCGTTGGTCAGGCTGGCGTGGCGCGCGCTCGCGGTCGTCTTCGGACCGTTGGGTGGCGGGATCGGTTGGTCGATGGCGGCGCTCCAGCGCGGGTACCGGCGGGGTCTCGTCGGTGCTCTCCGTGTGCGCATCGTCGTGATCGCCGTCGCCGCCGGCTGTCTCTACTGGGCGGCGACACTCTGGCCGATGCTCGGCTTGCAGCTGATTCCCGAGCTGGAGCAGGGTGAATTCACCGCCGCGATCCAGCTCCCGGTCGGGACCCGCCTCGAGGAAACGGTCCGCGTCGTCTCGTCTATCGAGGCGGCGCTCTCGGAGAGCCCGGACGTGGCGCGGATCTCGACCTTCGTGGGGCGAAACGACGACGACATCGATGCGTCTCAGCAGGGCGAGCACTACGCCGAGTTGACCGTCGTCGTCGCTGGCGCCGGAGAGGACCGCGACGCCGAGGAGCGGGCGGTCGACGCGCTCCGGCTGGCCACCGCGCTTCAGCCGGCGGTCACCTACGAGGTTCGGCGTCCGACGCTCTTCTCGCTCGACGCTCCTATCTCCGTCGAAGTGCGCGGTCATCGCCTCGAGCCGCTGCGGCAGACCGCTGGCGAGGTCGAGGCGCGAATCCGGGCGACCGCTGGCGTTCGCGACGTGCGGTCGAATATGCGCGAGGGATACCCGGAGGTTCGTGTTCGCTTTAACCGGGAGCGCCTCGCCGCGCTCGGGCTCGACCTTCGGGTCGTGGCCGAGGAGGTCCGTTCCAAGGTCCAGGGATCCGCCGCGACCGAGCTGCGCACGGGCGAACGGAGCATCGATGTCGAGGTCGCAGTCCGGGCTTCGGAGGTCACGACCGTCGACGACCTCAGGCGCCTGGTGGTGGGGTTCGTCGAGTCTGGCGCTTCATCGCCGGGTCCGCAGGCAGCGCTCGGCTTGGCGCCGGCGATCGACATCTCGACGGGCCGGCGGCAACCGATCCGTCTGGGCGCGGTGGCCGACGTAGCCCTGGCCCGCGGGCCCGCGGAGATCCGCCACGTCGACGGCCAGCGCGCAGCCGTGATCTCCGCCGGCACGAGCCTCCTCGACGTGGCCCGGACGGTCGACGTGCTGCGTCGTTCCCTGCGCACGGCTTCGGTGCGCGAGGGGCAGGTCGTGGTCGTCGGCGGCCAGTCCGAGGAGATGGAAGCCGCGACGCGGAGCCTGGCTTTCGCGCTTCTGCTAGCCGTGTTCCTGGTCTACGTGGTGATGGCATCGAAGTTCGAGTCGCTGATGGGACCGCTGGTGATCCTGTCGACCTTCCCGCTGGCGCTGGTCGGGGTCGTCTGGGTCCTCGCCAAGTCCGGGACGCCGGTGTCGGTCGTCGTGCTGATCGGCGTCATCGTGCTCGCGGGCATCGTCGTGAACAACGCGATCGTGCTCGTCGATTACGTGCTGCAGCTGCGGCGGCGGGGGTTGCCGAAGCGTGAGGCCATCGCGGAGGCTTGCTCGGTACGTCTGCGACCGGTCTTGATCACCGCCGCGACGACCGTGTTGGGTCTGCTCCCGATGGCGCTGGGTTGGGGCGAAGGCGCCGAGATTCGCCGCCCCCTGGCGTGGGTCGTCATCGCGGGGCTGACGGCGAGCACGTTGCTGACGCTGGTGGTCGTGCCGGTGGCGTACGACGTGGTGGGCGAGTTGTTGGGCGCACCTCGGGGCGGGCGGACGGACCCGTGATGCCGGGATTTCGGCTTGCGCCCTTCCCGGCGATCCCGGGTAGTGGTCTCCGCTGACCGAAGGTCTGGTCCACCACTCGCACCTGTTGGGGGGAGCCATGCACGT
>CAZFPM010000070.1:0-23699 GCA_964520965.1 uncultured Myxococcales bacterium
GCGAGATAGGATCTCGCCCTTGATGGCGGATGGCCCGGACTTTGCGACCGCCCTGCGGCCTGCCCGGATTGGTGCTCACGTCGACGCCCACGCTCGCTCCGATGCCACGGGGAACGTACGCGGCGATTCCGGTGGCGAGCGAACCGTCGCCGGCCGCAAGGCGTGAAAAAGTTACACCTGTGCTCTCCGCGCACCCCGCCTGAAACAGCAATGTTTCAAACACCTTAAGACACGCCCCCGCCGATCTCTCCTGAAAAAGTTCGTGTCCGATGCGAAGATCCGCTTGTCGTGTGCGACATGGGGGGACATGTAGGACAACGTAAGCGACTTGACTTCACGCAACCACCCGAGCCCACCGCTGGACGGATCCAGTGACGGCGGTTCGGGTCCGACCAGGGCAGCGCTATGTCACGCAATAGCCGATCACGAATTCCCGCCACGTTCCTGGCAATCGCCGTGCTGGCGAGCTCGTCCGTGGCGTTCGCCGACGGAACGGAGACCCTGGGCATCCCCAGCGTCGCGATCGTCGGCGGAACCGGCGTGATCGTGGCGGGCGTCGGGCTGGAGGACTCTCAACCCGAGACGTTCGCGGTCGAGGTGCCGGCCGACGCCGCCGTGGAGCAGGTCCTGCTCTACTGGGCCCAGGAGACGCAGCGGAACGTCGGCTCGGACAACACACTCACCGTGAACGGCACCGAGGTGTTGGGCGACTTGATCGGGGGCCCGGCCTTCTTCTTCCCGCTCTCGGACGACATCGACGCATTCTCCTTCCGCGCGGACATCACCGACCTGGCGATGGTCCACTCCGGGACGACGAACACCCTGACCGTCGGCGGGTTGGAGGGCGTCCTCGACCCGTACAACACCGGAGCGCTGGGCGCCGGCGTCGTGGTCATCGTCGACGATGGTGGGCCGGCGGCCGAGCTGGCGCTGATCGACGGCCTCGACCTGGCCTACTGCGGGTTCCCCGCGCCTCGGCAGGACACGGTGCCGCAGTCATTCGCGTTCTCCCCGAGCGCCGATGAGCGCACGGGCACCCTCTCGCTGCTCGTGGGGAGCATCGGCCGGGATCGTGCCAACGAGATCCGGTTCACCTTCGATACCGAGGAGACGACCTCGTGGTTCGACGTCATGGGCAGCACCGCCGGAGACGCCTTCGACGTCGTTCAGCTCGACGTGACGGTGCCAGCCGGCGCCGAGTCGCTGACCGTGTCCCTCCACTCGAACAACGCCGCCGACGAGTGCCCGACGAGCTGGCCTCTGAATGCCTCGCTCAGCTGGATCGGTGCCGCGTTCTCCGTGGTGCCCGACCCCGCACCCGTGTGTGGAGATGGCATCGTGCAGGCGGACGCGGGCGAGCAATGCGACGACGGGAACACCGTCGACGGCGACGGCTGCGAGTCGGATTGCACGCCGACCGAGCGGTCCTGCCGGGGCGGCCGCGGCGGGCGCGGTGGGCATCACGGGCACGGCGGGCACAGTGGACATCACGGGCACAGTGGACATCACGGGCACAGTGGACATCACGGGCACAGCGGGCATCGCGGCGACAGCGGGCATCACGGGCACGGCGGGCGCCACGGACACCGTGGTCACGATGGGCACCGCGGCCACCGCGGGCACCGCTGAGCCTCGGTCGCGACCCTACTCCGCGTCTGCGGGCCACACCGGGTCGATCTCCGAGATGTGCAGCACCGCCGGCGGCGTCGCCCCATCGTACGCCGCGATGGACTTCGATGCGGAGGACCAGCGCACGTGTGTGCACGTGATTCGGTTCGAAGTCATCGAGGGCGAGTGGCAGTTGAGCCGCGGCCCGGCCCAGTCGGTGCACGACGTGGCGTTCTTCGAGGACGACCAGGAGCGGGAGTCGGCGGCGGTCGCCGAGCGACTGGTGTCCGGTGGGGAGACCCTCAGGCTCATCCGCCAGAACGCTTGCTTCGATCGGTCACCGAACAGGTCTGGCCGGGCGGAGGCGCGGTGGACGAGCCGGTGACGGGCTGGCGCGTCGCTCGCCGCGCTCCGGTCCGGAGCTACGCCGGCTTCTGGAAGCAGACCACCTTGTAGCTGTCCGTGCCGTCGATCATCTTTTCGTAGAGCCTGGTGCCCGGGTGGCGGAAGAAGTTGCGCAGGGCCTGGCCAGCTTCTTTCGCGCGCCGGGGCCCGATGACCGGCACCCGGAAGGCCGGGAACTTGTCGAGGCACTGTTTGACGTATGCCTCAGCGCGGGGCTCATCCAGGTCGCGCGCCAGAACGGCCTCCTCGGTCACGTCCCGTACCTGGATCTCGACCATGCCGATGCTCTTCAGGTGGTCGAAGCAGAGCTGCCACGTCGGGTCGGGGATCGCGTTGCCCCAAACCAGGAAGCCCCCGGGCTTGAGCCGGTCCACGACCGCGGCAAAGAACCGGGCGTCTTCTTCGGTGAGGCGCCCGGTGAACTCCATGACGTGGGTCTCGTTGATGACGATGAAGTCGACGGAATCCGGCGCGATGTCGACCTTTGTCGCGTCGCCGTGGATCGCCTCGAGACGCCCATTGAGCTCGGGCACGTACTTGCGGTGGCACGTCTCGATCGCCGCACCCTGCATGTCGATCGCGATGTACGTGCACTCGGGCCAGACCTCCGCGCAGACGTGGTGCGCCCCCGCGCCGGTGCCGCAGCCCATCTCGACGATGTGCACCTTCCCGTCCCGCGCGGCGGCGTACGCCTTGACCGCGTCGACCTCGAAGAGACCGCTGTAGGCGTACTTGCCGAAGCGTTGGGGGTCGCGAGATCCGACGGGACGCTCACCCCAGCTGGCCGGCCAGTCGTAGCCCCACGTATTGAACGTGAACTCGTACGGCTCGCCGTGTTCGCTGAGCACGGTGCCCATCTCGCGATATAGCGAATAGAGCAGGGCGTAGATCGACTGCTTGGTGTAGTCGTCCTCGCCCACGTCGCCGCTGTCGACCGAGACTTTGCCGTTCCGGTCGAAGAGCGCGCTCGCGACCCAAGCTCCGAAGATGAGCTGGAGCTTGCCGTTCGAGTATCGGGTTTCCGGATTGAGCCTCGTGAAGATGTCCATTCAGTGGGTTCCATCGGGCGGTAGGGGGTGGTCGGCAGAAGAGCCGACCGACCGGAGTGCGATGCGTCCCGCACGCGCGGTGGGCGATTAACTAGCGGCGTGAGTGGGCCACGTCGAGGGCGGCGTGCCGGGCAGCGTGACCCGCACTGTCACGCCGGACACGATTCTCCGCTCTACACCGAGGGGTTCCGGAAGATGCTGAAGGACGATCCCCGCCCCACCCTGCTCGTCGAGCCCCACGGGCTGCCCGAACACGCCGGCCACCGACCTGGCCTCAGCCTCGACCAGGACAACCGTGCAGCACGCCCCGTCGCTGAGATACGGGAACAACTGCGGCCCACGGTAGCCGAAGTCATGCGGCGTCGGCGGACTCACCGGCTCCGTCCCCGCGCCGCCGTGCACCCGAGACTTCTTGTCGTCGCTCATCGTCACCCTCTGTGGCTCCGTCGGGAGCCTACCCGGAGGCCGGGAGCAAGGGGAGTGCGACGTACGGCGGCCGGCGAAGCGCGTCTTCGCCTGGGCCGAGGCCGACCTCGATCTTCGCTTGTGAACGAGGGTGGCGTGGGGTAGGTTCGCCGGTGCTCTTCTGTTTGCGATACGAGGTCCACGACCCCATGTACCACCGCACGCTCCTGGCCCTCTCTCTCGCTTGCGCTCTGGTCGTCTGGGGCTGTGTCGAGTCGCCCGGGACACAATCCGAGCCTGAATCGGAAGGCACCGAGGCCGATGAGTCAGCGCCCATCGGAGGCAAGTACGACAGTTTCTTCGAACAGGGCGACGCGACGAATTGGGACGAGATCCAAGCCCGGTGTGCCGCGCAGACGGCCGACGAACCGATTGTGTATGCGAACGACTTCGCCTGGGGTTACACCTTCGAGGAGATGGCCGAGGTCAGTGACCGGATCTACGACTCGGGCAAGCGGCTGGCTCATCGCGTCTGGTTCGACCCCGAAGCGGGTGAGTTCAGGATGCCCTTTGCGGAGTTTCGCGGCGGAGACGTGACCGTGTCACGGCGACTCATCGCGAACGTTCGGCTTCACATCGAGCGCGCACTGGAGCGCGGTTACGCATCTCACGTGCACTTCCCTGACATGGGGCACAGCCACCTCTTCATCCCCCAGGAACACTGGGACGCCACCTACGAGGATTTCCCGACCTCCGAGTGGTCGCGGATGTACGCGCTACTCTTCGATGACCCGCAGCTCCTGGTGCTCTACCACACGGCCGAGCAGCTCCTGATACTGGGCCAGGACAACGAGATTCTCGACGACCGGCAGACCCAATGGCGCTTCTTCACCCGCAACATCGTCGGTGACAACGCCTTCGCCGGCCGCCTCGACATCCATCACGCCCCGGACCAGGTGGCCAACACGGTGCGCAACTACCCGGGACACAAGTACTGGGGCGCGGGGTTCAATATCAGCGCCAGCAAGGATGGCTGCTTCCCCTACCTGCACGAAGGGGAGCTCTACTGGTTCGATATCAGCTTCGAGGACCTGCCGTACCTGGATGACGGCGCGGGAGAGTGGGGGACCTGAGCGTGTCTCAGAGAGCGTCGTGGCCGGCCAGCAGGCGCTCCCGGTCGGCGATCGGGGCCCCTTACCGCCATTGCCGATCAACTTCGTCCCCATGACGCCCCCACGGCGTCATGATCGCGTGCACGTCGAAGCCTGCCGTTGCCTTGGAGCCAGAATGACCTTTCGGAGAATCGCACCGCCACCGATCGCTAGCTTACTCTTCGCATCGCTGGTCCTGGTGAGCTCGGCAGAAGTCCGAGCCCAGGTCTCGAACTGTTGGGATCACTACAATCCGAACGCCTGGACCTGCGACTGCGGCATTGGGTTCGTCCTCTGCCGCAACTCGCCCGTAATGGACTCCTGCGAGATGCGGCGCCGGGGCGGCGCGCGGGTCAACAGGCTCACCCTGCATGGCAGCCTCGACAATGGTCGCCAGGTATTCGCGGACTACACCACGCCCGGGTCGACGTACCCCTATGCGATCGACATCGTCTGCACCAACGGCGCCGTCACCCAGACCTACCAGCTCGCGAACGGCGCCTCCTGGGGGGACGGCTGCTGCCGGGGGCCTGGAATCGGCAGCGTCGCGTGCTGCGGCACGGGCGGCACGGTCGACCCGGCGTGCGACGACCCGGACTACAGGGCCTCTGGTGGGGGATCCGCCGTTGGCCCCTCGTGTCCGCTCCTACCTTCCCGTTCGTACGGTGAGGGCTTGCAGTTGCTCGACGTCCGGCGCTGCGAAGGAGACGAGCGTAGCTTTCTGATCGACGGTGTGCCGGCACCTGGCCGGCTCTCCCATGCGGAGCTGAGGATGCGCCTCAACGACGCCGACCACCCGGGCGAGGAGGGGACGGTCTACGTCAACAGCAACGGCCCGTTGCAGCTTCCCGCGGACCTGGCGTGGGGCGATGCCGCCGCCGACGCTACGCTCTCGATTCCGGTCGATTACCTGGTCGAGGGCACCAACGAGGTGCGCTTCGGCGAGGGCACTCGAGACCGCACGTACTACGAGGTCGGTCAGCTCGCACTCGCAGTGTGGGGTGACGCCTGCGCAGGGCCCGAGGATATCGAATCGGACGCTGGCCCCGAACCCGATGTGAGCCCGGGTCCCCAGCCGGACACGAGCCCGGAGCCGGAGCCGTGCACGGGCGACGAAGACTGCGAGGCCGGCACCTATTGCCAGTGGGGGGCGTGCAACCCCTTGCCGGAGCCGGAGCCGATCCCCGACGCCGGCGCCGACGAGGACGTTGGAGCCGACCTGGGACCCCTGCCAGACGTCTCCGAGACCCCGGACGCCGACGACGTGACCGACCTCACGGATCTACGAGACATCCCGCTTGATGATCGAACCCGGGTTCCTGACGGCGGGGAAGAAGCCGAGGGACGGCTGGCGGTCGTCGCCTGCGCGTGCCGCACCACTGGGCGGTCCGGGGCGCCGCTGCTTCTCGGATTGATTCTGGCCGGTTTGATCAGATTCCGCCGCAACGCTTCGAGGGCTGATACGGTCCTCCACTGAGTCAGGCCGCCGCCGGCTCGCCCGAATCGCCCCCGACGGCGTTGCTCGCTCGCCACGGGCATCGAACTGAGTTGACAGGATCTCCGCGGCCCGGTCTACCAACGCGCAACGGAGGTGAAGCATGGCGCGCGTCTGTAGAACAACATGGCTGTGGGTCTCGATAACGCTGTTGGTCGGTGCATGCGAGACGTCGGCGCCCACGGAGTCACCTCCGGCCGATGTTGAGGACGCCGGTGCGGTCAGCGACGTGATCGGCGGTGAGCCGGACGCCGGCGCGGACGACGCGGCGGGTTCGGACATCGCCGATCTGACGTCCGATCTGCCGCCCGATCTGCCGCCCGATCTGCCGCCCGATCCGCCACCGTCTCCGTTCTGCGACCCGTGCACCGACGACGCCGAGTGCGGCGGCCCGGTGGACCAGTGCCTCGCGAACACCCAGACCGGCGAGCGCTTCTGCGGCGTGGACTGCGTGGACACCGATGGTCTGTGCCCACCCGGCGGGCTCTGCTCCGACCTCGGAGGGGGCGTCATGCAGTGCGTGCCCGCGGGCGCCACCTGCGAGGGCTTCGAGCCGGTCAGCCTGAAGGGACAGCCGTGCACCGACACTGCCCCCTGCTACGGGGTCTTCGGAACCTGCGTCTCCGCCGGTGGGGTGGGCTACTGCACCAACAGCTGCGAGAGCGACGCCGACTGCACCACGGGGACCACGAGGTGTGCGGAGGCGCCAGGCGAAGGACTGGTCTGTCGGGCAGACTGGGAGCTCGGGCCCGAGGGCTGCGGGTGGGTCCAGGCGAACAGCGCCGGGATCGGCGGCGGCTGCGACGACGACGGGGACTGCGCGGGCGGCCTGTGTCTCGGCGAGGGCCTGCCCAGCACGGTCGGGGCGTTCTGCTCCAGCCCCTGCGCGGTCGACTCAGACTGCGGCCCCGACGCGCGATGCGGCGAGACCGGGCTCACCGACGGCGCGGTCTGCGTGCCGGAGGCGTGCGCTTGCCTGACCGCCGCGGCGGACGGGACGCTCCTGAGCTCGGCGCTGGCGGCGTCCGGGATTCACGCGTGCGAGGCGATCTACCTCGAGGATCGCTTCGCCTATCTCGGACCCTTCGCGCAGCACGACCCCGCTCGGCTGAAGCACTTCGACCGCGTGCACGCCCAGCCGCTTCGTACGGGCGACTGGGTCGATGGTCTCATCGCCGACACGGACGCCGCGCTGGCGGCCGAGCACCCGGTCACCAAGGCGATCGAGGAGGCGGCGAGGCGGATCGACCGCCCGGTCGTCGACGCGCTGGATCCGGCGGAGCCCGGGCCGTCCGACGATGCTCTGGTCGCGGCGGTCGCGGCCTTCCAGGCGGCGGTCGGGGACCCGGTCGACGTGCCGGCCCTCACGATCTCCCTCGAGCCTGTGGCCGCCTCGCTGCGCGAACCCGTCGCGGCTGTCTTGCTGGCGATGGCACAGGTGCCGGCGGTTCGCGCCGCGGCGCTCGGTGACCTCGAGAGCGACGCAGACGCGGAGATCCTCTTCACGATCGCAAACATGCTGCTCTACAACGAGGCGCTCACGACCCTCGACATCGCGGTGCCCGGCGTCCTCGATTACCTGATGGGCCGGACGGCCGTGGCGGGCGGGTTCGACTACCGCGCGATGAACGGCGCCGCGCGCGACGTGGCGCGGGCCGTCGAGACCCAGACGTGGACTCCCGATGGGACCTGGACGGGCTTCCATGTGGTCGTCGAGACCAGCGCCGGCGCCATCGTGCTCTCTGATGACGCCGACCGTGAGTACGACCCCGCCGGTAGGGCCTTCGACGCCGGAATCGCCCTGCTGGTGGACACCGGGGGCCACGACACCTACCGGGTCCCCGTCGGAGCCAACCAGTCCGTGCACAACCTGGTCAGCGTGGCCATCGACGTAGGCGGGGACGATGTCTACGGCTACCCGGGAGACGAGGACACGGAGTCTGCGGCGCCGCTCCTGCCCGACGACGGCTCGGGGCGATTCGTGCCCGGCACGGCGGAGGCTCCATTCGGCCCCTTCAGCCTCAGCACCGTGAGCCGGCAGGGGGGCGCCAACGTCGGGGTCGCCCTGCACTTCGATCTCGGCGGCGGCAGCGACGAGTACCGCTCCCTGCGTCAATCTCAGGGCTTCGGCACCATGGGCGTCGGCGTGCTCTACGACGACGGCGGCGACGACACCTATGTCTGCGAGGCCGGTTGCCAGGGGAGCGCGCTCTTTGGGATAGGGGTCCAGATCGACGCCGGCGAGGGCGTCGACCACTGGCTCAGCTGGACCTACTCCCAGGGGTTCGCCTACCTGCGGGCCTACGGTCTGCTGGCCGATGGCGGCGGCGACGACACCTACTCGTGCGTCATCGGGACCGGCGAAGAGGGCGACACGATGGTCTACTACAGCCCTCAGCGGCCCGACGTCGGGAACAGCTCGATGTGCCAGGGGTTTGGTTTCGGGCGGCGCGCGGACGGGGGCGACGGGCTGAGCCTCTCGGGCGGTCTGGGCATCTTGCGCGAGGCCGGGGGCCACGACAGCTACTCTGCCGACGTCTTCAACCAGGGCGGCGGCTATTGGTTCGGCACGGGGGTGCTGGCCGACGAGGCGGGGGACGACACCTACTTCGGGATGTACTACACGCAGGCCATCGGGGCCCACTTTGCGATGGGGATGCTCATCGACGGGGCCGGGGACGACACCCACAACGACGGCCAGAGCCCGGCGTCCTCGATCGGCTTTGCCCACGACGCCTCGACCACGCTCTTGGTTGACGGCGGCGGAGACGACCTGTGGCAGGGCGCGGGGATGCGCGGCTATGACAGCGGGATGTCCCTGGTCGTCGAGATGGGCGGCTCGGACACCTACCTCGACTGCACCCTCGGCCAGGCTACCCTGGGGCCCTACGGGGAGGTGAACCCCGACATGCTGGCCCTCGGTGTCTTCCTCGATGGGGGCGGTGAGGACGACTACGGGACCTCGGCCCCCGACGGAGTCGGCGTGGGCAACGACCAGGTCTGGAGCTGGAGGAGCTCCGGCAGCGCACTCCCCGGGGAGCACGGCATGGGGGCGGACGGGGCGACGCCGCTGGGGTTGTAGAGCGCGCGGGGCCAAATGGCGTGCGTCCGGTATGGTCTCCCTGGACAGCGAGGTGGCAAGCAGGTTCCCCGTGCCATCGACCGCGACATGCAGCTTCCGCCAGCCGCGTCGCCTCTTCTTGCCATGCTCGTCGCCCGACCATGGACCCGCGCCATGGATTGAAAGACCTGTGCTGTCCACGATGAGGGGGACAGGATCACCGGAACTTCTCGGAACTCCCAGGAACCTCTTGGAACCGGCCAGGATGGACGTGGGGTCCACTTTCGCCGCGACCCAAGACCCCGTATCTCATCGGCTCCCATGGTGCTCGAGCGGGAATCTCCCCGTACTTCTACCCGGACCGCGACCCGGTTCGGAGTGGATGCCTTCGGACGCTCTCAGACCCCTCAGGATCGGTCCCGCGATCCTGCACGCGCGGCCACCGATCGCGCAGAGTCTGCGACATCGATCAACGCGGTGGTTCGGAGCACAGTTCGTCAAGCGCCGATCGCTGTGCGTCCGACGCAACGAACCCGGCTTCTGCGAGCAGCTCATCGACCGCATGCCCATCGATGATCCGGCGCCGACCCAACGCAATCACCTCGGTGGCGAACTCCTTCGGCTCGGCGGTCTCTGCCACGCACACGAGCCAGATCGGGAGCACATCTTCCCACGGCACCCCCACCTGCCACGCTCCCCACTCGTCGGCGAAGAACACGATGTCGTCGTGGGCGTCGATCCCCTCGAGTAGCTCGAAGAGCAGCGCGTAGCATCGTCGAGCCCCGGCATAGTCCATTTCCTCCGCGAGCTCGGAGACGCGTTCCAAGAGCCGATTGAACCTACTGATCCATCTTCTCGTCCCCGCCGACCATTCGCGGTGGTTCTTCGAGTTCACGCCGAAGCTCTCGAAGTACTCGCCGGCGAGGCTTGCCCGGTGGAAACCGACGACAGCGGATTCAACATCACCAGGACCGGTCTCGTCGTCCGACGCTCTCTCGGCCAGACGATAGCCGCCGGTCCGTGACGCTCCCACGAAGCCGACGAGACCACGCCGTTTCAATTCGCGGATTGCCTTCTTGATGACGGATCGTGGAGCCCCAACGCGTTCGGCAATCTGTGGCGTGCGCAGATCGGGTTCCCCGGTGATCACAGCCAGGACCTGATCCGCTGCGGCGGTGGGGTCCAGGCGGCCGGACGCCTCGGACGTAGGGGACGCAATGGCCGACGACTTCGGCGTCGACGGGCGGAGCTTCTTCGAGGGGGGGGCCTTGACTTCGGAGACGTCTTTGGTCCGACGACGGTGTTTCGGCTTCGTCTCCCCCGTCAGGGCCTCCCCTCCGAGGTCGATGTCAACACCAAACACGGACGACAGGACATCGTCCTCGAGCACTCGGCCCCGCGCCTTCTTTCGGTGGGTAGCGCCCCCGCCGACCGCGTCTGCAATCATCTCGGCAGGGTCGACGCCGCGGAGCGAGAAGAGCATCTCGGGCTCGCTGTCCAGTCGTGCGCCAACGCCGTAGAGGGCGCCAGCGACGTGCTTGCACATCACGGCCCAGTCCGGGCAGGAGCAGTCCAGGTGGATCTCCGCCGGGGCGGGAAAGAGGCCCTCGCCAGGGCGCGTCACCACGTCCATCACACCTCGAGAGAGCTTGCCCTGCAGAAGCTCCACCAACGAGTCGATGTGGCCGCCGCAGTCGCGGCGTATCGCCCGCCAGCGCTCGTCCGAGAGCACGTCGATGCGCAGGGTGACTTCATAGAGCTCGCTGCCATATACGAGGGCATCGATCCGGCCGCCGCTGATCTGGAGGTCGATGACGGATCCGTTTCGCGCGTAGGTGCGCCCTCGGGGCAACCGATTCTCGTAGTCGCTGTAGCTCTCGAGATTCTCGCACCACGCCTTGCCCCAGAAGCTCTTCGCGATGGTCCGCCCGTCGATCTGCACGGGCTTGAGCTCTCGACCGGCTTTCCGCAGGCTGGTCGCCTTCCTGGCAGCTTTCGCCCGCCGCTCCGCCACGGGCACGTATCGTCGATATCCCCAGCTGCTCATGATGTCACCGCGCTTTGTAGGTCGAGCTCGACCATCGCCAGCAGGTCTTCGTCGCTCAACTCGGTGAGCGAGGCGTCGGCCCCGCCGGAGAGCACCTCGTCGGCGAGCCGTTGTTTGCTGGCGATCAGCTCGTCGATGCGTTCCTCTACCGTACCCTGACAGACGAACTTCTGGACGAGGACGTTCTTCTTCTGACCGATGCGGAACGCGCGGTCGGTAGCCTGGTTCTCGACCGCAGGGTTCCACCACCGATCGAAGTGGATCACGTGACGGGCGGCTGTCAGGTTGAGCCCGGTGCCACCGGCTTTGAGCGAGAGAATCATGAAGGGCACATCCTCGTCTTCCTGGAACTGTCGGACCAGGTCGTGTCGTCTCTTGACCGGTGTCCCGCCATGGAGAACCAGCCCGGAGCGGCCGAAGATCTCGGCGAGGTATCGTTGCAGGGGTGCGGTCATCGCGCGAAACTGGGTGAAGACGAGCACTTTCTCCTGGCGTGCGGCGATGGGCTCGCAGAGAGCTGCCAGGCGTTGAAACTTGCCACTTCGAGCTGGCTCGTAGTCTCCGTCGCCGAGCCAGTGCGACGGGTGGTTGCAAATCTGCTTGAAGCGCATCAGATACGCGAGCACGATCCCACGACGCTCGATGCCGTCAGCTTCGACGAGCGCTTGTCTGAGTTCCTCGACCGATTGTCCGTAGAGCGCGGCCTGTGCTTTGGTGAGCAAACAACGCGCGGTGACCTCGGTCTTGTCAGGCAGATCGGAGATGACCCGTGTGTCCGTCTTGAGTCGCCTCAGAATGTACGGAGCTACCAACCTCCGTAGCGGCGCGTACCCATCGTCGGAGTTGGTCGCCATCGACTTGCAGAGCCTGCCAAAAACCTTGGCCGAACCAAGAAGGCCCGGGTTGAGAAAGTCGAAAAGCGACCACAGATCGCCGAGACGGTTCTCCACCGGCGTCCCCGTGAGGGCCAGCCGCCAGCGGGCCGGCAGCTTCTTGATCGCTCTGGTCTGCTTCGAGCCGGGGTTCTTGATCGCCTGCGCCTCGTCGAGCACCACGCAGCGCCAGTCGAACTCCGCCATCCACGGAGTGCGGGTGGCCGTGCCGTAGGTGGTGATCACGATGTCGTGAGCCTCGACCTCGGCCGGAGAGAGTACCTTGAGCTTGGGAGACGGGATCCGCGATGCGTGGGCGATGAGCACCCGGAGCTCGGGTGCGAAACGGGCCAGCTCGCTCCTCCAGTTGTCAACGAGCGAGGCGGGTACGACGAGCAGGTCGGCACCTGTGTCGACGGTCCGCGACTTCAGGAGCGACAGCAAGGCGATGACCTGCACGGTCTTGCCAAGCCCCATGTCGTCGGCCAGACAACCGCCGAGACCCAGGCTGCGGAGCGCCCACAGCCATTGCACTCCGACCTTCTGGTACGGACGCAGCTCGGCGTGGAGTCCGGCCCCCGCCTCGATGGCGTCCAGCGCTTCCGGAGATCGAAGCGCGTCGAGTTGTGCCGCCAGCCACTTGCCGGCGACGACCTCGGACCACTCCGGTCGGGCGTCGTCTTCCCCGGGTTCGTCCGGGCCCGAGAGGTCGGCGCCCGCAAGCAAGCGCATCGCCTCGGCGAAGCTGATCCCACCGGCCCTGGATCGAGCCTGCACGTCGCGCCACTGGTCGAGCACCTCGCTCAGCTTGTCCGGGTCGGCCTCGACCCACTTGCCCTTGATGAGCACGAGCCCAGCGCTCGCCTGCAGCAAGGCATCGACCTCGTCGGCCGACAACAACTCGCCGCCAAGGGTGAGCGCAACGTCGAAGTCGAGCAGTGCCCGCAACCCGAACGCCGAGGGAGTGGTGTCGCCCACGGTGACCGAGACCGTGGGACGGCGGCGGCGCCGGGCACTCCACCAGTCGGGTACCCGGACCACGAGCCCGGCCCGCTCGAAGCGCTCGACCTCGCAGAGAAAGGCGTGGGCTTCCTCGGCAGTCCAGGCCAGCGCGTGATACACGTCGCCCGAGTCGACGAGATCGCGAATCAACTCGCTCTCCTCGGCCGCGCGCTGCAGCGGAGTGAGCAATGCCAGCAGCTTCGGCCTGTTCCCTGCGCCAGCGTACTCATCGAGGGCCCGGCTCAGGGGCACGTACTGGAGCTCCTCTCGCCCCGATGCATGACGGGCGTACGTCGCCACGAACGCGAACGGCCAGGTGGGGTCGCGCTTGTTCTCTGCCAGATGCAGGCAGACCCGACCAGCCACATGCCAGACCGAGTGGCTCGCCTCGAGATAACTCTGGAGTCCGCCCGAGCAGTCGGCCGCGACTCGGGTGACGGCGGCGCCCAGCTCAACCCAGAGCTTCTCGAGCATCGACACCGAGACGAACTCGGCGCCGCGCATGGGCGGGACGCCGAGGCTGAAGGCCTCGAGCCATTCTGGATCCGCGCGCGGGAGCACCATGGCGGTCGGATCCGTCGGATCGAGTGCTCCGCAGGCCTCGCCAACGAATTGCCGGCCAAGCTCACGCCAGAACGCGAGGCTGGGATCGAGGTCGGTGCCCGGCTCAGCGGCGCCAAGGTGCAGGAGCCCGTGTCCGGTGCCGCGGGCAAACGCATCCGACACCCGCTTCGCTACGATCGGCGGCGTGGCCAGGTGCGTCTGAGTAGCTGACAAACGGGTGCTGAGCCGTCCGCTCGGGGAGAGGCTGCTCGTGAGCGCCTTTGCCTCCGACTTGATGCGGTCAGGTCGAGGAGGCGCTGGTGTTGCCTGGCTCATGGAGAGTGGAGCGACGCGAACGCGAAGGTCTGACCGCAGCGTCGTACCGGGACCGACTCGGCGCGTCAACGGCTCAGCCCTGGTGCACCCTGGCACGCCGGCGCGGGCGCTACCCTCCTTGCTCGAACGCGCCGACGCTCGTATCAATCAATGGATGACAGATCTGCTGACAGAGAGCCTCCGAGTCATCGCGAGCCTCAACGCGCACGGCGTCGAGTACGCGGTGGTCGGGGGGATGGCGATGAACTTGCACGGGTTGATCCGTGCGACGGAGGACCTCGACCTCTTCGTCCGCGCCGACCCGAGCAACATCGGACGCCTCAGGAGCGCGCTGCAGCAAGTGTGGGACGACCCGTCTATCGACGAGATCCGCGACGAGGACCTCTGCGGAGACTACCCGGCGGTTCGGTATGGGCCACCCGAAGGGAGCCTGTACATCGACATTCTGGCCCGGCTCGGGGAGCGAGTTCGATTCGAGCAGATCGACATTGAGGAGGTCGATATCGAAGGAGTACGGGTTCGTGTCGCTACGCCCGCGGCCCTCAGGTGGATGAAGCGAGAGACAGGGCGACCAATCGACGAGGCAGACGCGGCGATTCTCAGCCGCGTGTTCGATCTCGAGGACGAGTGATGGGCGTCGAGCGATTTCGTGATGTGTCAGACATGCCCTCACCTCCGCGCGCTCGGGCAGATGAGCTCCCGCGGCGCATCCGGGACGTATGGAAGCGGGCCGTGACCATGGCCGGGTTCGTGCCTGCCCGAGGCGTCCAACGCTTTGCGAGCGTCGCGGACGCACAGGACGCGCGCCTCGAAGAGAGCCGGCACCGGGCACAAGCACACCAGGGGTCCACCGGCCAGCTCGCTGGCGGGGCACCCCAGGCGTCGTGACATGAGGGCGCCCTGCCATCCGGCCCACGCTCAGACATTTGCAACCGAACCTCCGCACGCGATCTGGCTTCCGGCGGACTTCTTCGGAATGCACACGAGTTGCCGACGTTGTGGCTGTGGCAAGAAGTACAAAGAAGCGCTGCCTGATAACCCGCGCCGAGTACCCAACGACACATGACCGACGCAGAACCAGAGATCGCAGACCTCGTTGCCGCGCTCCGCGGCCCGTCCCCACGATACAAGCGCACCGAGATGGCGGCGGTGCATGCGCGCTTGGCCGACTGCGTGCCGTTGCTGGTCGCCGTCGTCGATGAGGCGGCCGACGACCCTGACGCGTTCGAAGAGCGCGAGGGGCCGAACAGCTTCGGCCTCATCTACAGCCTGCACCTCTTGGCTCGCGCCGGTGCGGAGTCGGCTCACGAACCGCTGCTCCGCCTGCTGTCCCACCCTGGTGAGACGAGCGACGACCTGATCGGCGCCGCGGTCGTCGAAGATCTCGGGTAAGCGTTCAGGGGGGAGTGAGCCCGCGCCGTCCGGCGGCCGGATCGAGGGCGTCGTCGGCCTGATACGCGACCGGGCTGCGAGCGAATGGGTGCGCTCGGCCGGCGTGCAGGCCCTGTCGATCATCGCGGACGAGCACCCCGACCTCCGAACCGACGTCGTGACGCAGCTCCGGGCCTGTCTGCAGGACGTCGACGGACCAGACCGTCCGGTAATCACGGCCGCGTTGCGCGGCCTCGTCGCCCTCGGTGACAACGACTCCCGCGACGTCCTGGTTCAGGCGATCGAAGACTGGCACCTCTCGCCCTTCGAGTTCCGGGTCGAGGACGTCGATCGCGACCTGCGCGAGTACGCCGAGCCCGGACAGTTGTCACGACACAAGCGCGACCGCTACCTGCCGAAAGACAACCTCCACGGCGCACTGGAGTGGTGGGCGGCGTTCGACGAGAATCGGAACCGCTCGATATTCGGGCGCGGGCCAACGTAGCAGCAGAAGGCCGCCCCGGGGGCGAAAGCGGTCCGCGATCGCGCAGAGACGGCGAAACGAAGGGCGCGCAACAAGGCGCAGAAGCGGGCGCGTCGCAAGGGGCGAAAGCGGCGCTGAGTTCGACGGGAACGCGACGACGAGGCGCCGGGGCTGCGGCGGCCCGAGAGGTCGCATGAACGCCCGGTCGATCGGCCTCTTCATACCGGTTCGGATCGCTCTCGAGGACCTACGACCGTTGACCGCGGAGAGCCCCGAGGGTAAGGCGCGCCTATGGCGCGAGCGAAGACCGGAAAAAAGAGCCCGCGGCGGCCGGCGAAGAAGACCAGACCCGCGGAGAGCCCTGGCGCGAAGCCCGGCTCGAAGGGGACCGGGCGCGTCGCCTACCTGGTGAAGAAGCTCCCCGTGTGGCTCGAACGCGGCTAGGCCGATCGGGCGCTGTCGGCCATCGACTCGCTCTGGTCCGGACCCGAAGAGCGCCCGCGGCGCCTGGCGTTTCTGGCACTCGAATGGCCGGACCGACTCGTGCAGGAGTTCGGCTCGACCGACTGCGACGACGACGACCGGATCGCCATCGCTTACGCGGTGCTGGCGATGGACGGCGCGGCGATCGATGCCATCGGGAGCGCGCAGGCGCTCGGTGAGGGGTGGAGCGCCGACGCCCGCTCCTGTCGCTCGGCGGCGGAGCATCTCGCCGCAGGCCGGCACGACGAGGCGAGCGCTGCGCTGCGAGGGGTCCGACTCGCCTCCCCGTTCCGCGCCGTGAAGGCGTTCCTGCGCGGGCTGGGTGCGTACTACTGCGGTGACGACGCCGCGGCCGTGCGCGCGTTGACCAGCGTACCGCCCGGGAGCGTGCTCGATCCGGCGGTGGGCGCGGTCCTGGACGCGCTCGGCGCGCCCGACGCCGCGTACGGCTCGACACGGGGCTCGAACCCGTTCGAATTCTCGGAGGGTCGGGCCGCGGCCGAGGTCTCGGCGGCGCTGGAGTCTGGGCGAGCGAACGCGGCGTTGCGGGCGATCGCTGCGGTTCCGGCGATGCGTCCCGAGCTGCGGAACGCCCTCGCGGTCCTCGTCGCGGTTGCCTTGACGGATGACGGACACGACCACCGAGCCGTCCTCCAACGGGTGGCACGCGCGCTGCCCGGACCGGCGAACGACCCGCGGTGGGCACGTCTCGATGGACTCCTCGCCCTGCACGAGGCCCACGATGACTGTGCGTTCAGTGCTTTCGGCACCTATCTCGAGGATCTCGATGATCTGACGCGTCGGGGCCACGAAGGCGGCTGTTCCGAGGCGCTCGTCGCCAGCGTGTGCCTGCAACTCGCAGACCTCGCCCCACCGGCGGGGTCCATTGCAGGAGCCTTTCCCGACTTTCTCGACGCGTTTGGCGCGGACAGTGGTCTCATCGACGAACTCATGCCGCCGGAGTTCGACGACCTCTCGGCGGCGGAGCGCCGCGCCATCTTCGACGAGATGGCGTCGCAGCTCGGCGAGTCGCTGGGCCCGGTGGGGCAGCTCGGGCCCGACCCGCGGCTCGCGTATCTGGTGCGAGCTCGCGATGCCGCCCCGAGCCGAATGGAGGCGCACCGACGGCTGATCGCGGACCTGCATGAGTCAGAAGACCGGGCCGAGCATCGCGCCGCGATCGAGGCGATGCTGGAGGCTCTTCCGGAAGACGTCGAGGCGCTGGCTGTCGCTGCCGATGCGGCGACCCGCCGCGGCGCCTTCGACAAGGCCGCCGGGTATCTGCGGCGCTGGCGGGTGCTTTCCCCCGTGGACCGCCGGATCCCGGAACGCCATGCCGCGCTCCTGCTCGCGAAGGCCGAGGACCGCGCGCGCAAGCGCAGCTGGGGGCCGGCGGAGAAGGCGGTCTCCGATGTCCTGGGCGAGCTCTGGCCATACGATCACGCCATCCACCGGCGCGCGCAGGCGACGGCCCACGTGCTGGCCCGGATCTCCGGGCGGGCGCCCCTGTCCGGGGCGTCCGACGGGCCCCCGTCGTGGAGCGACGCCGCGGCCCGGCTCGAGGCTCTCGACCGCCTGTTCCCCCAGCGAAAGCGGACATCGAAGCACATGACGACCGCAGCAGAACTCGCGATGGGCTGGGCCGACGAGATATCGGACGCCCCCTCCCTCACGGAGCTCGAGACTGCGCTAGCGCCGCCGAAGCGTCTTGCGCGGGCGGCCAGCGCCGTCGCCGAGAAGGCGATAACGCTCGGCGTCACCACGCTCGATCGCGGCGACGACGTCTTCCGGCTCGCCGCGGACTGCACGAGCGACGAGATCCGACTGCTGCTCTGCGAAGCCGGCGGCGAGCGGTTTCCGACGCATGCCGGCCTGCTGCGAGAACGATACCTCACGGCTGCCGAATGCGAATTGCCTTCGTCGTATTTCGCGCGCTTCGAGGAGGACATCACCCGGGCAGAGCCGACGCACGGCGCGTCCCTTTCCGATGTGTGCGAGGCCGTCGCGACGTACCTCGGGAACCAGCCAGCCCCGGCAGAACGAGGGGCGGAGATCGAGGCACCCCTGCACCGCCAGACGTCGCTATTCCCTGAAGACGACGCGACCTGAAGACCGGACACGGACCCATGGATCCATTCGTTACTCTTGGTGTGCCTTTCGACACGGACGACGCCGAGGTCGAGACCCGCTACGACGCGTTGACCCGACGCTATCCGCCGGACCGCGATCCAGAGGTGTTCGCCCGAGTTCGCGAGGCATACGAACGCCTTCGGACGGCGGACCCGCGGGCTGATGCGCAGCTCTCGTACGTCGATCCGATGGGCGACCACGCGGCGCTCGCGGCCTGGGTGGCACGGACGGCGCGGCGGCCGGTGCCGATGAGCGAGCTCGCGGCGCTGGTCAGGAGCGGGCTCCCATGACCGATTCGGCGGTCGACGAGGCGACGCTGGCCCAGCTGCTCACGCGGGAACTGACCCTCGCCGAGGCCGGTGGGGCCACCGGCTCGGAGCGGCCCGAACCCGTGGACCTGCGGACGATCGTGGGCGAGCTGATCGCGCTCAAGAGCGAGGTCCGAGCGGAGACCCGATCCACACGGGAGACCCGCAAGTCGCTCGACGACGCGCTCGCGCTCCTGCAGGGCCGGATCGCCGAGGTCGACCTCGAGCGCGAGCGGACCGATGTCGCGCTGCGCGAAGCGCGCGAAGCTGGTGAACTATCTGGTGTCGAGGCGCTCGTCGATGTCGCCGACCGCCTCGGTGCCGCCCTGGCGACGCTGGCCGTTCCTTACCCGCGGCGTTGGTGGCGCCGACGCCCGCCGCCGGTGGTCGGGGCGATCCGACAAGGCCTCGGAATCACACTCGACCGGGTCACGCGAAGTATCGAGGATCTCGGCGGTGTGCGGCTGCACACCGTGGGAGATGTCTTCGATCCGCACAAGATGCGCGCGGTCGACACCGCGGACGATCCGTGCCTCGACGACGGGGTCGTCATCTCCGAGGTCCTACCGGGATACACACACCGGCGCCGCGTGCTGCGGTCTGCCCACGTCGTGATCAACAGGAGAAGTGCCCCATGAATGATGTCGTGATCGGGATCGATCTCGGGACGACCAACTCAGCCGTGGCGGTCGTCACGGACGAGAGCGAGGGCCCCCGTCTCATCGCGGTCGACGAGGGCGTGCTGCTCCCCTCGGTCGTCGGGTTCTCCCCCGGCGGAGAGCTGCTGGTCGGGGCCGCGGCGCGCAACCAGCTCGTCTCGCATCCGGAGCGAACGGTTCGGTCGATCAAGCGACGGGTCGGCGAGGACGAGCGCATCGACCTCGGCCAGGAAGTGCTGACGCCGGTCGAGATCTCCGCGTTGATCTTGCGGCGCCTGCGGGACGCCGCAGAGTCGGACCTCGGCCACCCGGTCACCCGGGCGGTCATCACGGTGCCCGCCTACTTCTCGGATGCTCAGCGAACGGCGACGCGAGAGGCTGGCGAAATCGCCGGGGTCATCGTTGAGCGCATCGTCAACGAGCCCACCGCGGCGGCGCTCTGCTACGCCGAAGGCGATGCCGATGCGACGCATTTCCTCGTGTACGACTTCGGCGGGGGCACATTCGACGTCTCCATCGTTCGCGTTCGCGAGGAGATCACCGAGGTGTTGGCATCGCACGGCGACACGCACCTCGGCGGCGATGACCTCGACGCAGCCCTCTCTTCCCGGCTGCATCGGGTCTTCGAGGATGACGCCGGGACCGCGCTCCCCACAGACGACCTACGCGTCGCGGCACGCGTCGCGGCGGCGGCGGAGTCGGCGAAGATCCGTCTCTCGAGCGAAGTTCACACGCGGGTGGCGGAGGAGCACCTGCTCGACCACGAAGGCGTCCCGCTCCACCTGGACACCGTGGTGGACCGCAGCGACTACGAGGAGCTCATCCAGCCCTTCGTCCTGCGAACCACGGAGAGCGTTCAACAGGCGCTGACCGACGCGGGCGTGCTCGCCCGCGAGATCGACGAGGTCATCCTCGTCGGTGGAACGTCACACACCCCGCTCGTGCAGGGCACGCTCGCAGACCTGCTCGGCCGGGCACCACGGGCCGACGTGGATCCTGAGCGAGCGGTCGCCCTGGGCGCCGCGGTGCTCGGTGGGCGCATCGCGGGGCGAAGCGTTGGCAGGATTCTGGTCGACGTCACCCCCTATTCGTTCGGCACGCGGGCGGTGGGAATGGTCGACGGCTGGACGCGCCACGACCTGTTCGCCCCGATCATCCGCCGCAACACACCGCTCCCCGCGCGGCGCACGGAGTCGTTCCAGACCTACGGTGACTACCAGGAAGCGGTCGACGTGCATGTCTACCAGGGGGAGTCTCCGCGCGCTTCCGAGAATCTGCTGGTCGGTCGTTTCATGGTCGAGGGCCTCGACGACGAGGCGTTCGCCGGCAGTGAGATCACCTTCGAGATGCGCCTCGACCTGAACGGGATCCTCGACGCCCGGGTGACCGAGAGGCACACCGGTCTGGAGAAGTCCGTGCGGATCGAGGACGCCTTCCGCCAGCTCGACGCCGACGAGCTGCGTGCCGCACAGGATCGAATGGACTCGCTCGACGGCGGCTCGAAGGCCCGGGCTGGCGGCGGGGGACGCGACCCGTTCGCGGCGCCCGAGGGCGCGAGCGTCGAAGACGCCCTACTATGGGAGAGCGCCGCGGCCGCCTGTCGCGACGCCGTACGCTTGATGCCCGGCCTCGACCGCTCGGACCGAGACGAGGTCCAGACGCTGACCGAGTCGTTGCGTGAGGCCATGGAGGACCACGACTTCGGCGCCCTCGCGGACCTCACCGGCGAGCTCGCCGACGTGCTCTTCTACCTCGACGGATGACCCCCATGTCCCCGGCTCTCGACCGTTGTCCAGCTTGTCGGCGGCGGGTCGTCGAGCCCGCGTGCGACTGCCCCCGTTGCGGAGCGGATCTCGAGCTGCTCGGCAAGGTGTACGGCGACGCACGGTCGGCCCAGACCCGCGCCCGCCGGAAGCTCGCCCTCGGCGATGTCCGCGGCGCCATCGACGACGCCAGGGTGGCGGTTCGAGCGGTGAATGACGTGTCGACGCGTGCGACGCTGGTCGCGGCCCTGGCAGCGCGACGCTGGTCGACGTCCGACGCTACGCGCGCGACGACGTCATCCGACGCCCTCGCCCCGGACGAGCGCGAGTAGCTCCCTGGCGCCGAGCCTGGCAGACGCCTCTGCCCCCGAGAGGAGCTGGTCGGCGAGTCGCGCAAAGAGAGTGGCGGCGGCATCGATGGTCGCAGCCTCTTCGCTCGCGGCTCGACGCGGTGGTCGGGGTTCTCCACGAGATCGAACGCCTGGAGCACGGCGGCGGGACGCTCGGGGCGATGTCGGGCGCACCGCGTTCGACAGGGTCGCCGAGCTCCGATCGAGTGCGCCGAGTCGCTGGCGTCGACGGTACGGTTCGAGCAGAACTGACACGTCCACCCGCAGCGACGCATCGAGACTCTCGCTCCGCGACCAATGCTCGACGCCCGCGCGCGCACTCCGAGAGTACCTCGCCGCCTACAAATCCCAGGCCCTCGACACGGCCCTCCATCGACAGATCGTGGGCCGTACCGGCCGGGACGGAGAGCCGCGCTCTCGCCCGGCCGGAAGCGACGTGTGCCTCCCGGGTTCGACAACTCGGGGTGGGCGTTCATGGCGCAATCGAAGAGGGTATCGAGGAGATCTGGGGAGGACGGTTGTGTTGGGCGCGGCGTGACGGGCGACATCGCGCCCATCAGGGCCGCTGCCAGTCCACCGACAACGACGTGAGCACGGGCGTGACCTCGTCGGCGCTCGTCGTCATGGTGATCTCGATCTCCAGGAACTGCCCGTCCGGCAACGCGCTCGACGTGTCCGCCGGGGACGTCGAGTACGACGGCGTCCATGCCGACCACGCGCCGCCCGCCTCCCGGGTCCGGGCGCGCACGGTCAGGGTCGTGTCCGCCGGGACGATCGCCGACCATCGGATCGCCTCGTAGCCGCAGCCGGCGAACCCGCAGTCCATCGACTGGGTCCACGTGCCCGACGGGGCCGTGAACGCGCGGAGTTGGAACCCGGTCATGTCCGAGTAGCTGTACGGTGCGTCGCCGACCGGGACGCTGCCCAGGAGACTGCCCGCCGGGCTCCAGCGCTGGGCCAGATCGTCGCTGTAGCACATCGACCAGATCGAACCGTCGGATGCGACCCCGACCCCGATGGGCGTGCTGCAGGTCGCCGAGTTCCCGAGCTGTGTCCCGCTGGCGTCGAAGCGGGCGAGGCGGTTGTTTCCGGACGATGCGAGCCAGATCGTCCCGTCCGAGTCCACCGCGACCCCGCGGGTGTTGGACAGCCCGGAACCGTATTGATCGAACCGGATCGTCCCCGCGTCGAAGAGCGCGCGATCGAGTCGCCCCAGCGTCCCGCAGGTCCACGTTCCGAACCACACATTGCCGGACGCGTCGACCGCGATGCCATACGACAAGCCGCAGCCCGGGACGGTCCAGCGGCCGAGGAAGGTGTTCGTACCCGTATCGAACGCCCCGATGCCGTAGCTCTGGCTGTTGCTCGCGATCCAGATGATGCCCTGTCGGTCGATCGTGAAGCCGTACGTCGACATACCGATGCCGTACGAGCCGAGCACCGCACCGGTCTCTCCGTCGAGATGGTAGATCCTCTGCTCGTGGTAGTTCCCCACCCACGCGTTGTTGTTCGCGTCGATCGCCAACGCGCGAGGGACGCCGTTGTTTCCGCCGACCGGAACCGTGAACAGCTCGCAGTCGACGCGACAGTCGGCCCCCCGGATCTTCGTCACCGAGCCCTGGTTCCCGAAGGCCCGGTTCGCGACCCACGCGTCGCCGTTCAGGTCGACGGCGGTGCGGCTCGGGTTGTCGTTGTTTCTACCTGCGTTGAGCCCCACCGAGTACGTGCCGAGCACGGCGCCGGTCTCGGTGTCGATGCGGGTGACGGTGTCGTCTACGGAGTTCGCCACCCACAGGTCGGCGAAGGTGAACGAGCTCGTGTCCAGCGACAGTCCGTCTCCGCTCGGGGAGATGCCGTCGCCGGTCCCGGTGGCCTCGAACTCGTCGTCTCCACCGAGGCCGCCCGTGTCCACCCAGCCGCTCGTGTAACAGAAAGCGTCGCAGTTTCCGCACGCGTTGATCAGTCCCTCGTCGACGAAGCCGTCGCAGTCGTTGTCGACACCGTCGCACAGGATGATGCCTCCGGCCTCCTCGGGCGCGACGCTGTCGATGCAGTCGCCGCAACCGTTCCGCAATCCCTCGTCGACGAAACCGTCGCAGTCGTTGTCGAAACCGTCGCAGATCTCGTCTTCGGCCTCGCAGATCGAGCAAACGGAGGACTAGTCGTCGACGTCAGCG
>CAZFPM010000070.1:23709-23963 GCA_964520965.1 uncultured Myxococcales bacterium
CTCACAAGTCAACAGCTGCGCCACGACACTGCGCTCGATCGACGGCAGCACCGCGCCGGCGCACACACCCGATGCGTCGATCGTCGCGTAACAGTCGCGGACGCCGGGCCGGCAGACGCCGACGCCGACCGCGGCCGGCGGGCCGGGGTAGCAGTCGGCGGTCAGGCCATCGCAGCTACAATCTTCGTCGACGAGCCCGTCGCAGTCGTTGTCGAACCCGTCGCACAGCTCGTCCGATGCCTCGCCGAGATCGC
>CAZFPM010000071.1:0-23690 GCA_964520965.1 uncultured Myxococcales bacterium
GTGCCCGGCGAGCCGGCCGACGACGTCGATCTCGAGCTGCAGACGCTGGAGTCGGTGGAGTTCGACGCGTACACCCGCCAGGAGATCAGCTACTTCGTCGAGCGGCATCTCCGCACCCGGGCCTACCTCTTCGTGCCGCAGACCGAGGGGCCGCACCCGGCGATCGTGTTCTGGCACGGCCACACCCTGGGGGGGCACCGAGCCGCGGCGGGCATCGAGCCCTGGGGAGAGGACAACCACCACCACGCGGGTGCCGCCGCGCTCGCAGCCGAAGGCTATGTCGTGCTCGCGCCGACCATCCGGACATTCGACGAGAGCACGAGTCAGCGTGCTCACCTCCATTACGAGCGGGTGATGCGCATGGGGCCGACACCGGCGCTCGGGAGCTTCACGTCGGACGCGCTGCGCGCTGTCGATGTCCTGGTCGGCCGTGACGACGTCCGACGCGATAGCATCGGGGCGACCGGCCTGAGCCTGGGCGGGCTCGTGACCCTGTTGAGCGTCGCGCTCGACGACCGGGTCACCGTCGGGGTGGTGCAGAGTTTCTTCGGCTCGTACCGCGGCGCGTTGTTGACGGCCGAGCAGTGCGCCTGCCAGTACGCCGGCGCCTTGGGGCGCGACTTCGACCTGGCCGATGTCGCCATCATGGCCGCACCCGCTGCGTTGCGGATCGTCGCCGGCGTCGACGACCGGGAGTTCCCGATCGCGGGCCAGCGTGACGCCTTTTCGGGCGTGGCCTCCGCATATGCCGCGGCGGGGTCTCCGGATCTCGCCGAGCTCGTCGAGCATGACGGCGGTCACGAGTGGGTTGCCGCGCCGGCGATCGAGTGGTTCGCGACCCATCTCCGAGGGGGCGATGGCGACTGAGTCCGCGCCCACCGGCAACAACGGAACCGCGCTGCGTCCGCGCGCCGTCATCGCGGCGACCGCCTGCGCGCTCACGGCGTTGTATGCGATTCGGATCCACGCCGCAGACACCTGGTGGCACCTCGCGACCGGTCGATGGACGGTAGCGCACCGAACGATCCCCCACGTCGATCCCTTCTCGTTCGTCGCCGCCGGCGAACCGTGGATCTACGTCGACTGGCTCCCACAGCTCGTGATGTACGGGCTCTGGACGGTGGGCGGATTCGTCGGCCTCGTGGTGCTGAAGATGGTGCTCGCGGGCACCGCGATCGGGGCCGCGGGCGCTGGCGCACGAGTTGCGGGAGCGCGCACGGGAGCGGTGGTTGCCGTCATGCTGGCGGTCGCGGTACTCGCGCAGACCCGATACTCGTTGATGCGCCCCAATCTCTTCGGTGCCGTGCTGCTCGCGACCGCGATGGCTGTCGTGCTGCGCTGGGGCGGTCGCGGCGGACGCATCCTATGGGTGTTGCCCGTACTCGAGGTGGTCTGGCTGCCGACCCACGGGAGCGCGATCATCGGTGTCGGGATCGCCGGGGCCGCCGTCTTCGGCGCCCTGGTCCAGCGCCGGCCGCGGGCCGAGGTGTTGCAGGCGTTTGCCGTGACTGCGCTCTGTGCGCTGGTGTTCGGGCTCAGCGTGTCCGGACGCCATATCGTCACGCTTATCATCGAGCTCGAGGAATCGAACGCGATCGCACTGACGAGCGAGTGGCGCCGCACCGATTGGCGGCAGACGCAGACCTGGTTTCCGCTGGGTTTCGCGATCACCGGCGTCCTGTACGCCGCAGCACGTTTCCGCAAGCACCCCTTCGCACTCGCCATCGCGATCGGCGGCATCGGCCTGGCCCGCGGCTACGAGCGAAACCTGGCCGAAGGCGTGGTCATGGCCGCCCCCGCGGTGGCGCTGGCGCTGAGCGCTGCCAGCGACCTGCTTCGCCGTCGCGGACTGGCACTGGTCGCCTGCCTCGCGGCCCCGGCCGCCGGTGCACTGATCGCGTTCGGACACCTCGCGGTAGAGCCCGAGATCGGTCTCAACACCCGGTTCGGGTTCGGGACGGACGAGGCCCGATACCCACACGACACGCTGGCGACGCTCAGGCAGCTGCCCGAGGGCCGCACGGTGAACAGCTTCGGCATCGGCGGATACCTCATCTGGCACGAAATACCCGGCGGGGTGTTCGCCGACGGCCGGTCCGTGGCGGTGTGGACGGACGAGCTGTTCGACGCGTGGATCCTGCCGACGATGCGGGACGAGTCCGGCCTCAACGCGGTCGCCGACCAGTTCGATATCGTCTACGGGCTGGCGTCGGTGGACTCGGCAACCGGCCGCGTCCTGATGACGGCGCCGAGCTGGATTCCGGTTCGCTACGGCGCATCGACGATGCTCTTCGTTCGGCGGTCGGAAGCCGGCCGGGTCGTGTCAGCCGGCTACCCCCTGCTCAACGAGCTTCGCTGGGACGAGGAGCCGGGGTGGAACGACGGCTGGTACGACGCTGTTCTCGCCGCACCTGCGGGCCGCGAAGGACTGATCCGTTCACTCCGCGAGTCGGCGCGAACGGACCCGACCAACCCCGTACTCCAACGGGTGGTGTCGACGCTACAGTCCCGCGCGCCCGACGTGGTCGAAGAGGCGTTTTCGTCGCCGACGGGTCATCGGCGCTGAGCGGCCGCCTCTCGCGCGTGCGTTCCGATGCGGTATGCTACCGGCCTCGGACCACCGAGCCCCGTCGCGTCGCATCGTTCGAGCGCGCCGCCCCGGGGTTGGACCGCAGCCGGCGCCGCCCCCCCGCCACGGAGGAGTCTTGACCGACGAGCCGCAGCCCGCGCAGAGCCTGGCGCACGCTGATGGCGCACCATCGGTCGACGCCCCCACGCCGGGCCGCGGGTCGGACGGTCTCGGTCGTCTGCTCGACGCGGCGATCGCGGTCTTCGTCGCCGCGTACACGCTGCGCGGCATCGGACCCCACGTGCGAAATGCCGCCACGCGCGGCCTCTACGCCGACGACGTCCGCATCCAGGTGCTGCCGTTCCTGAGCGAGTTCGCCGACCGTCATACGATCGTGCTCGACTACATCCGCTCGATCGTCCCCGTGGGTGCGTCGCTGCTCTATGCGGGGGCGGAGTCCGTGGGGTGTCTGGACGCGCTCGTGCGCTACGGCCCCTACGTCAACTGGTTCGCCACCGCCGCGGCCCTGGCCTTCGCTGCTCACCGAGTCGCCGGGAGACGGGCCGCAATCCTGGTCGTCGCGATCGTGCTCTCGGTGGAGCTCTACCCGTTCCGGACGGCCGGGATGTTGCCGCGGGCATTCGGGTTCCCGCTCTACGCTTTCGGCGCGGCAGCCGTCGCCGCCGGACGAATCCGAGTACTCGCGATTGTCACCGTCGTAGCGGCGGCGGTCTACCCGACCGCCTCGGTCGTCCTGGGGCTCACCCTCGCGATCGTGGCTTTGGCCGCGCCCTCCGCCTCGAAGATCCGAGACCTGCCCGAACGACGCAGCCACCGCTTGCTGTTGGTGGCGGGCACCGCGGTCGCCTGCGCCATCCTGCTCGGGCCGATGGTGGTGCGCGGGGCTGAGTACGGACCGCTGATCACGGCCGAGGACTTCGAGCGCATCCCGGAGGCGGGGCCAGGCGGCAGACACGTTCGGGCCGACCTGCCGCCGTTCCCGACCCTCGTCCATGCGTGGGACGACCAGGTCGACGAGGGCGTGTTGGATGGGCGCCACGGGTGGGGCCCGACGGTCGGACGGCTCTTCCCGGACGGCGGCCGGATCGCGCTGTTCGCGCTGGGAGTCCTGCTGGCGCTGACGCTCGCACGAGACCGGAGGATGGCCCGCCGCGTCGCCGCGATCCTGGTCGCGCTGGCGGTCGCTCGCTCGCCGTGCTCGTCGCCCCGCGGCTCCACCACCCGAGTCGCTATGACATCTACGGCGTTCCACCGTTGGCGGGGCTCTTTATCGCGGCGGGGTTCACGCTCGGCGTGGCGCGGGTCACGCGGACACTCGATTCGATCCGGTTGCGCGAAGCGCTTCGCAGCGCTGCGTTGTTCGCCGCGACTCTGCTCTTGATCGGACGCCCACCGGCGACCGCCGGCCTTACGGTGGATCGGACGGAGTCGCTCGACGTCTACGCCTCGTTGGAGGCAGCCCTTCCGCCCGACGCGGTCGTCGCCGGCTGGCCCCCGATGCGCGTCCAGGATCTCCCGTACCTGTCCAGACGCGACGCCTATCTGACCCTCGAGACCCACCTGTGCACGCACGAGCGCTACGCCCTCGCGATGCGCACGCGGATGGAGAACCTGATCGACGTCTATTCGGCAGATGACGCGCGCGACGCGGTTCGGAGACTGGTCGATGACGGTGTGTCACACCTGCTCGTGGAGCCGTCGCTCTATGCCGGGCCGCCCCGCTATTTCGAGCCGTTCCGCTCGATGGCTGCCGAGGCCTTTTCCCGAATGCCCCGCGCTCCCGCGGTCGTCCGGTGGACATCCACCGACGCCGCGACCAATCTGGGCGGGTTCTACGTGCTCGACCTGCGCGCGATCCTCGAGGCCGAGTCCCTTCTCTGAGCCCGTGCCGGCCACGAAACATATCCCGGACGCCCGCCCTGGCGCAGTCGAGCGCTGCGAGGTCCTGTCATCGGAGACGACGATGTTCGTTCCGCCCCCCAACTCCCGAATCCGTGGTCGCGAGATCGCCCTGGTTCGTCCTGGGCCTCGGGGCCTCTCCCCTCCGTTGGTGGCGGCGCCCCCCGCGAGTCCGCCTGTCCGGCGACATCTCGGCCCGTGGGCGCGAGTCGCGATCGTTCTTTGGGCCGCAATGTCGGTCTCGTGCACTGACAACGGGGATGACAGCACATCGACAGACGCACATGTGTCTGGGCGTCCAGATGTGACAGACAGCGCACCAGAGGGCTCCGGCGCTGCTGACGACGACACGACGAGCGGTCCGAACCCGTTCGCCTGCGTCGTACAGCGCCCCTTCCCCTACCCCTCCGGGATCCCCTACGTCGGGATACACGCCGAGCCCGGAAACAGCGACTTCGTCCCTTGCGACACCGCTCCGGCCTTCGTCGAGCGGTGGCACGTGCTCGAGGGATTCGGTGTCGCCCAACCAAACACCTTCAGCCCCGACGGGGACACGATCTACGTCACCTCGTCGAACCCTCAGCCCGATGACTGCACCGTCCATGCGCTCGACGCCACCACCGGCGAGGCGCGCTGGTGCCTGGCCGTCCCCCGCGCCATCGCGACCACGGTCGAGGTCGACGCCGACGGCAACCTCTTCATGACCAGCGACGCCGACGCGATCTCCCTCGACGCCGACGGGTCGGAGCGATGGCGCACCGCGATGCCGGCGGCATCCCTCGAGGGTCAGGGCAGCGGCGCGGTCGGACTCCACCTGACACCGAGGGGGAACGTCGCGACGGTCACCGACGGCGGGGTCGTCGTGCTGCTCGATCGTATGACGGGGGCCACCGTCGCAACCCTCGACATCCCGGCGACCCACGGCTTCGTTGCGCCCGCCACACTCGACCTGCCCCTCGATGCCAGCGGTCTCGTCCCCGACGCCGTCGCAGCCGAGTTCGACCGCATGCAGCACGGAGACGACGACGGTGGATTGCTCGGCGGATTCCTCGGCGCGGGGGGCGAGTTCAGCGCGAACACGGTCGCCGTGACACCGCAGGACACGATCTACGCGATCGGCGGCGGCGCGACGCCGGAAGCCGGGGCGCTGGTGCAGGTGAGAATCGAAGGAGACGGCGACAGCGTGACCCTCTCCCCCGGATGGGTGGTCCACACGGTCGGAGGTAGCGCGGCCAGCCCGTCCGTCAGCCCCGACGGCCGGTGGGTTTCGGTGTCGGACGGCTCGACGGCGACGTCGTTCATCGACCCGCAGAGCGCGGAAGCACACGCGTACCTCGTCGATATAGCCGCGTGCGACGCGAACACCGACGGAGACGACGAACCCGGTGTGTGTGCTCCGGCCCGGGCGATCCCTCTCCTCTCCGGGCCCAGTGCCGGCAGCCAACCTCTGCTCGACGGACCGAAGATCGTACTCTGGGAAGTCCAGGCTGCCGACATCCTGAATTCCGAGGGCGTCGACCTGCACGTCCACGACGATGAGTCGCTGCGCTGGCAGACCGTCTTGCCCGACGACCTGCAGTGGACCAGCGTGATCACGGTCTCGAACAACCATCTGATCGGCACCGCGACCCGGTTCGAAGGCATCGGTGCGAACATTCTGACGGTCGATCTTCCGAACACCGCAGCAAGCGAGTTGATCGTGCTCGATCGCGCGGACGGGAGTGTCGTCTTCCGCGCGCCCGTAACCGACGACGCCACCTCCACCGTCACCATCGGTCCGTCCGGTGAGCTCTACGTGACCATGCTCGGCCTGATGCACATCCTCGCGGTCGAGACGCGGTTCGTCGGCGGGGTGATCCGGTTCGACCCGGTCGGCCCATGAGCCGGCAGCCGTACCAGCGGGCAGACGGCCCGAGCCTCCTCGTCATGGTGTTCGTCTTCGGATGCGGCCATGCCGGCGCGGTACCGGGGGAGCCGGCGCCCGAGGCCGTCGCCGTGCCGCACGGCGGCGGCTCCGCCACGGGGCAGCACGACGTTGATCCGGCTCCCCCCCTGCCCGACGACGCGGGGGAGGTCGCTGCCGGGGTGTCCGGGCCGCCGCCGCTCCCGCCGGATCCCTGCGAGTGGGTCGTCGCGGAAGATCAGCTCTCGGGTCCCGGCCGCGAACCCGTCGATGCCGACCGCTGGCACGCCGTCGATGTCGCCCGTGCGCCGCCGGCGGATCTCGTCGCCGATCTCGGCAATTGCGGCAATTGGGGGCACTGCGAATTCGTCGTGTTGCTCGGGTGCGGCACAGGCACCTACCGTCCGACCTGGGGCCCCGACTACGCGCAATACCTCGAGGTCATCGAGGCCGACGGACACGGTTGGGCCCGGCTCGAAGCGGGAGACCGAACGGGAGTGGCGGGCTGCGACGTGCCGTTGACTGTCGAGTGGCGTCGCACCGACGACCGATGGGACCCTGGAGAGCCGTGCGCTCCGGCAGAAGGCGGAGTCTGGGACGACGCGTGCGGTGAGCGGCCCCCAGCTTGTCGCGGCGAGGCTCGGGGCAACCCAGAGCTTCCGAACCCTCCTGAGCCCTGATGCCCGAGACGACGCGCGGGTTCGGATTCTACGTCGCCGGATCGGTGCTGCTGATCTGCGTCTTCGCGATCGGCGTAGGCTTCGTCCTGGCCTGGCCCTGGCTGAAAGCGCCACCGGAGTCGGCGAAGACGATCGACGGCAGGTGGGACCGCGTCTCAGTGATGGTGACGCCTCCGGACCTCTGCGGCGGCGACGGTGCATCCTGAGATGCGTCGCACTGACATCGATGATGCCTGCCTCGAGCGGTCGCTGGCGGTCTACCCTCCGACAAACAGGCGGAGCGCCAGGTACGGGACGATGTTGAACACGAAGATGCAGAGTTTGAACGCCAACATTCCGCTGTAGTGGATGGCGTCGAAACGCTCCACGGACAGGTTGAACAGCCGTCCGTGAACGCGGAACACGAAGTCATGCGCCAGGTGCAGGCCGATGGCCCAAACCGCGAGCAACACGAGGTTCATCACCGAGCACCAAGCCAGGGTAGTGCGCACGATCTCGAGCGTCATTGTGTCCTCTCGCTGCGGGCGTCCCGATGTCTTGGGCTGGCCGCGTCGACGGGACGCGTTTCGATGCAGCCTGGCGAGATGTCCATAAGTAGGGTGTTGACCGAGTCGCCGCCATCCAGCGAGCGATGCGGATGGCGGCGGCGAGCCCGAGAGGCTCAGCCTGCGACGCGTTTCAACTCCGCGGCGTCGATCGCCCCCTCTCTCTCCACGACCACCGCGTCATCGACGATGGCGACGACGGTCGACTTCGGTCCGGGGGTGAGGTCGCCGCCGTCGACGAAGAGTGCCACTCGTCCGCGGAAGGTCTTGCGCACCTGCGCAGGAGAACTCTCTCCTGCCTTCTTCTGCCGGTTGGCGCTGGAGACGAGCAGCGGTCCCTCGTTCGCCGACACGATGGCGCGCATCAGCGGGTCCGAGGGGGTCCGAATGCCGATGCGGCTCTTGCGGCCTCCGAGGTGCTTGATCACGGACCTCGGAAGCTCAGGGCTCGGCACGACGCGGATGGTCAGCAGCCCCGGCCAGAACGCATCCGCGAGCTTCTGCGCGAGGGCGTGGAATCCGTCGGCGACACGGTCGACGTGGGTGACCCCCTCGATGAAGACCAACGCCGGCGCGGTCTTGACCCGACTCTTCGCCTGCATCAGGTGGATGACCGCGTCGGAGTCTTCGAGGTCGGCGATAAGCCGGTACCGCCCACCGCAAGGCAGGCACACGAGGCCACCGGAGCGGATGACGCGAGCAACTTCGTCGGCGACCCCGGCGGGATCGGCTTCTGCGGACAGCTTGATCGTCTTCATCCAGGACCATGCGGATTGGGGACGAAGCGACAGCGTACCGCAGGGGCCGCGTCGCAGGGAACTCCCGCGCGCCGACGGACGACGGGCTTCACCGGCCGGTGTCCCGTGACGAGCGAGCAACGTCAGCGGCGGCGGCTCGGGCAAGCCAGAAGCGAGCTGCCTCAGAAGGACCGACTCAGGGCAGAACGTCGGGCGGCATCTCGGCGCGCCGGTCGTAACGCTCGATCTCGAGGGCGAACACGTCGACCTCGGGGGCGGAGCGCGGCCGGGGCGAGGTCAGTGCGTGCTGGTGGACGACTCGGAGGACCCGGTCTCCTCGGGGCCGGTGTCCTCGAGCAGGGCCTGCGGCCAGTTCGGTTCGGGCCGGTACAACATCGACGTCTGTCCCTCGGTGAGCGACTTCACGTTGCTGTAGCGGGCGTCCATGTAGTCTTCGACCCGGCCCTCGGAGATGGCCTGGCGCACCTGGTCGACACCCATCTCGACGGTCCAGTTGGGGTTGAAGCCGAGCTCCCCGTTGATCTTGTCGAAGTTGACGCGGTAGTTGCGCCGGTCGCTGTCGTTGCCCATGTGGACGACTTCGGACCCGGGGATCTGCTTGGCGATCAGCTGACCTATCTGGGTGATCGTGTAGTTCTGTCCGTTGGATCCGACGTTGAAGATCTCACCACGGACGTTGTCGAGAGGCGCATTCAGCGCGAGGAACACGGCGTTGGCCGCGTCGTCGACGTGGACGAAAGGCCGCCACTGGTCGCCGCCGAAGACCGTGATCCTCCCCTCTGTGATCGCCTTGGCGGTCAGCAGGTTGATCACGAGGTCGAAGCGCGTGCGCCCCGAGAGGCCGTAGATCGTGCCGAAGCGCAGGATGACCGGGGCGAAGTCGTCCCCGGCCATGTCGACCAGCACCTTCTCGGACGCGAGCTTGGTCTGGGCGTAGAGCGAGACAGGGTTGAGAGCCGAGCCCTCGTCGAGGATCTCGTCGCCAGCGCCGTACACGCTGCACGTCGACGCGAACACCAGGCGCTGGACCCCCTCGCCACGGGCGATCTCCGCGATGACGCGGGTCGCCGCGAGATTGACGTCGACCGTCAGATCTTCGTCCAGCGCGCAGGCCGGATCGCCCACGATGCCCCCGAGATGGATCACCGCATCGACGCCTCGCATCGCCTCGACGATACGGTCGATCTGACGGAAGTCTGCCTCGATGATCTCGAGATTCGGGTGGTCGACCACGTCTTTGATCGGGTCGGTGCCGAACATCAGGAGGTCGAGCAATCGCACGTGGTAGCCGCGGCCGATCAGCCGCGGGAGCAGCGCCGAGCCGATGTAGCCGGCGCCGCCGATGACCAGCACGGTGCGGACGCGGATCGCGTCCAGCGAGCGGCGCTTGTGCAACCGCCCCTCGGAGTGGAGAACCGACTCCCAGGTGTACGAGAAAGCGCGGGCACCGACCGTCAGGACGAGTGAGAAGATGATCCCGAGGACGATGACACCACGCGGCATCGTGAACCAGCCGCCGAGTACGAACGCGGCACCGGCGAGGCCGGCGTAGGTGAACGCGACCGCGCGGGCGATCGAGAGGGCCTTTCGGCGCACCGCTCGCTCGCGACCGCCGGTGTACACTCCGCTGAGCGCGAACACCCCGAACCCGGTCACCGCCATCACGGGCGCCGTCCGAGCAAACGCGGCCACATAGAACGCCGTCAGCTGGTCCAGCGGCATCTCCTGCGAAGTCGTCGTCAACGTGACCAGCGTGAAGCGGGCCACGAACGCCGCCAACAGAGCCGCCTGCAGGAGCACCGCGTCGGCGAAGATGCGTGCCAGCGAGGCGCGGGTCAGGAACTTGCGCAGTACGTTCATCGAGGAGCTCCGAAATCCGTCGCGTGGGGTGCGCAACACGAGCGCGGCTTTCGTAGTTCGCCACCCACCGGAACGTCAAGCATCGAAGGCACAACCCCTCCTCAAGCACGTGTCGGCGTTCGACACAAGCGACAATGACGGTTTGCGTTGCGGTCTGCGGCTTCGACGAGCCGCACCGTTTCCTCTCACGACGGCGCCTTGACGGGGCTCGGGAGTTGGCGATAGTGGGGCGCGAGCCCCCCAACGCCACGAGGCCCCGTGACCGCGACAGACCCGACCCGAACGGCCCCGATGCCCCCTTGGCCGCACTTCGCGGACGACGAGATCGCCGCCGCGGAATCCGTGCTGCGGAGCGGGCGCGTCAACTACTGGACCGGCGAAGAGGGCCGCAAGTTCGAGGAGGAGTTCGCTGCCTCGATCGGCGTCCGTCACGCGGTGGCCGTCGCCAACGGGACCGTCGCGATCGAGCTCGCCCTCGAGGCCCTCGACATCGGGCCGGGGGACGACGTGATCCTGACGTGCCGCACGTTCATCGCCTCGGCGAGCGCCGTCGTGATGCGGGGTGCCCGCCCGGTGCTCGTCGATGTCGATCCCGATACGGAGAACATCACGGCCGAGGCCGTGGCCGAGGCGATCACCCCGGCGACGCGGGCGATCATCGCCGTCCACCTCTGGGGCTGGCCCTGCGACATGGACGCGATCATGGCCCTCGCCGAGGATCACCGGCTGTGCGTGATCGAGGACTGCGCCCAGGCCCACGGCGGCCAGTACAAGGGCCGACCGCTCGGGAGCATCGGACACGTCTCGGCGTGGTCGTTCTGCCAGGACAAGATCCTCACGACCGGTGGCGAGGGGGGCATGGTCGCCATGAACGGCGAGGCGCTCTGGCGTCGCTGCTGGGAGTTCAAGGACCACGGCAAGTCCTACGCCGCCGTTTACGAACGCGACCACCCACCCGGGTTCCGGTGGTTGCACGAGAAGTTCGGTACGAACTGGCGCATGACCGAGATGCAGTCCGCCATCGGCCGCGTGATCCTGCGGAAGCTGCCGGAGTGGGGTAACAGACGCCGTCGCCTGAGCGCGCGGCTCACCGACGGGCTGGGAGGGTTCGCGGGGCTCCGGATCCCACCGCCTCCGAACGACATCGTCCATGCGCGCTACAAGTTCAGCCTCTTCGTCCGTCCGAAGGCGCTCGCCCACGACTGGGATCGCGACCGCATCATGAACGCGGTCAACGACGAAGGCGTGGTCTGCCGGAGCGGCATCTGCCCCGAAATCTATCGGGAGCGCGCGTTCCGAGACTCCGCCTACGCCGTGCCGAAGCGCCTTCCGGTAGCCCGCGCGCTGGGCGAGACGTCGCTCAACCTGCTCGTGCATCCGACCCTCGACCGCGAATACATCGACGATGTCATCGCAGCGTTCGAGAAGGTGATGGCGCTCGCGCACCGCTGAGCGCTTTTCAGATCGCGTCGATGATCGCGTTGAGCGTCGCGCTCGGGCGCATCGCTGCGGACGCGAGCGCCTGGTCGGGCAGGTAGTATCCGCCGATGTCGACCGGCGCACCCTGGACCTCGATCAGCTCGGCGAGGATCCGATCGGCTTTGCCGCCCAGCGCCTCTGCGACCGGCGCGAAATGCGCCTTGAGCGCGGCGTCGTCGTCCTGCGCGGTCAGGGCCTGCGCCCAGTACATCGCGAGGTAGAGGTGGCTGCCGCGATTATCGAGCTCGCGGACCTTGCGGCTCGGCGACCGATTCTCCAGCAGGTACCGCGTCGTCGCGTCGTCCAGCGTCTGGCCGAGGACGCGAGCGCCCTGGTGATCGTACCGGTCGGCGATGTGCTCGAACGATACCGTCAGCGCCAGGAACTCCCCGAGGGAATCCCAGCGGAGGTGCCCTTCGGACTCGAACTGCTGCACGTGCTTGGGCGCGGAGCCACCGGCGCCGGTCTCGAAGAGCCCGCCGCCGTTCATCAGCGGGACGATCGACAGCATCTTGGCGCTCGTGCCGACCTCGAGGATCGGGAAGAGATCGGTGAGATAGTCTCGAAGCACGTTGCCGGTCGCCGAGATCGTATCCAGCCCCTTGCGGATGCGCTCGACCGAAAAGCGGGCGGCCTCGACCGGCGACAGGATGTGGATCTCCAGACCCTCGGTGTCGTGGTCGGGCAGGTAGGCGTTGACCTTCTCGATCAGCTGCGCGTCGTGAGCCCGGTCGAGGTCGAGCCAGAAGACGACCGGAGCGCCGGTGGCCCGGGCACGTCCGACGGCGAGCTTGACCCAGTCGCGGACCGGCGCGTCCTTGACCTGGCAGGCCCGCCAGATGTCGCCGCCTTCGACAGAGTGCTCGATCAGCACGGTGCCGGCGGCATCGACGACGCGGACCCTCCCGGCGGCGGCGATCTCGAACGTCTTGTCGTGAGAGCCGTATTCCTCGGCTTTTTGCGCCATCAAGCCGACGTTCGACACGCTGCCCATCGTGGTCGGGTCGAACGCGCCGTGCGCTTTGCAGTCCTCGATCACCGCCTGGTACACGCCGGCGTAGCTGCTGTCGGGGATCACCGCCTTGGCGTCTTGGAGCTCGCCGGCCGCGTTCCACATGCACCCGGAATCACGGACCAGGACCGGCATGGACGCGTCGACGATGATGTCGCTCGGGACGTGCAGATTCGTGATGCCCTTGTCCGAGTTCACCATGGCCAGGCCCGGGCCGCGCGCATACGCCGCTTCGATGTCGGCCTCGATCGCCGCGCGTCGGTCGGCCGGCAGTTCGGCGATTCGCGCGAGCAGGTCGCCGAACCCGTTGTTCACGTCGACACCGAGACTCTCGAACGTCTCGGCGTGCCGCTCGAAGAGATCGGCGAAGTAGGTGCGCACCGCGTAGCCGAAGATGATCGGGTCGGAGACCTTCATCATCGTGGCCTTCATGTGGAGCGAGAAGAGCACGCCCGATTGCCGGGCATCGTCGACCTGCTCCCGCAGGAACGCGTCGAGTGCGCGGCCGCTCATGAACGTGCCGTCGATCACCTCGCCCGCCTGCAGCGCGAGGCCGTCCTTGAGGACGGAGACCGAGCCGTCGGCGGCGACGTGCTCGATGCGCGCGGTCGTGGCGGCCGCGACGGTCACCGAGAGTTCGTTGGAGCGGAAGTCGTTCTTCCCCATCGTCGCGACGTGCGATCGGGAGTCGGGCGACCACTTGCCCATGCGATGGGGGTTGTTCCGGGCGTACTGCTTCACGGCCTTCGGGGCCCGCCGATCGGAGTTGCCCTCGCGCAAGACCGGATTGACCGCGCTACCCTTGACCTTGTCGTAGCGCGCCTTGATCTCGCGCTCGTCGTCAGTCTCCGGCTCTTCCGGGTAGTCCGGCAGGTCGTAGCCGTTGGCCCGCAGCTCTGCGATCGCCGCCTTGATCTGCGGGATCGAGGCCGAGATGTTCGGCAGCTTGATGATGTTCGCGTCCGGCGTCCTGGCGAGCCGACCGAGCTCTGCGAGCGCGTCGGGGACCCGCTGGTCCGCGGTCAAACGCTCGGGGAACACCGCGAGGATCCGGCCTACCAAAGAGATGTCCGGCGACCCGACGTCGATGCCCGCCGCCGCGGCGAACGCGCGCAGGATCGGCAGAAACGAACAGGTCGCGAGGGCAGGGGCTTCGTCGGTCTTCGTGTAGAGGATGGTCGGCTTCATCGTTGGCTTTCCTCCGTGTCGGGCGACTGGCGTGCAGGTTCCTCGGCAGATTCCTGCGGCCGCTCTACTCGAAACGGCGCCCGCCGGCCAGTCCGGATTCCGCGACGCGATGCCCGCCCCCCAACGCACTGACGTGCCCGCCTACAGGACCTCGGCCGCAGACTCGATGATCTCGTCGACGAACGACACGCGCAGCTCGAGCAATGTGTCGAAATCAGCGTCTCCGCGGCCGGTGACGATCGTCCCCACTGGTGCGTTGCGCTCCCCGCCGATCAACAGGTCGGGGAATTCGATGAATCGTGTCTCCGGCTCCTCGTTCTGCGCGAAGGCAGTGGCTCCAAGAAGCAGCGAACCAGCTGCGATCAGTCCTGCAATCGACCTTCTCATGTCTCGACCTCTCTGGTGTCCGTACATCGACGCTGCGGCCGACGGCCGCCGGATGTTCAACGAACGGGTACGGGAATCGGTCTATCGGTGGTCGACGCGAGCAGAAGGGGAACGTTCGGCGTCCGAGAATCCTCCGCGTGCCCGACCGCGCGCTTTGTGGCGCGCGGCGTCGATCGCGCTATGGTAGCGCGCGTGACACCTTCGGCCCAGCTGACCCGACAACGCGCGTGCCACACACGACGGCGCCGTCGACCGTCGCGTGGGCTGGCGTTGAGTTGTGTGTTCCTCGTGCTCCTGACCGTCACGTCGGCCTGCGCCGGCACGACGCGGAGTTACCGCCGCGTCGGCACCGCCGGGGCGTTGACCTTCCTCGGCGGAGCCGTCTTCTCGATCGCCGGGAGCCAGGTCATCGTCTACAAGAACGAGGAGGTCGGGACCGCGGTGACCGCGGTCGGCGGCGTAGCCCAGCTGACCAGTGCCTTCCTGATGGCGATCGCCCTCGACGGGATCATGCGCAAAGAGGCCGAGCGGGAGTTCGGAGAGGGATGGTGGGACTGACACGCGCGTCGCGCACGGCCTATTTCGCGACGGTCGGGCGAACGCCCGCGATCATCAACCTGGTCGTCAACCTGCTGATCGGATTCGCCCTCTTCGGATGGCGAGATCTCGTGCCGTGGACCGGGGACTTCAGCATCGGTGCCGACCTGCTCTTCGGCGGCTTCATCGTCGCGTCCGCGACGGCCTGGTCGGTCGTCAACCGCTGTCGTCGCGACGCGGAGGCCGGGGTCGTCGCCGGTCGGCCGGCCGGGAGCCTCTGGCGCCTGCTCCCGCGGAGACGCTTCGCCCGCTGCTTCCTGATCGGGCTCGTCGTCAGCGTCGGCCTCCTGCTGGCGATCATCCCGCCCCTGGAGGCGGCCATGCCCGAAGGCGTGGCCGGCTTCTGGGGTGGCCCGTTCAAGGGCCTGACGTGCGTGATCGCAGGGCACCTGGCGATCATCGCGGCCGGCAACCGCTCCCTGGTCGGCATCCCGGATATCACCGCCGCGCATCTCGCGGCGGTCACCGCCGGGCTCGACGCGCAGGGCACGCCGTTCGAGTCGCTCGACAAGGGCTGCCTCGCCTGTACGAGCCGACGCCGCGGCATCTCGGTGGCGCCGACCTGGCATCTGCGGGTGACCGGCACGCTCCCGGACGAGGTGTTGGCAGAGTCGTTCCACGTGCTCTGCGACAAGTACCCGTCGCTGCGCACGCGCGTGCTGCCGGTAGACGGGACCAGGGATCGCGCGCGCGATTTTCTGTACGTCGACACCGGCGATCGCGACATCCTGAAGGTGTCGGACGCCCCCCTCTCCGAGGCGAAGAGCGCGCTCCTGAATCGCCACCTCGATCTGTTCAGCGAGCCGCCCGTCCAGGTGACCCGGATCCGCGAGGGCGAGGCGCTCCACCTGCTGATCCAGCAACACCACGCGATCGCGGACGGCCGCGCTTTCATCGGGTTGCTCGACGACTGGGCCGCCATCGTCCGTGCCCTCGCCCGGGGCGACGAACCCGACCGTACACCGGTCATTCGGCGACCGGAGGTCGATGCCCTGGAGCGGACGCCGGCCGAGACCCGCGCGTTGACGCGGCGCGGCTTCTTCCGCTTCGTGCGGGAACGGAGAGAGCGACGCCGACGACCACTGCTCCCCGTGGCGTGGAACCGGGGCACTGACTACAGCGGCGCCAACGAGACCCTGCACCTGCGGCTCGACGACGATTGTCTCGACGCCTGGGCGGCGGCACGACGCGAGCGCGGCGTCAGCACGAACTCCCTCTTCGCGGCGGCCTATCTGCGAGCGACGCGGACGACCAGCGAAGGCGACACGACGCCCGCCGACCGGTTGCGTTGCGAGCTGATCGCCGAGACGCGTCCGCGAGACGGCTCGTTCGTATCGTTCGCCAATCATCTCAGCGCGTATGCCGTCGAGATCGCGGGTCCGATGTGGCGCGACCTGTGGACCACCGCCGAGGCGGTCCAGAAGCAGGTGCGGGCCGAGCACGACGCCGAGGCGCACTTGGAGCGGGTGCTCTTCCAGGCGTGGGGCGTCCGCCGGCTTCCGATCGACACGCTGCGGGAGCTGGTCCTCGACCGCGCCGAGCTGAAGGCCCAATGCGGCTTCAGCAACCTGATCCCGCTACCCTTCCCGACCCTGGAGGGCGAAGGCTGGCAGGTCGACGAGATTCTGGTCTCGACCCCGGCTGCGCCGCCTCACGGGCTGGTGCTCACGGCGATGCGCTACGGCGGCCGGTTGACATTCAACTTCAACGTCGCGGTCTCGGTCGTCGGACTGGACGCCGCCCGCGCGCTGGCGGACGCGTTCGTCGAAGAGCTCCGGGTGCTCGGCGCCCCACTCGATCCGCGCTACATCGTGGCCCGGTGATCTGGGGCCGGGGCCGGTCAGCGGCCCGGCACGAGCCTCGGGCTGCAGCGACACGACCCCCGGCTACTCGGCGACGCCCATACGTTGTGCCGCAGTTACCAGCGCCGGCATCCAATCGGCGAGCTGCGGACCTCGGCGTACGTAGAGGTCGGCTTCGGGCGTCGTCGCGATCTCGACCCACTCCCCGGTGTCGGCGGCACCGCCGAATGCCGGGTGCGGCATGAGAAGGAAGTCTGCCGGAAGTGTCGAGTAGATCGACGGGAGCGACGCGACGCCGACGCCGGTCGCGAAGATCTGAGCCACCTGCCGATTGGCTTCACGCACCTCGGCCGAGCCCTGGAGACGCCCGTCGATGATCACGGTCAGGCTGCCCTCTCCTTGGTAGAGGATATAGCCGCCCCAACCGGCGGGCGCGGCGACGCGGGCCTCGACCCCGGACTCGGCCAACAGCTCGGTCACCGCGACTGGAAAGACACGGACGTCGACCGTCGCGCGGCGCGATGCGAACGACGCGGACAACGTGCCGAACTGGTCGACCGAGGCGAAGTGCAGCGCGGCGACCAGGAGGCACGCCGAGACCACGACGCCGCCTGCCGCCATCCTGCGGGCCGAGCCGAGAGCGCTGGCGAGCATCGAACCATCGGCGCGACGCGCGGCGACGAGGCAGAGCCAGAGTGCGAGGACCGCGAGGAAGGTCATTCGGAAGTAGAGGAACGACAGCCCGATGAGCACGAGAGCGAGCGTCAGCTCGTAGGGCACATGCGGCGACTCGAGCTCGTCGCGGCGCCGCCAGAGCCCCCGCGCGACCGCGATCCAGGCGACGACGGCGATCGGCAGGCAGGCGTGGATCGCCACCATGGCCGGATGCCAGCCCGTGTCGTCAAGCGACGACACCCAGTTGCCCATCTCGCTGGAGCCGGTCACGTAGGCCGATTGCTCGACGAGCTGTACGAGCGCCCCCGCAGCGCCGGGCCAGGCGATCCAGCCCGCGGCCGCGGCCAGCATCGCCAGCAGAAACGGCACGCGACGGTCTGGAGCATCGCGTAGACACCACATATGCACGGCGGCGACGGCGGCGAGCCCGAAGACGCCGTAGAGCGACGCCGGCGTGTGGAACCCGGACCAGGCGAAGAAGCCGAGACCGAACAGGAGCGCGTGCCACGGTCGCAGGCGGCGCGCCCAGACGGCGCTGGCGCCCAGGAGGGTCCAGGCGGGCAGGTTCACGACGTGCGGACGCACGCGGATTCGCAGGTGGAACGCCGTCAGTAGGAGCGCCGTCAGCAAGAGCGCCGTGGTCGGGCGCATCCCCGACCGGCGGACGAGCCCGTAGAAGAGCAGGAACGAGCCGGTCAGCCAGGCCACGTTCGACAGGCGCAGTGCTTCCAGGCCCCAGTGTTGGTCGATATACGCCGCGATGACCTGGTAGAGCGGCTGGATCGAGCGCCAGGGGGTGCTCGGATCGACCGCAGACCAGACGTTCTCGGTCGGCAGCCGACCGTGCTCGAGCATCCAGCGCCCCGCGCAGATGTGCCACCAGACGTCGATGTTGTAGATCGGCCGCAGGGCGCAGAACGCGACCGCCGCTGCCAGCACGGCGACGATGGCCGCGTCGACGCCACCGATCCCGAACCAGACCTCGGCGTCCCCAGCCGCCACGTCGCGGCTGGCCGAAGAGGGCTCGGCGTGGTGGTCGGTGCCGGCGGTCATGGCCTCGGCAGGATGGGTGTGGATTCGGGGGCGGCGCGACACTAGCAGGGCGGCCGGCGGCGGTCACCTTCGCGCCACGAGCGTGGTAGGGTCACGCGACGCCGCGTCCAGGGATTCGGCGCCCCGATCTCACCGCCACGAAGATGCCCGCGACGACTCCTTTCCGCTCGATCCTCTTCTTGTGCGTCGCCAACTCCGCGCGCTCCCAGATGGCAGAGGGGCTGGCCCGGGCGATGCTCGACGAGACCGTACGGGTGCAGTCGGCCGGGTCCGCTCCGACCCGGGTGAATCCGTACGCCGTACGGGCGATGGCCGAGCTCGGGATCGACCTCGCATCGCAGGCGTCGAAGTCGGTCGACACGATCGAAGCGGCGAGCGTCGACCTCGTGGTCACGCTCTGCGCCGAAGAGGTCTGCCCAGCGTTCCTCGGCGACGCGCGACGTTTGCACTGGCCCCTGCCGGACCCGGACCGCAGGACCGAGGATCTGACCGACGCCGAGCGCCGGGGGTACTTCCGCATGGCCCGCGACGAGATTCGCGCGCGCCTTCGGAAGCTGATCGGCTGAGCTCCCGATCCGGTCGGCGTCGCGAACGGAGCTTTACACGCCCATGCCGACCGGTGATGCTTCGGCGCGATGACTCGAGGTCGCCCACCCGAACCCCGACGCCGCGGCTGTCTCGGCCGCCTGTTCGACGTCGCCGTGACCGTCCCGATGGCGGTCTTCGTCGTCGCGGCCGCGCTCTTCGTCGACGGCAATGGCTGGCCCGACCTGTTCCGCGTCGTGGTCGCAACGATCGCGGGCGGCGCGGTGTTGATGGCCCCGTGGTCCGCGTCACGGGCGTGGGCTGGCCTCTTGTTCTCGGCGATGGTCACGATGGGCGTGGGATATTGGTGGTGGCAGCTCCCTCCGGCCGCCGAGCGTGACTGGTGGGAGCCTCAGTCGCGCGCCGCCTGGGCCGAGCTCGACGACACCGAGGTGACGCTGCACGACGTGCGTGACTTCCGTTGGCGCGAAGATGGATGGACCGCGGCGTGGCGCGACGAGACGGTCGATGTCCAACAGCTGGAGCAGACGTACTTCGTCCTCACCCGTTTCACCGGGCTCGAGGGCGTCGGCCACGTGATGGTCTCGTTCCGTTTCGCCGACGATCGCTTCGTCGTGATCTCCCCGGAGATCCGCCGCGAGACAGGGGAGCACTTCGATCCGATCTCCGGGCTATTCCGCCAGTTCGAGTTGATCTACGTCGTCGCCGACGAACGCGACGCGATCGGCCTCCGGACCCGGGTGCACGGTGATGACACCTGGGTCTTCCCGATCGACGCGGCGCTCGAAAAGCAGCGGGAGTATTTCGTCGACATGGTCGTCCGACTCAACGGCCTGCACGAGCAGCCGGAGTGGTACAACACGCTGACGAACTCGTGTTCGACAGCGTTGGCCGAGCATTTCGAGCACACGAGCGGGGATCGACTCCCCCTCGACTACCGCGTGCTGCTCCCGGGTTACAGCGACGACCTCGTGTACGAGTTGGGGCTGCTGCCCGATGGCCTGACCGCCGACGAGGGTCGGGAGCGCTGGGGGGTGACCGAAACAGCCCGGGCGCTCGAAGGCATCGACGCCGACTTCTCCCTGCGCATCCGCGGCGAGGAGCCGCGCCTGCCGGGGCCCGGAGACCACGATGACGGGTCCGACCGTGACCGCTGACGTGAGCGCGCAGACGACGCCCCGCACTGGACGGCACAGGGACGGCTCGCATCCATGTCCCCTCTCTTCCCCACCCCGATGACCAACGCCTCAGACGCACTCGCCCCAGATTCCCGGCCGTCATCCGTCGCCAGCACGCGACGCGGTCTCTACTGGTTTGGCGGCCGCCTCGCCCTTGCGGTGGGCTCTCTCTTCGCGACGGTCTTGCTGCTCGAGTTCGGTGTCCGCGCCGCGCTGCACGCATCCCCCCAGCTGCACCACGTCCGCGACGGTGTCTATTTCCACTCGATGCCGCTGGTAAACGGGCTGGGTTGGGCCACCGAACCGACGTTGCTACCCGGCGCCGAGACGCTGGCGCGCCGCGCCGAAGACAACGAACTCCGCGTCTTCGTCTTCGGCGAGTCGAGCGTCCAGGGAAACCCCTGGGGTGTGGAGGTCAGCCCACCGGCGATGCTCCACGACCTCCTGGTGCAGCGCTTCCCCGACCGGCGCGTCACGGTGGTGAACCTGGGTTTGGGTGGCGCGATGATGCTCGACACCTACTACTTCCTGCTCGAGACGGGCCGGTACCGGCCCGATGTCGTCGTGTTCTACCAGGGGACGAACGACAACTTCGTGAGGGGAACCGAGAACTGCGCTCTGACGCTATACCCGAAGCAACACCGGGCCTGGCGATGGCTCGCGCGACACAGCCGGCTGCTCTTGGCCATCCGCGCCCGGGGCCCGGCGATCGCACGCCGCAACTCGGACAGCACCGGTGGATCGAGCCACTCGAACCAATGGTGCTCGGTGGTCGACGGGTACGACGCGTGGACCCGGGTGCTCGTCGATGCCGCGACCCGCACGGGCGCCGAGGTGGTCGTGGCGACACCGGTCCACAGCGTGTTCGACGCGACGGAGGCCCGCAACGCGAGCGAGGTACGCTCGCAGGGCCTGGCGAGCTTCGTGGACGATCTCCAGGGCACCCAGCGAGACCTCGCACGATGCGCCTTGGACAGGCAGTGCTCGCTGCGGGACCTCACGATCGCGGCGGTCGACGTCGGGGTCGCGGAGCAGGGGCCCGGGCACTTCATGGATGGACCAGGGCTGTCGACCGAGGCGAACCTCGCCGCTGCCATCGTGGAACTCGACGCGCTCCACAGCGCGTGGAGCGATGCCGCACACGCCCACGGAGCGACCGTCGTGGACTTCTGGTCGTACGTTCGTGAACGCGAGCCGGGCGGAATCCCGATGCCGCCTCTGGTGGTCGATCCAGTCCATCTCTCGCTGGGTGGCTACGCGCAGTTGGCGCAACTCGTCGCAGACGCGATCGAATCCGTCGTGACGGGCCAGCCCATCGCTCCAGCCCCCGCACCCGGTGATCCCGCGCCTGACGTCTCTGCATACGTGCAGATGATGGATCGCCGAGCCGGGTCCACCGGAGCTCCCGGGTTCTGCGCGAGGTCGCGCGTCGAGGGCGCCCGCTGGCTCTCCGTCGGCGCGGTCATCTTCGGCGCGGGGTTGCTCCAGGAAGCGTGGGACACGTGTCAGGACGACGCTGCCGGCGTTGCGCTAGCCTGGCTCTACGAGCGCTTCGACCTGGTCCCGGACCTCCCAGACGACGTCGTTGCCCGCGCATCGTCGATCGATATCGAGGCCCACCTGGCCGCAGCGAGCCAGCACTTCTGACCGTCCGTCGCCGGAGTGACGACCGCCGACCGAGTGCGTGACGCGCACGGAACGCTTTCGACTTCTACCGCACCCCGCGGCGAGATAGGGTGCGCCCATGCGGACCCCACGCGACATGATCGTCGTGCTCGCGGTCGCCGCCTCGTGGGGTGGCGCGTGCGGGGACGACGAGCCCGACCGCTGAAACGACCGCGCGGCCGGCGTCCAGCGCCCGACGACACATGGACGGACCGCCTCCACCCCCCGTTCCCCAACCCCGATGACCAACGCTCCCACCGCTCCCGTCCCAGAGTCCCGGGCATCATCCGCCGCGGGCACGCGACGCGGTCTTCGGTGGGTTGGCGTCCGCCTGGCACTCGCCGTCGGTTCTTTCGTCGTGACAGCGTGTCTGCTCGAAGTCGGCGTGCGCGTGGCGCTACACGGGTCCCCGCCGCTGCACAACGTCCGCGACGGTGTCTACTTCCACTCCATGCCGCTGGTGAACGGATTGGGTTGGTCGACCGACCGGACGGTGGCGCCAGACGCGGACTTCCTGTCACGCCGCCCGGACGACGGCGAGCTCCGCGTGTTCGTGTTCGGCGAGTCGAGCGTGCAGGGCAGCCCGTGGAGGGTGGCCGTCAGCCCGCCAGCGATGCTCCACGACCTCCTGGTGCGGCGCTTTCCGGACCGGCGGGTCACGGTGGTGAACGTGGGGCTGGGTGGCGCGATGATGGTCGACACCTTCTACTTCCTGCTCGAGACGGCCCGGTACCGGCCCGACGTTGTCGTCTTCTATCAGGGGACGAACGACACCTTCGTGCGGGGGACCGAGAACTGCGCCCCGGTGCTGCACCCGCGTCGTCACCGGGTCTGGCGATGGCTCGTGCGACACAGCCGGTTGCTCCTGGCCATCCGTACCCGGGGGCCGGCACTCGCGCGCCGCGGCTCGAGCGACACCGGTCCGGCGAACCGCTCGAACGAGTCGTGCTCGGTGGTCGCCGGATACGACATATGGACCAGCGTGCTCGTCGACGCTGCGACCCGCACCGGCGCCGAAGTGGTGGTAGCGACACCCGTCCGCAGCGTGTTCGAAGCGACGGAGACTCGCAACGCGAGGGCGGTCCGCTCACAGGGTCTGACGCACTTCGTGGACGGCCTCGAGGACACCCGCCGGGAGCTCGCGCGATGCGCCCTGGACAGGCAGTGCTCGCTGCCAGACCTCGCGGCCGCGGCGGTCGATGTCGGGCTCGCGGAGCAGGGACCCAGGTATTTCACGGGCGGGCCGGCGTTTTCGACCGAGACGAACCTCGCCACTGCCTTCGCCGAACTCGACGCGCTCCACAGCGCATGGAGCGATGCTGCGCTCGCCCACGAAGCGACCGTCGTCGACTTTTGGTCGTACGTCCGTGAGCGCGTTCCCGCCGAAGTCCCGATGGCGCCCCTCGTGGTCGATCCGGTTCATCTCTCCCTGGGCGGCTACGCGGAGTTGGCGCGGCTCGTGGCGGACGCGGTCGACTCTGTCGTGACCGGCCGGCCCATCGCTCCAGCCCCGGCGCCCGGAGCTCCGGGGCCCGATATCGCGGCGTATGTAGAGATGATGGACCGACAGGCCGAGTCTTCCGGCGCCCACGGCTTCTGCATGACACTTCGCATCGAGGGCGCTCACTGGCTCTCCGTCGGCGCGGTCATCTTCGGCGCGGGGTTGCTCCAGGAAGCGTGGGACACGTGTCAGGACGACGCTGCCGGCGTTGCGCTAGCCTGGCTCTACGAGCGCTTCGACCTGGTCCCGGACCTCCCAGACGACGTCGTTGCCCGCGCATCGTCGATCGATATCGAGGCCCACCTGGCCGCAGCGAGTCGGTGCGGCCGACGCAGATGCGGGCGAAGTCGATGCAGGACCGGCGACGCTGGC
>CAZFPM010000072.1:0-23547 GCA_964520965.1 uncultured Myxococcales bacterium
TGCACGGCTGCACGGAGCCGCGCCTCGAGATCGCCGCGGTCGGTCTCGCGGTCGGCATCGCGCTGATCGTCCTGAAGTTCGTCGGGTACCTGGCGACGAACAGCGCGGCGGTCCTCTCCGACGCCCTCGAGTCGCTGGTCAACATCGTGACGAGCAGCGTCGCGCTCTACTCGGTCTGGCTGAGTTCTCGGCCGCACGACCACAACCACCCCTACGGCCACGGCAAAGTCGAGTACTTTTCCGCCACCCTCGAGGGACTCTTCGTCGGCGCAGCCGGCTTGGGCGCGCTGACGATCGGGGTCTTGCGGCTCCTGCGGCCCCAGGAGCTCCCCCACATCGAGCTCGGCGCTGCGATCGAGCTCGGCGCTGGCGTCATAGCGCTGATCGCCGGGACGATGATCCTCCGCGCCGGCGACCGACTGGAGTCGCCGACGATCGCGGCCGACGGTCGGCATATCCGCGCCGACGCGATCACGAGCTTCGGTGCGTTCATCGGGGCCAGCCTCGTCGCGTTGACCGGAATCGCGCTATTCGACGCCCTCGCAGCCCTCGGCATCGGCCTGTTCCTGATCTACGAGGGCAGCAACGTGGTGCGCCGGGCGGTCGCCGGGCTCATGGACGAGGCGGATCCCTGCCTCCTCGACCGAATCGCGGCGGCGATGGTCCGCGTTCGCAGACCCGGCTGGATCGCTCCCCACGCCGTCAAGGTCCACCGATTGGGACAGGCGATCCACGTCGACCTGCACCTGGTCTTCCCGCGCTTCTGGACGATCGAGGTAGCCCACGGCGCGTCCCACGACCTCGTCGATGCGCTGCGTGAAGAGTTCGGCCCGCGCACCGACGTAATGGTGCACAACGAGCCGTGCGAAGACGCGCAATGTGCGTTCTGCGACTTGGAAGACTGCGCGATCCGAAAGGCCCCCCTCGGGGACCCGATCTCGTGGACCGGTGCCGACATCTCACGGCGCCCGAGGCCCGAGGCACCGGTGTGCCACGGCGCGACAGAGGGCCGCCGGTGAGCGACGCTCCGGGCACCGCCCCGCTCGACCCCGCTTCACACGACGCCCTGGCCCGGCCGGCAACCGGCGTGGCCATCGAATCCGTCTGGCCCTGGATCGGGTTGATCGCGTTCGGCATCGCCGTCAGTTGGCGACAACTCTCCAGCTGGGACGTGTGGTGGCACCTGGCGATTGGCCGCGAGGCCGTGACGAGCGGATCGCGGCTCCTCCAGGACACATTCTCGCACTCCTTCGCTGGCGCCCCGTTCGTCTACAAAGACCTGTTCGCCGACTCGATTCTCTATCTCGCCTTCGAGAGTTTCGGTTTCACGGGTCTCGCCCTGGTCCGGGTGGCGGCGGTCGTCACAGCGGGGGCGGGGTTGATGCTGGTCGCGCGCCACGGTCGCGGCAGCGCTGGCGTCTGGCTGCTCGCGTCCGGGCTCCTGGTGCTCGCGATCCAAACCCGCGTGATCCCCCGCCCCCTCCTCTTCTCCGTCGGCATCTGCCCCTTGATGCTGGGCCTGATCGAGCGCGCGCGATCGCGGATCGACCGGCGCAACTGGCGCCCGTTCTTCCTGGCCCTGGTTCCGGTCATCGGCTTGCAGTGGCTCTGGCTCAACCTCCACCGCGGCGGATTGCTCGGGCTCGTGCTCCTGCTCGGACTCGCCTGCGCGACGGCGCTGGCCCGGGCCGTCCGCCCGATACGCTTCCTGCGGCGACTCGCGGGTCCCGCCCCGTCGACCGCGACCGTTGGTGTGGCCACGTCGGTCTTCCTGATCGCCGCCGCCCTGGGCCTGGCGAATCCGAGCGGCGTCGAGCTCTACCGGTCCGGCCTCTTCGTGACCCGCAACGCCATACTGCAGGGGTACATCTCCGAGTGGCAGCCGCTGAGTTGGGTCATCGCGACCGAATACTACCCGTGGGCGACGGGATTGATCATCGCCGGGTGGCTGGCGCTCTTCGCCGGCCTCGCATCGGGCCTGCGGCGCGGTGCTCACCGCCCCCCCGTCGACATCTGGCACGCCGGCGTGCTCGCGGTGTTCACGTGGCAGGCGCTCGAGTCGGTCCGTTGGCTGAGCTACGCCAGCGCCGCCGCCGCCGTCGTGTTGTTGCTCGCCGTCTCCGCCGGCCGGCGAGCCTGGATCGCACGGTTCGGTGGACGGCGTGTCGCGCTCGTCGCGCTCGCGATCGTGCTCACCGCGATGATCGCTCACACCAGCCCACACCGTTTCGGTCTCGGACGGGCTCCGGACCGCTACCCAGCCGGCGCGCTCGACTTCGCGCGCAGCCATGACCTCGGGCCTCGCGTCCACAACGCGTTCGTCTACGGCGGCTTCGTCGCCTGGGCCGGCACCCCGGACTTCCAAGTCCTCGTCGATGGTCGCAACGACATGGTCTACCCGCCGGAGTTCTTCCTCCGGTGCACCCAGGCACAGCGCTCACCCACGGAGTTCGCCGCGCTCCGACGCGAGTTCCCGTCCGACTGGGTCCTCGCCGACAACACGCCGGGACGCGAGACCTTCGGGTTTCTGGCCTTCGACGAGGCCTGGATGCCGGTCTATTGGAGCGACACGGCCGTCGTCTACGTGCCGCGCCCGGGACACATGCGCCTCGCTCACCTGGAGTATCGCTACGTGAACCCGGGGGCGCCGATCGACTCGCTCCTGGCCGCACTCGACGCGGCCGGTGATGATACGGCTCGGCTGCACCTGATTCGCGCCGAACTCATCCGGCTCGTCGACGGAGCCCCGAACTCGGTCCGCGCCAACACGTACATGGTCATGTACTACCACCACCTCGGGCTCGATGGCCGCGAACCGATGCGCGCCGTGCTCGATCACCTCTACCGGGTCGCGCCCAACCACCCGGCCGTCCGGGAGCTCCGCAGCCGCTTCGGACCGATTTGAGCCCGGGCTTTGCGGGCCGCAACGTCGCTACCCGAACCGCACGATCCAGTACTTCTTCTTGCCCGCACGAAGCACCAGCGAGGTCTCGGTCGCCAGATCGGATTCGCCGTAACGCGCCTCGATGTCGTCGACGCGTCGGTTGTTCACGTAGGCGCCGCCCTGCTTGACCAGCCGGCGAGCCTCGCCCTTCGACTTGCAGAGCGTGCCGGCAAAGAGGTCGAGCACCGTGAGGCCCTCGCGGAGCCCGCCGCGATCGCCGTCGCTGGAGGGCACGTCGCGGAAGATCGCGCCGAGCTCCCGATCGGTCATGCCGCCGATCTCGGCTCCGAAGAGGACCTCCGTGGCCTTCAGAGCGGCCGCCAGCCCCGCTTCGCCGTGGACGCGTCGGGTCACCTCGGCGGCCAACCGCTTCTGCCCCTCGCGGCGGCCCGGATCGGCACCGTGGGCCGACGCGATCGCGTCGATCTCCTCGAGCGGCAGGAACGTGAACACGCGAAGCCAGCGTGCGACATCGCGGTCGTCCGTCTGGATCCAGTACTGGTAGAACTCGTACGGGCTGGTCAACTCCGGTTCCAGCCAGACGGCGTTGCCGACCGACTTGCCGAACTTGTCACCGGACGCCGTCGTGAGCAACGGCGCGGTCAGGCCGAACACCTGAGCGCCCAGCTTCTTGTGGGTCAGGTCGATGCCGGCTGTGATGTTCCCCCACTGGTCGTTCCCGCCGACCTGCAAGGTGCAACCGTGGTGCTCGTAGAGCCACGTGAAGTCGTAGGCCTGGAGCATCATGTACGAGAACTCGGTGAACGTGATGCCCTGTTCCCGGTTCTCCAGCCGGCTCCGCACCGACTCCTTGGCGATCATGTAGTTGATCGTGAAGTACTTGCCGACGTCGCGGAGCCACTCGACGAAGGTGATCGGGTTGATCCAGTCGCTGTTGTCGACCATCAACGCCCCGTTTTCGCCTTCGAACGACACGTAGCTCGCCAGCTGGGCCGCGATCGCCTCGCAGTTGCGTTTCACGTCGCTCGGCGAAAGCAGCTTCCGCTCCGAGTCCCTGCCCGATGGGTCCCCGATCATCCCGGTCGCTCCGCCCACGAGCACGATCGGGCGATGACCCGCCCGCTGGACATGCGCCAGCAGCATCACCGGGATCAGGTTGCCGAGGTGCAGACTCGTCGCCGTCGGATCGAACCCGCAATAGAGCGTCACCGGCCCATCGTCGAACGCCGCGGCCAACGCCTCGTCGTTCGATACCTGTTCGATCAGTCCCCGCTCCCGAAGCTCCGCAACCAGCGCTGCACCCTTGCCCATCGTCGTTCCTCGATGCTCTGTTGTCGTTCGTCGATCAATCGGAGCGGCGTCGCAGCTCCCTCGGGCTCGCCGGGGCGGTGCCCCCAACCGGCAGGTCCAGACCCGCGGGTACCGCTACCGAACCGTCCAACCGCCCTGCGCCGAGTCGTCGACCAGGACGAGCTGCAGACCGGTGTCGTCGTCCGCGCTCGTGGCCAGCAGCATGCCCTCGCTCACGCCGAAGCGCATCTTGCGGGGTTTCAGGTTCGCGACCACGATCACGCGCTTTCCGACCAGCACCGACGGGTCGGGGTACGCCTGCGCGACGCCGGCGAAGATGTTCTTCTGCTGGCCGCAATGCACTGTCAGGCGGAGCAACTTGTCGGCCTTCTCGACCTTCTCAGCCTCCAGCACCAGGCCCACCCGCAGGTCGACCTTGGCGAACTCGTCGAACGTGATCTCGTCGCCGAACGAGTCGACCGTGATGCACCCTTCGGGCACCTGGCTCACCTTCGAGGCCTCGACCACGGCTTGTACCGCGTTCGCGTCGAGCCGCCCGAGCAACGTGCCGGGATCATCGACCCGCGCCGGTCGGAAGTCGGCGCTGGCGTGCTCCCAACCGATCGACTCCAGGCCGACACAGGCCGCAAAGCGCTCCGCGAGACGCGGCGTGACCGGAACGAGGCTCGCGATCAATGCGCACGCGCCGTGCAACGCCACCGCGCAGATCTCCCGCGCACGGTCGGGATCGTCCTTGATCACCGCCCACGGCTCCGCCTCCTGGAAGAAGAGGTTCACCGCGTCGCCGGCCTCGGCGACCGAACGAATGGCGCTGCGGAACTCCCACGCCTCGTAGGCCGTCTTTGCCGCCTCGACCTTCTCGGCGAGTGTCGCGACCACCGGCCACGCCGCCGCGTCGAAGCCGCCGGCCTCGCCGTCGAAGCGCTTGGCGATGAACTTCGTGACCCGGCTGCACAGGTTGACGACGTTGTTGACCAGGTCCGCGTTCACCCGCGCGACGAAGTCTTCGAGGCTCAGGTCGAGGTCGTCGACCCCGGCGCTCAGCTTCGCCGCGTAGTAGAAGCGCAGGTACTCGGGGTCGAGATGGTCGAGATACGTCGCGGCGTTGATGAACGTGCCGCGCGACTTCGACATCTTCTCCCGGTTCACCGTGAGCATGCCGTGCACGTGCACGAGCTCCGGCGTCTTGAGCCCGGCGGCCTGGAGCATCGCCGGCCAGAAGAGCGTGTGGAAGTAGATGATGTCCTTGCCGATCACGTGGATGACCCGCGCGTCGCCGTCTGCACCCCACCAGTCGAGCCAGTCGTGACCGTTCTGGTCGGCCCAGTTCTTCGTCGATGCGATGTAGCCGATCGGGGCGTCCAGCCAGACGTAGAAATACTTGCCGGGCTCGCCCGGGATCTCGAAGCCGAAATACGGCGCGTCGCGGCTGATGCACCAGTCTCGGAGCCCGCTCTTCGACTCGTCATCACCGGCGAGCCAACCATCGACGAACTTCCGGACCGCCGACTGCGGCACCCCGTCTGCGACCCAACCGACGAGGAAGTCGTGGAAGTCGCTGAGGCGCACGTAGAGGTTCTCCGTCTCGCGGAGCACCGGGGGTTGCCCGCTGACCACGTCGTAGGGGTCGATCAGGTCCGTCGGATCGTACGTCGTGTTGCAGCGCTCGCAGACATCGCCGTACTGGTCCGTGGCGCCGCACTTCGGGTTCGGGCACGTGCCCTTGATCATACGGTCATTGAGGTACCGCCCCAGCGACTCCGAGTACATCTGGGTCGTGGTCTTGCGCACCACGTGCCCACCCTCGACCAGCTTCTCGTAGAAGAACGCCGAAAGCTCCCGGTTCTCGGACGAGTGGGTCGAGTAGTAGTGATCGAACTCCACCCCGAAGGCCGCGAAGTCTCGCGTGTGCTCCTCCCAGATGCCGGCGATCAGCTCCTCGGGCGTCATCCCCTCGCGCTCCGCACGCAACTCGATGGCCGTTCCGTGCGTGTCGTCCGCGCACATGTACCGGATGTCGCTCCCGATCGACCGATGGTAGCGGGCGAAGATGTCGGTCTGGATGTACTCGACCAGGTGGCCGAGGTGGATCGAACCGTTCGCGTACGGAAGCGCGGAGGTGAGCAAGATGCGGGACATGGGGGTCGCCTCGGGTCGTTGGGGGCCCGGTGGACCGTCAGGGGACCACCGAGGCCGACCGGGATCCGATGGCTGACCCCGCGCCCGCGGTCAACACCTTTCGCCGCCCGCGACGGCGCCTGGGTCCGTCACGCTCCCGTCCAACCGAGCTGGCCCAAGGCCTCGTAGACGCCGATCGCGACGCTGTTCGACAGGTTCAGGCTACGCACCGCGTCCGTGATCGGAATTCGGACCGCCCGATCCGCCCACCGCGCGATGAAGTCCCCCGGCAGACCCCGACTCTCCCTCCCGTACACGAGCACGTCGCCACGGACATATCGCGCGTCGCGGTTGAACCGTTCGGTTTTCGTCGTGAACACGTGCGTGCGCTCGCGCGGCAGGAGTGGCTCCAACGACGCGAGCGAAGGGTGGACCGACAGGCGGACGTTCGGCCAATAGTCGAGGCCCGCCCGCTTCAGGTGGCGGTCGTCGAGCTCGTAGCCGAGCGGCTCGACCAGGTGAAGCCAGACACCCGACCCGGCACAGAGGCGCGCGACGTTGCCGGTGTTTTGCGGGATCTCGGGCTCGACCAGGACGACGTGGAGCAGCCGATCGCCAGCGGAGTCGAGCGAGAAATCTGGCGGGCTGAGGATGATCTGGCGTTCGGTCATGCGTTTCGTCGGGAGTCGCGGCTGCTTGACCATTCGACCGTCGCTCTCGAACATGCAAGCCGGACGCGCCCCCGACGGCCGCCCTCTCCCCCTGTGCCCACAGATGTCCGACTCGACGCGACGCGCCTTCGACCTGCTCAGCGATCTCGCGATCCGTGCCGCGTCCGACGACGACACGATCCGCGAGCTCGCGAGCCTGGGAGAGCCGGCGATTCCGGCGCTCGAGGAGGCGACCGGGCTCGACGACGACCGCGTACGACGAGTCGCGATCAGGGCGCTCGCTTCGATTCCCTGCCGACGCGCGATAGCGCCGCTCCTCAACATCTGCGACACCGAGCGGAAGCGCGATCCCGAGCTGGCCACGATCGCGCTCCGCGGCGCGATCCCCGCTCTCGCGCCGCGCCACGCTGAGCGGCTCCACGACTTCCTGGTCGAGATCTCCGGACACGTCGACCCTTTCCTGCGGGCCGCTGCCGCGGACGCGTTCGCCGCGGTTCAAGACCCCCGAGCGACCCACACCCTGCTCGATCTGACGTCCGACTCCGACGAGTTCGTCGCCGAACGAGCAGCGGTAGCCCTCAAGGCGGCGGGAAGTCGGCCGACCGACGACGACGGCCGCTTCTGTGCGAGTGACATCGACCTGCTCGCCGGCCTGGCGTCGCGTCACGGGTCCACGCGCCTGGCGGCGATTCGACGCGTGACCGCAAGCGGAGATGCCGTCGAGTTCATTCGGCGTCATCTCGGCGAGCCCCACGCGATCATCCGCCGTTCCGTGCTCGAGGCTGCCGGCCAGATCCGGGCGCCTGCCCTCTTCGAACCCCTCGCCGCGATCATCGACGACTCCGCCACGCGGGACCACGAGCGCGCGCTCGCCATCCTCGGGCTGGCCGTCGGACCCGAGGTCGACGAGCCCGACGCGATCGGCCTCGTACGACGTCACCGCCGGTCGGCCGATCCCTTCGTGCGCGCCGCGGCCGCCGGCTTCGCAGTACGCACCGGGCTGGCCGCGGCGATGGACGAGGTTAGCGACGCGCTCGCCGACCGGAGCGCACACGTTCGAGCCACCGTCGCCCGCGCGTTCGCCGAGAGCGACCCCCTCTCGGTGGTCCCGCTGGTCCCGACAGCGGTCGACGCCCTGAAGGAAATCCTCCCGCGCGCACGCCCCAACCCCGATGACGCCGAAGTCGCGGTGTCTCTGCTCCGCGGGCTGAGACGCGTCGCCGAAGCAGGAGGTTTCGTCGAGGCCGGCGTCTCTTCCGTGCTCGCCCGGGGCCTCCGCTCCAGCGACCAGGCCGTCCAGATCGCCTCCGCCCGCGCTTTCGATGTCGTCGTCGAGGACGACGCCCTTCCCGACGACCTGACGGTAGATGTCGCCCGAGCGCTCCTCGACAGCGAGGTCGACGCTCGAATCGACCGCGGACTCGGCCTGCTCGAACGCCTGCCGGGTTCCCTCGATGAGGCCGTCCCGGCGTTGATCAAGTTGATCTATCGAAGCGACTCGGAGCGCGTGTCCCGTATCGCTCGAGTGCTACACCGATCGCGGCTGCCGGCAGCGGAGGGTGCGCTCGCACGGTTGGCAAAGCACGCCGATTCGAAGGTGCGCGCGACAGCCGGCCACTCGCCGGACGACCCGCCGCTCATCCTCCAGGAACCCCCGTCGACGTTCCGACCACCGCCCCGGGCTCGGCCGGGAGGACCCCGGCGCACCGCCGACACGCCAGCAGCCACCGAGGACGAGCCTTGAATCGCGTGCCACTTGCCACGTGGGGAGCGCTGCTCGTGCTCCTCGTCACCGCGCCCGTCCTCGGCCAGCCCGCCGAGGGCAGCGGAGACCCGGTCGTCGAAGACTCGCCGCCAGCGAACGTCTCGCTGAATCCGGCGTCGATGCTCGCGTCGTTCACCGCGCCCGGGCGGATCGACACCGAGGTCCGACTCAACCTCGACGTCAGCGACGCGATCAGCGCACCTTTCTTCGCGCACGAGAGCTTCGGCTTCGACGCCGAGACCTTCCGAGCGCTCGCGCGCGACCCGAGCGCGTGGGTCTCCTCCGTCGTGCGATACGTGCAAGACGTGGCGGCGTCGCCTCGTCCCGTGGTCGTCGCCACGTCCGCATCGTGGGGCCTGGTCCTGGTGCTCGCCATCCTCGCGCTCTACTGCGACCGGCGGCTCCGACGCTGGTTCGAGGGATTCGCGCACGAACTCTCCGAAGCGCGCCCCTCCAAACGACGGTGGCTCGATGCGACCCGGCGAGGCGTGATCCGTTCGGGCGGAAGGCTCGTCATCCCGACGGCCGCCTGGATGCTCTCCTACGTGCCGATCCAGGGCGTCTTCGACAGCGCACCCTGGACGCGGGCACTGAGCCAGGGCCTCGGCCTCTTCATCATCTACCGGCTGGTCGTCACCGCGATCGAGGAGCTGCTGAGCGGTGATTTCTTCGACGCCCCCGAGGAGGCCGCCCGCACGGTACGGCGCGTCGGCATCGTCTCTGCCCGCCTCGTGTTCGTGTTCGCGGTCGCGACCGACACCATCGCCACGGTCGGCTACCGCGAAGACGTCCATGCGCTGAGCCTGACCCTGCTGCGCGCCTCGATCACCCTGCTGGGCCTCCGCGTCATCGGCGCGCGCCGACACATCGCCGCGCTCCTGCCCGCGGAGGGAAGCAAGCGCTATCTCCGGTTCCGAGACGTCGCGAGTCGCGGGCTGACCTGGCTGCTCTGGTTCTCGATTCTCCTGCTCGCCCTGTGGACCCTGGGGTTCCAACGCGCCGCGACGACGATCCTGCTTCGCTCGTACGGCGTCATCGGGTTGCTCACGGCCGGCGCACTCGCCCAACGGTGGTTCGACCGCGCCGTCGAACGCGCGCAACCCTCGGACGACTCCTTGTCCGGAGCCCTCATTCGGCAGGTCGACAGCTTCGCCCGCGCCTGCATCTACGGCGCGTTCGGGATCGCGCTCCTCCGACTACTGGGCGTCTGGTCGCCGCTCATCGACGCACTGACGGCCCTACACGTGTCCTTCGGCGATTCGCCGATCACGGCGCTCAACGTCGTGCGCGCCGTGATCGTCATCGTCGTCGCCGTGCTCGTCTCGCGGGTGGTTCGCGTGGTGCTCGGACAGGTGGTCTATCCCTGGCTCGAGGTCGACGTCGGTTCCGCGTATGCGACCGACACGGCGATCCACTACTTCGTGATCGCCATCTCGTTTGGGGGCGCGCTGATCGCACTCGGAATCGACGTGCGGGCCCTGACGGTCTTCGTTGGCGCGCTCGGCGTCGGCATCGGCTTCGGACTCCAGGACTTCGCGAAGAACCTCGCTGGCGGCTTCACGCTCCTCTTCGGGCGCACGATCGAGAAGGGTGACCTGATCTCTGTGGACGACGCGTACTACGGCCACGTCGAGGAGATCGGCGCACGCATCGTCAAGGTGCGTACGCGCGACAACTACGATCTCCTCGTCCCTTCCAGCAAGATGGTCTCCAGCACGATCACCAACTGGACCCACAACAACGACCCGCACGTGCGGCTCCACATCTCCGTGGGCGTGGCGTACGGATCCGATGTGAACGAGGTCCGCGAGGCGTTGCTTGCGGCCGCCGAGCGTCTGTCGTTCCGCTACGCCGGAAAGCCGGCCGACGTCTGGTTCAAGCAGTTCGGTGAAAGCTCGATCGACTTCGAGCTGCTCGTCTGGATCGATGCGACCCGGGTCGACCCCGGCCAGGCGCGCGGCAAGGCGCTCTTCCCCATCTGGGAGGTCCTGAAGGAACGAGGCATCGAGATCCCCTTCCCCCAGCGCGACCTGCACATCCGGAGCGTCTACCCGGACGCCGAAGACGCCCTCACGCGCACCATGTCAGGGCGCGAGCGGCCGAAACCGCCGACCACCGGCGACGACGACGAGCCGGCGCCAGCCTGACGGCCGTACACGTCGCCTGTTCGATCGCCGCGCCCGGGACCGACGATCAGTCGAAGAGGAAGACGATCTCGACCCGGTCGTTGTCGTGACGCCCGGCCGACTGCCGGTTGTCGAAGCGCGGGGCGTCCTCGCCGAAACCCGCCGTCGACATCCGCCGGCCCGACACACTCCGACTCAGGAAGTAATCCTGGACCTCGTCCGCCCGGGTCTGGCTCAGCGCCATGTTCGTCTGACCGGAGCCGCGATCCTGGGTGTGTCCCTCGATGAGGACGGACCGATCGTCGAACTCCCGGACGAGGTTCAACACCTCGTCGAGCAGGTAGACCTTGTTCTGCTTCGGCTCCGAGCCGCCCTGCTCGAACAGGTTCGGCACGACGATGACGATGCCACGGGCGTCGATGAACGCGAGCTCGGGGCCGAAGACCCGTTGAGCGTCCTCGAAGATCGCCTGGTTCTCGCCGTCACGCATCAGCGAGTCCTCGCGCCGCATATACTCGGGGCGCGCAGCCTCGATCGCCCCGCGGTAGGCCTCGAGAGCCCGGAGCGCGACGTCATACGCCTCCTCGTAATCACCCTCGTCGTGGTGGGTGACGGCCCGTGCGAGGGTCGCGTTCGCCTCCGAGTACTCGTCATCGGCGTACTCGTCTGCTCGCATTCCCTCCGCTTCGCGTTGGAGGATGCGGGCTTCCTGGATCGCGTACACCGCCCGGGATTCGCTCTGATATTGCTCCTCGATCGTCGCCAGTTCGCGACGGAGCTCCTCGTTGCGCTCGAAGAGCTGCTGGACCGTCTCGAGCAGGGCAACGAGCTCCTCCTCCGAGCGCAGCACATCGTTGAACGTGTTGCGGCGCTCGCGCTGCTCCTGGTGCCGCACGTTGGCCGTGCTCAATCGCACTCGCGCCTCCGCGGAACGGGAGTAGTTCTCCGCCGCGTGGTAGTAGATCAGCCCGACGCGGGAGAACTCCGTGGCCTGGTCGTCCTTCCGCCCGCGCCAGGCGTCGTCGGCGAAGTCGAAGTTCACGTGAGCCGCGTCGAGCAGCTCGAGCGCCCGCTCGCGCAGGTCGCGCACGTTCTGATCCTCGATCTCGTCGAGGTCTACGCGCATGTCCTCGGCGAACGCGCTGCTCAGCACGTCGTCCAGCTCCGCCAGCTCGTCCTGGTACGGACGGCCACCGCAGGCAGCCATCAACCCGACAGCGAAGAAGACGAAGACGAAGAGAGCTCGTCGGTGAGTTCGGGTGTCCATCACGAATCCGAGTCGGTCATGGTGTCCACGATCGCGGTCACGTCGCCCTGCAGCTGATTCCTGCGTTGCTGCAACGACTCCAACTCGATCTGGAGGTTGTCCGCTTCTGTCTGCATGTCGAAGAGCTCGGTCTCCCGCTGGTCGGCCAGCTCCTCGACCGTCGCCCGGTCGAGCACGGACTCCGCGAGGTCGAGCCGCGCCTCCAGGCGATTGAGGATGATCATCGCCCAGCCCCAGTCCTGGGTGGTCAGCTTGCCCTGGATCTCGCTGACCTCCAGACGAGCCTGCCCGAACTCGGCCGCGGCCTCGTCCGACATCTCGTGGGTCTCGAGTTGGACCAGCCGGGCGTTCGCCTCTTCCAGCCGATCCCGGAGGTCGTCTTCGGTCCCCCGCGCCATCGCGGGCATCGCGGCGCTCATGATGAGCCCCAAGCTCAATCCGAACGCTCCAAGCGTCTTCGGTGCCAACATCATTCGCTCCTCTGGCGGTGTTCGTCGTTCGGAACTCTAGACCACCAACAGCCTCGCCTGTCAATTCGTCGCGGGCGCGCGCGCCCCACCAGGAAGGACAATCCGGGCGTCAGGCCTCGTCCTCGCCTTCGGCGTATCGCTCTCGCAGCAGCACCGCGATCGCCTCCTTCGCCGTCTCCACGGTGTAGCCGAACCGCGTCTCCAGGGTCTCCAACGTCGACTCGACCTGTTCGCGTTGTTCGGCGTCGAGCGCGTCCGCCTGTCCGTCGGCAAACGCCAACAGGTTCTGCTTGATCCGCTGCAACGCCAGCCGCTTCGACTCGTAGTACTGCTCTCGCATCCGCTCGAAATACGTCGGAAAGATCCGCTCCAGGTCCACCGCGTCGTCCGGGTTGTCGATACGGAACGCCGCGATGCGCGAGATGATGTGACTGCGGAACTCCTTCTCCTCGTCCTCGCGGCCCAGCGTGCGCTCGATCTCACGCATCAGGCGCTCGTCCGGCGGGACCATGTCACCGGTGACCTCGTCCTTGATCTTCTCCTTCCGGAGCCAGTGATTCGCGTGGCTGACGTAGCGCTCGAACAGGCGTGTGTACTCGCTCTCGTCAACCAGACCGGTCGCCTCGCGCACCTCGCGCTCGACCCGGTCCATGTACACCTCGCGCACCACGTCGATGAACGCGGCCGGCTGGTGATACTCACCCTCCGGCTCGATCCGCAGCCACTCGTACACCGATTCGTCCGCAATCAGCGCCCCCAGCTCCTCGAACACGTGCAGCGGTGACAGCGTCTCGGCGTCCCGGTGCGCCGCGTTCAGGATCAGCGTCTTCATCTCCCGCGGGCTGGCTCCGTACCGCCCCTCGTAGTGCGTTCCGCCGGCCGAGTCCGCCATCAGCTGCGGTATCGCCAACTTCAGCTGCTGACTCTGCTCCGCCGACAACCCCAACGGGAGCGTGGCCTCCGCGTAGAGCAGCGCCTTCTGAATCGGTGTCAGGTCGCCGATGACCTCCTCGATCGACTTCGGGTGCCCGTCGGTCGTCGGCCTCCGCAGCCGCGTCATCACGGCCCACAGCGCCGCCACCAACGTCGTGTGCGGGGCCACCGGCTTCGTCAGCGTCAGCCGGGCGAGCTGATCGTCGTAGATCTGCTGCTCGGCCCGGTAGTCCAACAGGTAGGGCATGCGTACCAACGAGAACCGCCCCTTGTACGACGCCCAATCCGGCTGCTGCTTGAACGCCTCGACGTACATCTCGTTCGCGCTGGCGATCAGCACCGTGTCGATGTGCATCTCGCCGTTCTCCAACGACACCGTGCCCTTCTCGCTGGTCGCGAGCAGGTACTTGTTGGCGTCCATCGGGCGCTTGAGCAGGTCGTTGTACTCGACGACCCCACGGTTGCCCTCGACCAACGGACCGAACACTTCGAACAAGGTCTGACTCTGCAGAACACGCGGAAGCGCAGCGAGCGAACGATCGACCGTCAGCTGGCGAGCGCCCGCGTCGACCCGGAGCTGCGGCTCGACCGTCACCGCCGCCCGACGATATCGCTTCGAGATGTAGAAGCGCTCCACCTGGACGTGGCGTAGCACCTGTTCGTAGTCGCCGCGGTAGGTCTGCATCAGGGCGTCGAACACCGCTCGCGACCGGTGCCCAAGGTCACCCTTCGCCACGACATCGCTGACATCGAAGCCGTCGGCCGCCGCTCCGGTGAGCAACTCCGCTCGTTCCTCGATCGGCACCAGGAAGAGCGGATTGTCGTTGTGCTCCGAGGGGAGCTTCGAGTCGATCAGCTTCTCGTCGAGGTGTGCGTACGAACCGTCGGCGTTCGACCGCCCATCGGTCTTCGAGTCGAAGCCGATCCGCGACGACTCGATCGATTCGGCCGGGAACACCCAGTTGAAGCGGTACACCGCTCCCTCGTCCGTGCTCGAATACGCCTCGAGGGCGCGCATCAGACAAGCGACGAGCGACGACTTCGCGGACCCGTTCGGGCCGTGGATCAGGATCAGGCGATTGACGCGCCGCTCGCGCACGAAGTGCTTGAGGTTCCGGACCAGCTCCTGCTGCGTCACCTCGTTGCCGACTACTTTCTCGTTCCCGCCGTCGAAGGGCGCGTCGAAGAGGTCGTAGCGATCGATCGTGCCGACACCGGAGCTCACCTCGGTGCGCCCGAAATGCTCCAGAGCATCGAGGATGTACTGCGGCGAGCTGCGCGCGAAACGGACAGGATTGTCGGCGACGAGCTCGAGAAACTCGCCGAACGAGAGCACGCGGTGCTCCGACTCGAACGAGTCGCGGTAGGTCCCGGAGACCCGCTGAACCAGGTTCCTTGCGGCCTGATCGGGGCTGGCGGCGTCGCTCATCTTGCCTCGACTGTCGGTGGGATCGCGCGCTTCGGGCACGCGGTCGGCTGGGTGGGCACGGGCTGCGCCGAGCTGCTCGTCAGCGCTGGGCGAGCTCCCAAGCGAGCTCCTCCCGCGGGTTCAAGCAACCCTCGTCGTTGCACACGCCGAAGCGCAGGTCGGCGAGAATCTCCCCGACCGCGGCGCCGTCTGCGACCGGGATCCGGAACGTGGCTCCCTCTTCTTCGAAGCTCACCGCCTCGTCCCGGCCCTGGGAGACGCCGGCGCACGTCGGCGCATCGTCGTGCACCGTCAGGTTCCACGGGTAGAGCAGGTTCACGTGATAGCCGTTCAGCGGCGTGACTTGGGCGACCAGCACCCGCGAGGCGGCCTCGCCCTCCTCGACCTCCGCCTCGATCCGATAGGTCACCGGCGCCTCGTCCCCCTCTTCCTCGGCTTCCGCCGGAGCCGCAGGCGAGAATACCGGTGGCGCCTGCGGAGGGGCGGACACCTCCTGCGACTGGCAGGCCGTGGGCAGGGCCCCGGAGGCGAGCGCCGTGATGGCGAGGACTCGAATGAGTTCACTACGTTGAAGCATCTCTTCGACTGGGCTATCTGTTCACGGGTCCAACCAACGCGCGGCGCTGGCCCTTCCCGACCACGGCGAATCTACACCAACGGCGCCGACAGGAACAATGGCCGGCGGGGCGCACACGAGAGGACGGTACGACGCTCGAAGATCCCACCGACCCGCCCGCGCGCGCGCCAGAAGACGAGGAGCCTACGGTCACGGACGCCGCCTCGGCCAACGGAGAGGTGCGCCCGCGCGCCGCGCCCGGGCTCACCCCCGACGACGACGTCGACGCCATCGACCAGACCGCCGACACCAGGCGTATCGACGAGCCATACCCACCCCCCGACAGCGGTTCCGGACCGCGAGGCTCCTCCGGCGCCCACTCCCGCATCGCGCTCGGCCAGGGACAGATCGACAACTACCGGATCCTCGACGAGCTCGGGACCGGAGGCATGGCCGTCGTCTATCGAGCTCAGGACACCCGACTGCGCCGCGAAGTCGCGCTCAAGATCCTGCACGACCACATCGCCGGCCGAAGCGAGAACAGAGAGCGGTTCGAGCGCGAGGCGCGGGCGGTCGCGCGCCTCAAGCACCCGAACATCATGTCGGTCTACGGGTTCTCTTCGCCCACGGCTCCCGTCGGGTACATCGCGGCCGAGCTGATCCGCGGCGAGACCCTGCGGGAGTTCGTCGACCGCCGGGGATTCGCGTTCCCCGAAGTCGCTGGCATGGTGTGCCTCGAGCTCGCCGAGGCCCTCCGACACGCCCACGAACAAGGAGTCATCCACCGGGATTTCAAGCCCGAAAACGTGATGATCGCTCGCGGCGGCGTCCCCAAACTCATGGACTTCGGCCTCGCTCGTCTGCTCGACGCCCAGACCCTGACCATGACCGGCGCCGTCCTCGGGTCGCCGGCCCACATGAGCCCCGAGGCGATCGAAGGCAACCCGGTCGACGAGCGGGTCGACGTGTTCGCCTTCGGAACCGTCCTCTACTTCGCCGCGACCCGCCGACTGCCCTACGACGGTCGGAATCCGGCCGTCATCCTCAACGCGATCCTCAACGGTCGATATCCCGACCCGCAGATGGTCAATGCGCGCATCGGCAGGCGTCTCGCCGCGATCATCGAGCGCTGCATGGAGACCGACCCCGCGGCCCGTTATTCGCAGGTCGACGAGCTCGTCGGCGACCTGAGGGCCTGGCTGGCAGAGCTCGGTCTGACCGATATCGACGGCGAGCTCGCCGCGTTCTTCGCCCACCCCGACGCGTACGAAGCCGAGCTCGAGCAGAAGCTGATCGAGCGACTCTCCAGGCTCGCCGAAGAGGCGATGCTGCAAGGCCGGGTCGCCGCGGCCATTGGACACTGCGACCGGATCCTCGCGATCGACGAGGAGAACGCCGTCGCCGGACGCGTGATCGGGCGCGTCCAGACGCGGCGCCGTTGGCAATTCGTGACCGCGCTGGTGCTCGGCATCGTGGCCACCGCCGCCTGTGTGTGGGCGTGGATGGTGTTCATCCTCCCGGGCGTCGGCCCCGGCGGCGAGCCGCCCGTGGTTCCCGCCGCCGAGTTCGAGGCACGCGAGAGCGGGATTCTCGCGGCGCACGCCGTCGTGGGCGGTACACGCCAGACCGCCGCGCTCTCGGCCGGACTCGCCGAAGGCGAGGCGACCAGCGCCGTCGCCGATGCCGTCCAGGTCGCGCGAATCGCGGCCGCCGCGACCGACGAAGCGAGCGGCGTGCACGCCCGCGCCGCGTTCGTGGCCTACGGACTGGCGCGCTCGGCTTCCCAGCTCCACATCCGGCCCCGGGTCCCTGCCGCCGTCCAGGACGATGCGGTCGCCGAGGGGTCCGGGGAACCGGAGGGCAGCGGCGAGGCCGCCACTCCGCCGGACTCGGCCGACGAGCCGGCCCTGTTCCCGGTTCGCATCAGAGTCCAACCGCTCACCGCCATGATCCGCATCGACGGCAACGAAATCGGGAGCGGGCGCCAGGTCGAGCAACAGACGCTCCGACTCACCGCCGGCCAGCACCGGATCGAGATGAACGTCCCCAGACTGCAGTCAGGCCGGCTGTCCGAGACCTTCGTCGTCGTCCCCGACGCGCCGAACGAGTTCGCCTTCCGAGTCCCGTGGCCGCCGGCTTGGATCGCAGTGAGATCGAGCGTCCCCGGCACCGTCACCTTCGATGGGCGGAACTACTCCACAGAAGACCTGATCGAGGTCCCGATCACGGGAAACGAGGCCGAGCGATGGGTCGATCTCGAGTTCTTTCCCCCGACCGGACTCCCGGAACGAAGACGGGTCCGCGTCCGCACCGAACAGACCGTTCCGGTGACGTTCGAGTGACCGCGCCACTCTAAGAGCTTCCCTACGAATTCACGCCGAGGCGAGACTTCGACAGGTGTGACAGATCGGCACCACGACATGTTGTGGTGTACCGGGTGTACTCCGCAAGATGTCGTGGCGCCGAAATGGCGTGCCTGTCGAAGTCTGGCCCGGCGGGCATCTTGTGGGGAAGCTCCTAACGCCGGGGGCCGCGCGGGCAGCCGGCCGCAACGCGCTACACGCGAAGCAGGCACTGCGGTAGCATCGCGCGGGCGATGGCATGGCGATTCGCGATAGTCGTTCCGGCCGCGCTGATCGTCCTGGTGACTCCGATCCCCGGGAGAACGGTCGACGCGCAGCCGGCGGAACCCGAGGGAACGCCCACCGGGGAGACCCACGATGGCGCTGGCGCCCCGACGATTGGCGGCGACAGCGACGCTACGAACGACGACGAAGCGCTCCGCTCGGCCGAGGAGACGATCCGCTTTGCGGAGAATTCGTTCGTCTACGGCGACTACGCCGACGTCGTGAGCACCCTCGAGCCGCTGCTCCTGCCGACCCCGCCGCCGCTCGACGACAACACGCTCGTACGCGCGTTCACCCTCCTCGGCACCGCGGCGCACTTCGAGGGTCTCGGCGAGCTGGCCGACCGCGCCTTCCTGGAACTCCTGCTCGTCGACCCCCGCTTCCGGCTCGATCCGCTCCTCTATCCGCCGCCGGTCATCGCACGGATGGACACGGTCCGCGAAGAGAACGCGGCCCTGGTCGAGGCGCTGCTCGCCGAAGAGACCGCTGCGTCGACCGTCTACTTCGAGCAGAGCGTGCACGAGCAGTCGCTCCTCGTGTCGATGCTTCCCTTCGGCTACGGTTTCCTCGCTTCGGACCGCGAGGGCGCCGGCCTCGGCTACCTGGTCTCCGAGAGCGTGCTCGGGGTCTCGATGCTCTCCCTCTACCTCTCGAACGAGATCGCCCGCGACGCCGACGGCTTCTACGCCCGACCCGACCGCGCGCGAAACCGGCGCAGAGCCCAATACGTGTTGGCGACTGGTTTCACGGCCGTCGTGGTCGCCAACATCATCCACGGCGCCGCGACCCACGACCAGGCCCGCCGAGTCGACTACCGCACGCTGACCGAGCCCCCGCCCGAGTACCGCCGCGACGCCCCGCAGAGTCGGTGGCGCAGATGGGACTTCTCGTTCGCCCCGATCCTCCAGGTTCGCTGACCGATGCCCCACCTCGTCTACCAGGCACCCGGATCCAAGAAGCCGATCGCATTCCAGGTCCACAAGCGCGTCACCAGCATCGGCTCCGGCACCGAGAACGACCTCGTGCTCGACGACGCCGACGTCTCGGAGACCCACGGGTTCGTGCGCTTCGACGGACGCACGTTCACGCTGCAGTGCATCGGGACGAACGACGTGATCATCAACGGCAAGCGCCGGGCGAAGCACATGCTGGAGCACGGTGACGAGCTGCTGATCGGGTCGACCTGCCTCACCTTCCACCTCTACCGCGCGTCGGTGCAGCGCGCCGAAGAGGAGCAGTCCGATCTCGTCCAGTCGTATCGCCGCATCCTCGAGTTCAGCCAGGTGCTCCTGACGGAGAAGCCGATCCCCGAGCTGCTCGAGGAGCTCATGGACTCCATCATCGAGCTGACCCACGCCGACCGGGGCTTTCTGATCCTCGGGCAGGACGAGGAGATGCACGTCCGCGTCGCGCGGAAACTCGACAAGGAGAACATCGAAGACGCGATCAGCCAGCTCTCCGACAGCATCGTGTCGACCGTCGTCCGGAACCGGCAACCGCTCATCGTCGCCGACGCGCTGAACGACCGTGACTTCGGGGGTTCGAAGTCCGTCGTCAACCTGAAGCTCTGCAGCGTGATGTGCGTCCCGCTGATCGACCGGGACCGCTTCCTCGGGCTGATCTACGTCGGCAACGACAACGTCGTGAACCTGTTCACGCAGGCCCACCTCTCGACCCTTACGATCTACGCTGCGCAGGCGAGCCTGATCATCGCCAAGGCGCTGGCGATGGACGAGCTCCGGCTCGACAACCGACGGCTGCGCGAACGCATCGACGACATGCGCTTCGGCTCGCTGATCGGCTCCTGCAACGCGATGAAGGAAGTCTATCGGCGGGTCGCGAAGGTCGCGCCGACCGACGTCTCCGTGCTGATCCTCGGCGAAACCGGCACCGGCAAGGAGCTGATCGCCCGCGAGCTCCACGCCCGCTCCGACCGGGCCAACGGTCCCTTCGTGACCATCAACTGCGGAGCGATCCCGGAGAACCTCCTCGAATCCGAGCTCTTCGGCCACGTACGCGGCGCCTTCACGGGCGCGAGCGCGACCCGGAGCGGCAAGTTCCAGGCGGCCGCCGGAGGAACTCTCTTCCTCGACGAGATCGGCGAGATGCCGGTCAACCTCCAGGTGAAGATCCTCCGAGCGCTGCAGGACCGCACGGTCACCAAGGTCGGCGACACCCGGCCCGAGCGCGTCGACCTCCGCATCATCGCTGCCACCCACCGCGACCTCGGCGCCATGATCAGCGACGGCTCCTTCCGAGAAGACCTCTACTACCGCCTGAACGTCGTCACGCTCACGCTGCCGCCGCTCCGCGACCGGGGCGACGACGTGGAGATCATCGCCCGGTACTTCCTCGACAAGTACCTGACCGAGTTCGACACGGCGAAGAAGCGCTTCAACGGCGACGCGATCATCGCGATGCGGAAGTTCTCCTGGCCCGGCAACATCCGGCAACTGGAGAATCACATCAAGAAGGCGATCATCCTCTCCGAGCGCTCCGGAATTCGCGCCGAGGACCTCGACCTGCGCGAGGGCGGAGAGCGAGAGATCCTGCCCCTCGCCGATGCCCAGGAAGCCTGGAAGAGCAGCTACATCCGCGAGGTTCTCGAACTCAACGCCGGAAACCGGACCAAGACCGCGCGCGACCTCGGGGTCGACCCGCGGACCATCTTCCGCTTCCTGGAGAAGGAAGCCGAACGGGAGCCGGAGGCATGACACCAGTGTCGCACTTGAGAGGGGCACGAGCCCCCGAACGACCCCCGCCTGGGGGCACAACTGGCGATTCTCGAAGCAAAAAAGGCATTGGCGAGAAGCTTGCATAGTTCATGGATCGGCGTCGGCGCGTTCTGCGCGGCGCTGACCGCACTCGGTGCCTGTTTCTACGGGCCGCCGATCAACCCGGCTCCGAGTGCCGCCGACAGCCCCCCCTTCGTGCTCGGATTCTCCCCAGAGATCCCGATCGACCTCACCGAAGATGGCGAACAACGTTTTGCCATCGACGCGGTCTATGATCTGAACGACCCCGAGGTCATCACGTACCGCTTCCTCGGCAAGCTCCAGCCGAACGATGTAGAAGAGGTCGCCTTCCGAGCGGGCGCCCTGCAGCCCCGCGAGATACAAGCCTTCGATGGGGTCACCGAGTACGACGGTCCAGCCCTGACCCTCGACCGTTGCGTCGACCCCCTGGAAGGAGCTGACGGTGATATCGTCTTCGTGACGCTGGAGCTCACCGACGAACTTCCGGCATCACAAGCGCAGGACGGTCTCGAGGAGTTCGTCGTCACCTACACGTGGCGCGTCAAGCTGACGGGAGCCTGCCCGTGACGCACCCCCGCCGATACCTGGGGGCGGTCGCGGTAGTACTCTGGCTCTTTGCCGCCTGCACCGCCGAGTTCGGCATCGAGGCGGACGCCGCAGCGCCCGACTGCGAAGTCGACGGCGATTGCCCGGACGGTTTCACGTGTCAATTCGGGATCTGCGCCGAGGAGCAGGCCAAGCAGCTGACCATAGGGCTCTTGATCCAGCCGCCTGCGTTCAGGTCCAACCTCAGCGCACTCCACGTGACCGAGATGGCCGTGACGTTGGGCGAGCCGCTGCCGGACTACGCGTTGCGCCCCCCGGTGAACGTCAACGGCTTCGTCCTGTTCAGCGCCGTCGCTCCGGCGATCGGGGAGCCGGTCAGCGCCGAGCTGCGATTCGTCAACACCCAGGGAATCCCCGGAGACGAGTTCGAGGCGAGCGTGCGCACCGACCCGACCACGGGAGGATACGCAATCGAGCTGCCCCCCGGCGTCTACACTGCGTCGGTGAGACCGGACCGTGAAGACGTCTCCCGGACGAACGTCTTCGGCATCGAGATCCGGCGCCCGGTGACCAACGACGAAGAGCATAGCGAGTTCCGCCCCTTCAACCTGCCCGCCCCCGAGCAATACGTCCGGGTCGCCGGGCGCGTCGAACGCGATGCGCTGCCGGTGGAGGGGGTCGCCGAGGCCCGGGTGTTCGCGCTCACGACCGACGGCCGCTTCGAGACCACGGTCGACGTCACCGGCGACGACGGCTACTTCATCGTGTTCGCGCCGCCGAGCGACACCGAGTACGTCTTCCACGTTCGCCCCGACGGCGACGACGGCGACGTGCCGACCGCCGTGTACGAGCCCGTCTCCATACCCCCGGACGCCCTCTCGTTCGACCTGTCGCTCCGGACGGGAACGTGGGCCGAACCCGTGTCCGTTCCCTTCCGCGTCGAGTCCTCCGACGGTGACCCGATCCCCGACGCCGTCGTCATCGCCCGGACCGCGCTCGAACCGAGCACCGGCGTCGTCGACGGGGAGCCCGGCATCGTGGACGGCCATTACGAGGTCCGGGTCGACTCCGCCGCCATCGCCGAAGACGGCACCTTCGAGCTCGCCGTCGCACCGGGACGATCGACGGTCTACGCCGCCTCGCTCGACGCCGAACACGGGCTCGCCGCACCCGTGCTCCTCGCCGTCGACACCACCCTCGAACCGGTCGAGCCGGTCCGGCTCGTCGTCGAGCAACGGCACCCCGTCTCCGGCAGCGTCGTGACCTCGGCCGGCACACCCGTCGCTGAGGTCGACCTCGCGTTGGAGCTCGTCTCGACCTCTACACGCCCGCTCGACCGCTACGGTGTCCCGTCTCAGCTCTTCGGCGCCAGCGGGCGGACCGACGAAGACGGGCGGTTCCAGGTCGCCGCGCAGCCCGGCCAATACCGGGCGACCGCGGTGCCACCGGAACAGCTCGGACACGCCCGCACCACCGTCGATCTGGAGGTCGGCCGGGGGATGGTCGAGGGCTTCACGGTCGAGCTCCCCGACGCCGGGGTCGTCTCCGGCCGCGTGCTCGACGACCTGAACGAGCCGCTCGCCGGCGCCACGGTGCAGGCGTTTGCGGTCGACGGGTCGTCGGCGACCTTGATCGGCCTGAGCGTCGCCGATGCCGACGGGACCTATCGAGTCGTGCTGCCGGCCCCCGATTGAGGGCAGAGGCCGCCCGCGCCGCACGCCCACGTCCCGATGCCGGTTGACCTGCGCGCGGTGCCGATGGACAGTACGGCGCCATGAGCGGCTCGGATCCCAACAATGAGCGTCGCGTCACGCTCGCCCGACGAATCGGCATGGGCTTCTTCACCCTGCTGTCGGCGTGGATCATCATCGCGCTGACGATCGGAGTCGTCCGGGGAATCGGCGAATACGAGTCCGCCACCGTCATCGCCCCGGAGGCGCCCGACGCCGCCGAACCCGAGAGCGCTTCTCCCGGTTCGCTACCCACCGACCGCTGATGGACCGCATCGAGGAACTCGTCCGCGATCTCAACCAGGAGATCATCGAGACCCGCAGCCAGACGATCAAG